>CALABV010000063.1 GCA_937886325.1 uncultured Geobacter sp.
TACACCCATTGCGTGCCTGTGAGGACGGTGAAGGAGCCGAGGAGCCCGCTGGATTTCTGAGAAGCAGGTTGAAGGGTGGGAAAGGGTGGTAGATATGCTGGCGGTGAGGCCCGCCGGGTAATTGACCTTGTTGGTCTGGGAAATGAGGGGACACCATTCCTAATTGCCTTCCCCCCAAACGGAAATTAAATGTGGATGTCTCCGAATTTAACTGTCAGTGAGAGGCAAGTCTTTTCAACCAGTCTGATGGCGGAGTAGAATTCCCGCCGGGAGTGTCGGTCACTTTCGATGGTGGAAGGTGGGAAGCGGCTTTTGTGGCGCTGTTTCTGGCATAAAAAAACCCCTCATGGTTTCCAGCCTGAGGGGTTTTCTGCATTTATCGGAAAATCTTCCTGACTTCAGGAAACCGGATCACCCGGCGGGTGATCCGCATTTGCGTAGAGTACGCCTTTCCGATGGTGAATTCGTTACTTTTTCTTTTCCTGCGCTTTGGCGGCAGGCTTCGTTTCCGCCCCTTTTACTTCGATACTGGTTGCCTTCATCTGGTAGAAAATCGTTGCCTTGGAGCCCACCTTCAGGTCGCCGGTTACCTTCGTGTCCTTGTCGCGGGCGATCTCCCACTTCTCTTTACCCTTCTGGATGGTCACCACATCACCCTTCACTTCCAGCACCGGGCCGGTAACCTGGTAGCTCTTGGTCATGGCGGCCATGGCGACGGATGACGACAGAACAGCGGCGGCGACGACAGCAGCGGTCAGTTTCATGATTCCCTCCTTGGGTTGAAATAAAGTATCCGCTATTGGATACCAGGTTACGTTTCGGTGTCAAGGATTGAATGAAGGGAGTGAGGGCTGAGAACCCTGTGAATGCGCCGCCAATTCATCCGTTGGTCTGTCCCGATACGCCGTACCCCTTTGTCTGTTCCAGGAGAAAATCCACGAAGGCACGGTTTGCGCGGGAGAGGTAGGCATTCTTCTTCCATGCAATCTTCAGGTCGAGATGGAGCGGCGGGTCAAAGGGCACCGCGACAACCTCCGAATCCGCCGACACCACCATCCTGAGGGAAGCGGAAATTCCGATGCCGCGCCTGATAAGCGTCCTCACCAGTGAAAAGAGATTTGTCTCGAATACGATATTCAACGGTTCGCCCGTTTCCATCCTCATGCCGGAAATCAGTTCCCGCAGGTAGTACCCCTCCTTGTAGAAGATCAGCGGTTCGCCGCGGAACTCGGCGAAGGTGACCGTCCGCCGCGCGGCAAACGGGTGCTCCGGAGGGACGCAGGCCACCACCTCCTCCCGCAGGAAGTGCCATGCCTCAAGATCTTCCGGCGCGCTCCCCGCGATGACCCCCATGTCGATATCGCCTTCGCTGATCATCTGCCGTATCAGCGAGGCCCCCTCGCTGGAGACCGACATGCGCAGGTCGGGATACGCGCGCGTGAAGTCGCAAATGATATCCGGGAAAAAGTAGATGCTCAGCATGGGCGGGATGCCCACCCGCACCTGCCCTTTCAAAAGACCGCGCATATCGTCAATCGCCTGCCGGGCAGCCGCGAGATCGGTGAGTATCCGCCGGCAATGCTCAAGAAAGACCTCCCCCTCGGCGGTGAGGGAGATCTTCCGGTCGCGTCGGTTGAGCAGGATCACGTCAAGCTCCTCTTCCAGGTTCCTGATCGCCATGCTGATTGCGGGCTGTGCAACGTGAAGCTGTTCAGCCGCCTTGGTAAAGCTTCCGTGGCGGACGATCTCGGTAAAGTACCGCACCTGACGCACTTCCATGCCGGCCTCCATGTATAATAATTATTTATGAAGTACATAAATATCATATATTTTATTTATTTCAAACAGGGTGGTATGGTTGATTCAGAAAATAAAGAACAAGGTGGTACTGACCAATGAACAACCTCACCCTTACCCGTACCGAAGCCGGTCTGGGCAGTATCCGGATCGGCACCAGCGCCTACCTGCGTTCCAGTTTGGCCTTTTTCGCGGCCGGTTTCGTTACCTTTGTGACGCTCTACGATGTGCAGCCTCTGCTGCCGGAGTTTTCACGGGAATTCGGGATTTCTCCAGCCGTCGGCAGTCTGCCGCTCTCCGTGGCGACCGCTACCATGGCGATAACCATGCTGCTTGCCGGGACCGTCTCGGAAACCTGGGGCCGCAAGCAGGTAATGACCGGAGCGCTCATCCTTACCTCGCTGTTGAGCCTGCTGATTGCCGTCAGCGAAACATTCTCCGGGCTCGTCGCGTTGCGATTTCTCCAGGGATTCGTGCTGGCGGGACTGCCCGCAGTGGCCATGGCATACCTGAGCGAGGAACTCGACGCCTCGGCAATCGGCTCGGCCATGGGACTCTATATCGCCGGTAATGCCGTGGGCGGGATGACCGGCCGGATTGTCACCGCGGCCATGACCGACATCTGGTCATGGCGTGCCGCTCTCGGGGTCTTCGGGGTTCTCTGTCTTCTTCTCAGCCTGCTCTTCGTCAAGAGCCTGCCGCCGTCCCATCTTCCGCGACGCCCCTTCCAGGCTCGCTACCTGTTCACCTCGCTCGGTCGGCATCTGACGGACCCGCTGCTCCTCTGCCTCTACGGCATCTCTTTCCTGGCCATGGGGAGTTTCGTGACCCTTTACAACTACCTGACCTTCCGCCTCCTGGGAGATCCCTACGCTCTCACCCAGAGCCATGTGAGCCTTATCTTTCTCGTCTACCTGCTCGGTTCGTTGAGCGCTTCGGCTACGGGCCGGATAATCGGCAGATTCGATCGGACATTCCTGCTCCGGCTTTCACTGGCGACAATGGCCGCCGGCGCGCTCCTGACGCTGGCGGGATCATTGCCCCTGATTATTACGGGCGTCGCCCTGTTTACGGTCGGATTCTTCGGCGCCCATTCGGTAGCCTCCAGTTGGGTGGGGCGGCATGCGCAAACCGCAAAGGCCCAGGCTTCAGCGCTCTACCTGTTCTTCTACTATCTGGGGTCGAGTGTTTCCGGGACTCTTGGGGGTATCTGCTGGTCACAGGGTGGATGGAATGGTGTTACGGGAATGATTGTGCTCCTGATAGCCATGGCGTTGGCCGTCTGCCAGGGGATTTCGTCGTATCAGGTCGGGAAGCGCGGGGTGTCACCCGCGCCGCACAATGTCTGATTGCGGGAAAAGGGTGCGAAGATGCCTTGAAATCAAGGGGGCGCCATGTCTTCGTCATGCAAGGCATGGTACCCCCCTGTTACTTTAGTTTCCATCGGAAACGGTCCTTTTCCGCCCTGGCGGTGTCAATCTTCGGGCTTGCTTGTGCGGCGTACCGATGTACGCCTCCGCGCAACCCCTCGATTCCCTTGCCATGCCGAAAAATTCCTCGTTTCCGAATTGGAAACCAATAGTGTCACATCCGGAGTTTCCGGATGGACACTACTTTACTCTCCCGCGGCCAGGTCTCTTCCCAAGCTGTATGCCTGTTTCATCAGCGCGTCGTTGTCGGCCACTTCACCCGGTGCAAGGGTGGTTCCGTAGACAAGCCCTACTATCTCCGATCCCAGGAAACGGGCCATGTCCTGGAAGGTACGGAGGGCGTTGACGGCACCCGAGGCGAAGGGGTCCACGTCGCCGTAGGTGACTACGACACCGAACTTCTTTCCGCCGAGGTCGGTCTTTACGGTGTAGACCGGTTCCCCCTCCTCTCCCGGCACTGTTCCCAGATAGGTAAGGGCGTAGCAGCGGTCCATGAACAGCTTGATCTGTGCCGAGACGGTGAACCAGTAGACGGGAGTCGCGTAGACCACGGCGTCCGCGGCCCGCAGGCGGGGATAGAGCGGACGCATGCCGTCATCGATGATGCAGTCCTTCTCCAGCGATTCCTGGCAGGCGTCGCAGGCGGTACATGGCCGGATTTCCATTTCGTGGAGATGTACGGTATCCACCTCCGCGCCCAGGCTGCGCGCGCCTTCCGCCACCTCCCGCGCCAGTATGGTGCTGTTGCCGTTATTCCGGGGGCTTGCCTCGACAATGATGATTTTTCTTGGAGCCATTGTGTTCCTCCTCTCTTGTTCCGGCCATTCTCGATCATGGACGGTATTTCCACACCCTTCCGCGCAATCCATCCACAAAGGGATACTTTCTCATCGTCCGGGACAAGGGTGTGGTAAATCCTTGCACAGGGATATTGTTTAATGATTTCGATTAAATAGAAAAGACTCCACTCTTCATGTTGACATCCTGCACATTCGTGGTTTTCTTCAGTAGAAGATATGTTGAATAAAAACGGTACGTTATGCCGATAGTACTATGGCACGTTTTAAGCATAAAAAATAATGAAATCCCCGAAACATCATGAACGCGGGCACGGAGTACACGAGAACATGAATCTGAATCGGAACGGAAAACGTATAGCACGGGGCAGATTACGGAGTTTTCTCGGCAAGACCGCCGGTGAACTTACCCGCGTTCTGGGGGAACCCTTCGCATCATACAGCTATCGAGACAGCGAGGTCTACCTCTATGATTCAAAACCGGTGACAACAGTTGCCCTGCACAACGGGCTGATTGTGAAATGCAACGATGTGGCCGAAGCAAGAAGGCAGTTACGCGTCCGGCCTCTGCAAAACATCCCGGTCGTATCTCGGGGAGAAACAAGCAATACGGGCCTGCTCAAAGACATCTCGATTGGCGGCGTCGCCGTGTCGTTTTCATCCGGCGCCGTCTTCATGATGAGGGAATCCGCCGTACTCTCTTTTTCGCTCCCGATTGAAGGTGTCGACCGCTTTCTTGAGATCCCTTGCCGTGTCAAGGATATCCGAATCGTCGAAGGAGTTGGCGTCACGGTTTTCCTCTTCGATTTTTCACGCGTTCCTCGCGAAAAGGCGATTATTACACGCTACATATCCGTACGGAAAATACAGGCTGAACTTGACATTGACGATTCATTCCTGTGGATGAAGCAGGATGAAGCCGCGAACTGTCCTCTGCTTGTGAACTGAGACAGGATTCGTACCGCCGCCTTTTTTTCTACTCTTCCCTTTGCCTTCCTTGCCAGGCCGAAAAATTCCTCGTTTCCGAATTGAAAACCAATAGTGTCACATCCGGAGATTCCGGATGGACACAATCGATTATTCTTGATAATCAAGTGCTTGAAGAAAAGTAGATCGGCTATTGACACATTATCTGGCAGGTGTGAATGGGTTCATTACTGGCGGTTGACCTGGGAATACGGACCGGTCTGGCCCTGTATGGCGGGGAGGGGAAGCTCGTCTGGTACCGCTCGCGTAACTACGGGAGCACGGACCGTCTGCGGCGTGCGATCAACGGCATCCTGAGAGAGATTCCCGATCTGGAAGCGCTCGTGATTGAAGGGGGCGGGCCGCTTGCGGCGCCGTGGGAACGGGAGGCCGAGCGTCGCGGAATCCTCGTCCTGAAGACAAGCGCGGAAGAGTGGCGGCGGCGCCTCCTCCTCCCCCGTGAACAGCGCAGCGGCATTCAGGCGAAGCATTCCGCCGACGGCGCCGCGCGCCGGGTCATCCGGTGGTCCGGCGCTCCGGCCCCCACATCGCTTCGCCATGACGCGGCCGAGGCAATCCTGGCCGGCCTTTGGGGTGTGATGCGGCTGGGATGGCTCACCGACCCGCCGCACCTTGCGGGAAAATGACCTGCATGCATGCGTTGAAAGTATTGAACATGTCACGGTCATGGCAGTTTCTACGGGATCCAAAGGATTCTGGCCGGGAGGATTACTCTTGACTGTCCGGGGTCGTCATCCTATACTCAGCGCGCTTGCAGTCACCTCAACCGAACCGCTGATACCGGAGTTTCTATGAAAAATATGGCCATTGCCTTCATATTGCTTGCCTCTCTGGTTGCAGGACTGAGCGCATGCTCCAAAAAAGAGGACAAAAAGCCCGTACCTCCGCCGGAGTCGAATACCGCGGTGGTCCCCAATGTGGTGGGATTGAGTTATATGAATGCTGTTCTGGCAATCCAGAAAGCCGGTTTCTATGTGAAGGAAAAGGGCATGGAGCCGCTCTCTTCCATACGGAACAAGCCAGTCGTTTCCCAGACCCCGGCGGCCGGCAGCAAGGCGCGGAAGAGAACACCCGTGAAAGTAGTTGTAAAATAGCCTTACGGATCGGTCTCAGGACCGGTATGCAACACGGTGGTATCCAGTCAATAACCGCATAGTATCATGACTTTCAATGTCCTGATGGTATGCGGTTCCCCGTGTCGGTTTGTCCCGGCACTATGCGTTTCCCTGCCAACAAGCGGCTTTTTCGTATCACTTTTCCACTTGATAATAACCAATTCGATGGTTGCACACCGTCGGTCCTTGAAGGCGCTCGGATTCCCCGTTCGTGTATGTTTTGCCGGCGGATGTGCATTATGGTTTTCACCTTCAGCCTTCAGTCTTCAGACTGTTTTCTCCTTCAGGATCATGCAAACAGCAGGCTGAATACCGTCAGAAAGGTGAGCTGGCAGGCGGCCACGATCCAACCGTTGCGAAGCATGGGGCGCATGTCGTCGGACTCTGCGAAGCCGAGGGAGCTGACCATGTTGGCGCCGGGAAAGACGAAGTTGTGAACGCGGGTGGCGACCACCAGGGCAAGGGACCAGGCGAGCATGGAAACGGCGTGGCCGGTGAGAAGGGGAGTGAACATCTCGTGCAGGAGCTTGAGGGTTGCCACAGTGGCGCCGCTGATGCCGAAGGCGCCGAGAAATCCGCCGGCAATGACGATGGCCGGCTTGCCGCCCGCCTCGGTCATGGGCCTGAGGAGGGTGGTGAGGGCCGCGAATCCTCCGGCCTTTTCCACGAACTTGATGAAGGGGTCCAGCAATACGAACAGGAGGAAGAGCGACACGTTGCCCGACATCCCCCGCGCCACGAGCTTGAAGATCCCGTCGAACTTCAGGCCGCCGGCAAGGCCGGTGATGAGGGACAGGCCGAGCATGATGACCACGACGAAGGAGGTGGGGGCCTTTACGATGATGCCGTACACAACAGCTGCCAGGAAGGAAGCGACGAACAGCAGGGTGGCTCGGCGGCTTTGCGGCGAGGGTTCGAAGCGCTCCATGTCGGGTGGGATCTCGTAGGGTGCGCTGTCCCGGGTACGGCGCTGGATGCGCTGGAGAACCAGCCAGGTGACTCCCAGGGTGATGAGCGCCACCGGGCCGGAGACGAACAGCAGCATCTCGCCGTAGCCGATGCCCGTAAGTCCCAGGAGAGTGACCACCGGCGGGGTAAAGGGGCCGAGGATCAGGGCCTCCTCTCCGACCGCCTGGAAGATCACGCCCACCGTGCTGCGGGAGAGCCCGACCGCGGCGGCAACCGGAAGGACAATGGGCGCGATGACCGCGTTTCCGCCCGCCATTGTTCCCAGGAGTCCTACCACCACCATGCAGGCGAGCATGATGCCGAGCATGGCCTTCCGTTCCGTGTCCACACCGACCGTGTGGATGATGCGGTGTACGATGGTATGGGAAACGCCGGTGGCGTTGAGCACCTCGCCCAGGCCCCTCCCCAGCATGATGATCAGACCCACCAGGGCCAGGAAGGAGCCGAGCGCGTCCGCCAGCGCTGCGCCGAATGAGATCAGGGTCTGGCCGCTGAGCAGCGCGCCGATGGCGACGCACAGGGCCGTGGCGGGAAGGATGTCCATTCTCCGGAACACCAGCACAATGTAGATCAGCAGCGGCGCAAGCCCCAGAAGCCCCATCCAGAATGTTGCATCCATCCCCATTGCAGTACCCGTATCTGTCGGAAATTGAATCGAAAGCCCTTCTATAGCACACCTTTGAGGAAAAATCCGAAAAACCCGAAAGCCGGAATTAACAGGGATGAACGGGATGCACAGGATACGAAAATTGCAAAGCTGGAGAAACCCCCATCTTCCGGGTTTAATCCCGGCAGTTGATTTGCCTATCCTGTCTTGGAACAGCTTTGACGTAGCCCCTCGTACGATACGAGGGGGCTGGGGGTAGTTATGGATCAAGATAACCCCTACCGGCCTCCCCTTACCTAAGGGAGGATAACGCATTCATTCAGTTGCCGTCACCGTTAACGGGAGAACCGAAGTCTGTCTTGTTCTCATCATGTATTTCGTGTGCCTCCCTGTAAATTCATTGTTTTCGGTTCAGCGTTCTCCTTCTTGACGCGCTTCACTAATTTGTATATGGTGCCGCAGGAATCCCTCATGGGAAATTCAATGCGATGCGGGAGGAGGAACGATGCAATTCAACATCCAACGGAGAATGGCCGCGGCAACGGCGGCGCTGGCGCTGTGTCTGGTGATGCTGGCAGGTACCCCGGTGAAGGCGACCGAGGGGGGCGGCGGTGCGTACCCCAACGGCGCCGAGGACTTCATGTCCGGCGCGGTGCCGCCGCCGGGAACCTATTTCATCAACTATTTCGACTATTACTCAGCCGGAAGCTTCCGGGACAACAGCGGCAATAAGTATCCGTTCGAGTTCGACGCGGACGTGTACGCCAATGTCTTCCGCCTCATCCATGTCACCCCGTACAAGGTTCTCGGGGGGTACTGGGGAATGCATGTCTTCCTCCCCCTGATGAAGGTCGATGTCCATAAATCGCCCGGAGGAAGCGGCAGCAAAGAGGGGTTGGGAGACATCATCGTCGATCCGTTCATCCTTTCATGGCACGGCAAGAACTGGCACCTGGCCACCGGCCTCGACATCTACTGCCCCACGGGGAGCTACGACAAAATGCGGGTGGCGAACATCGGCAGGAATTACTGGACCTTCGAGCCCATCGTGGCGGGAACCTTTGTTACCGACAGCGGGTTCGAGGTGTCGGCCAAGCTGATGTACGACTTCAATACCAAGAATACAGACACTGATTACCTTTCGGGGCAGGAGTTCCATGTGGATTACACTGTGGGTCAGAAAGTAGGTCCGTTCAATCTCGGTGTTGGCGGCTACTACTACCAGCAGACGACCGATGACGAAGTCGGCGGTTCGGACCTCAAAGACAACCGGGGCATGACCGTTGCAATCGGTCCCCAGGCGAAGTACAACTTCAAAAACATGAGCTTCATCCTCAAGTACCACTTCGAGGTCGAATCCAGGAACCGGCCCCAGGGGAACAACCTGTGGGCAAAGTTCGTCTACGCTTTCTGAGCGGAAGACCCGAAGAAACGACAAAGGGACGGCAAATCGGCCGTCCCTTTGTCTCTTTCATAGAGGAAACCCGGACTAAGACTACTTCATGATCTCCGACAGCAGTTTTCCGCCGATCCCGATATTCTCCCGGGGGAATTCATTGATGAGCACGGTGAATTTATCCTCCGGGATCTTCGTAACTTCGCTTGCCTTCACGGTCAGCTCCTTCACGAGCTCCGCCTTTTTCTCCGTTGTCATGGTGCTGATATCGATGGTAATGACCGGCATGTTTTCTCTCCTTTCCCGTTAGGTTTCCTTCCTGTTTTCTCTGGTACTCTGTAACGCTCATTCTTTCGAGTCCAACCCATCCAAACATCCCCTTCTCAGGGGAGGCTTAAAGGCTTCCCCGAGAAGGGGGGACTGAGGGGGGGTGATTTTAAATGGTACGCGCTACTGGCGCATAATCACCAGCCCGTCACAGGACCTCCTTCCGGAAGGCCTCAATCCCCATCTCCTCGATGACCTTGCCGATGCGGCATTTCTTTTCCGCCGCGGTGAACCAGGAGACAATCCGTTCCACAACGACCATGGCCTCTTCGTCCGTGGGCAGGTCTTCCACGAGGGTCTGCGCCATGCGGGGACGCGCCCCGCCGTTTCCCCCGACCAGGATCTTCCATCCTTTCGGCCCTCCGATGATCGCCAGGTCCCTGATGAAGCCTTCGCAGCAGTCGTTGGGGCATCCAGAGACGCTCATCTTGAATTTCCATGGGACCTGGGTCCGGTGGTAGCGTCTGTCCATCTCCATGCCGAGATCCCTGGTGACACGCTGCGCACGCTTGCACCAGGTAGCGCCCGGGCACATCTTCACGTAACGGACGCACAACCCCATGCCGCCCTCGTCCAGGTCGCCCAGGTCGGCGCGGATCGCGTCCAGTTTCTCCTCCGGGATGCCCAGAAGGCAGATGCGCTGGGCAATGGTGATCTTTATCTCCGGTATGCAGTGACGCTCCGCCACGTCCGCGACCCTGCGCAGTTCCTCCGCGTTCGTGTACCCGCCCGGCATGTGGACCTTGATGGCGAAGGTCTCGCCGTCCCGCTGCACGATGGCCCCTTTTTCAGGGATATTCTGCTTCATTGTTTTTTCCTCCTCCGGAAATATGTCAAAGGTTCGACAGTGTGTCGCCGTATTTCACCGCATGCGGCGACAAAAGCGAAAATGGCTGGTATAGTATACCACCATGATGGTCCAGGATGGTTGTAACCATTTCAAGGGGGTCAATATGAACGTACCGGAACTGATCGACATTTTCTTTGACGCACAGGCGTACGGCGTTGTGGGAGCTTCCGCAAACCGGGAAAAATACGGCAACAAGGTGCTCCGCTGCTACCTGCAGAACGGCTACCGGGTGATACCGGTCAATCCGAAGGAAAACGAGATCGAGGGGATTCCCTGCGTCGCAGCGGTGCGGGATCTGCCGGACGACGTGAAAAGCATCTCGGTGATCACCCCTCCCGCCGTAACCGAACAGGTCGTGGAGGAGGCCGCGCGCAAGGGGATCGAAAACATCTGGATGCAGCCCGGCGCGCAGAGCCCGAAGGCGGTCGAGTTGTGCCGTCAGCACAACATCAACGTCATCGCCGACGGCAGCTGCATACTGGTGGTGCTCGGATACCACGAGGAGTAAGTCACCCGGTCGACACATCCGCCTCCACGGCGAACCGTTTTATTTTTCTGGTGGTGGTTTTCGGAAATTCGTCGTCGCGCAGGGTGAACTTCTTTACCCGCTTGTAATCTGCCAGGTTCCTGCCGGCGGCCAGCACTTCCTTCCTGATGATCTCTTCCACGTCGGCCTCGGACAGGGGGCTGCCGCGCCTTTTCCGCTCATGGTCTTCAAGGGCCTCCTGGTTCGGGAAGATGACGGCGTGCACCTCCTCCGAGACCGCGTCGAGCTTATGGCCGTAGACCATGACCTCGGCGATGAACGGGCTCTTGAGGAGCTCGGTTTCCACCTCTTCCGGGTAGACATTCTTCCCATTCGGCGTAACGATCAGGTTCTTTACTCTTCCGCAGATATACAGGAAACCGTCCCTGTCAAGCCTGCCCAGGTCGCCGGTCCGGTACCAGCCGCCGGCGAGCGCCTCTTCCGTTGCCTGGGGGTTCTTGTAGTACCCCTGCATCACATTCGGCCCCCGCACCAGGATCTCTCCGGCGCCGTCCTCATTTGGCTGATTAATCCGTACCTCGATGCCGTCCATCACCGGACCCACCGACCCGAGACGCGTCCTTCCGGGACACTCCGCCGAAATGACCGGAGATGTTTCGGTAACGCCGTATCCCTGGAAGATGGTGAATCCGAGTCGTGTCAGCCCCCGGGCGATGGCCGGGTCGAGGGCCGCGCCCCCGCTGATGAACGTGGTCCCGCCCGCGAAATTCCTGCGCACCCCGGAGACAACCAGACGGCGAGCAAAGGGCAGAGAGAACAGCACGTTCGAAACGGGCTTGCCTTTGATGTTTTTCAGGATGCGGTCGTGGAACAGGCGGTAGACCGCCGGAACGCCGGTGAAAAACGTCGGTCTCACCTCGACCAGGTTTTCTCCCAGCTTTTTCAGGGATTCGGCAAAGGATACCGTCCCGCGGACCGAAAGGGGGAGAAGGAGGCCGCATACCTGCTCGAAGACATGGTTGATGGGAAGGAACGACAGGGTGTGCATGGTGTCGTCCACCTGGAAATGGCCGGCCGCGGAGCGGATGTTGGAGACGATGTTGCCGTGGCTCAGCACCGCGCCCTTGGAGCGGCCCGTTGTGCCCGAGGTGTACAGTATCAGGGCAGGGTCGCCCGGGACATGGGAGGGCGGTGTGAGCTCCTCCTGCCGGGAGAAATCCGAGAGAGGCAGACACAGGACGGTCCTGTCGGGCGATTTTCCGGCCGAGCGGGTCGGCGCGATCAGGTTTTTTCCGGGATTCCTTCCGTGAGGGACGTCCGTATTCTTCGCCAGGTGTGAGGATACCTCGGAGGCGACGGCACGCAGACGTTCGGTGATTTCAGGAGGAAGGGGGAGGTCCGCGGGGAGCGTCTTCAGCACGTCATACACATTGCGGAGAATGAGGAGTTCCGGAGAAAGGAGCGAGCCGTTTCGGGCAGGGTCGCCGAACAGTACGATGCAGTCCAGGTGCGTCAGGTCGTCCTCCCTCTCCAGGAGGGGCTCCAGGTACGAAGGGTCGATGAACAGGATCTTCGCTTCGCTGTCCGCCAGGATGTGGCGGACTTCCGCGCCCTTCAGTTCCTTGTCGATGGGAACGACAATGCCCCCTGCGCGGAGTATCCCGAAGTACGAGGCCACCCAGCGGGGTGAGGAAGGCCCGATGATGGCGGCCCGGTCTCCCGGCGCGAAGCCGACGGCGGCGAGTCCCGCGGCGACTCCCTCTGAATCGGCATGAAGCTCGCGGTAGGAAATCTCCCGCCATGCGCCCTCCTCCTTGTATCGGATTGCCGCCTTCAGAGGATATGCGGCGAGGCTGTCCCGCAACAGGGCATCGATGGTCGTCATGGTTCTCTCACGTGCGGTTTCATTACATGGAACGGCTGAGGTGAGCATAGTACCCCAAGAAGGAGCGACACGCATCTGTTTTTTCCTTCAGTATCCGGTTGTCCCGACAGTTTTGCCATATGGTGCCTGTCCTTTCCGGCGTCTCCTCCGAAAAGTGTAAGGATCAAGGACTTCCCAGCCGATTTGAAGTCGGCCGGGCTCAAGGAAACATCCGTTGTTGCCGATACGAGTCATGGATAACGGACGCATCATGCATGGTTCGATTCAAGGCGGCATCGGTGCAACTATTCAGCATGGTCGCACGGTCGACAAGAACTTGCTTCCCCTCCCTTGACGGGAGGGGATTGAGGGGTGGGTGAAGCCG
>CALABV010000064.1 GCA_937886325.1 uncultured Geobacter sp.
CAGTGAGGCCAATCACGGCGAAGACGTCAAGGAATACTACTTTTACCTCGACAGTACTCCGACCCATTCCTACATGAAAATGCTCTACAAGTACCCACAGGCGCCGTTCCCCTATGCCGACCTGGTGGAGACGAACCGCCAGCGCAACCGGGAGGAGATGGAATATGAGCTCCTCGACACCGGCGTGTTCGATGGCGACCGTTATTTCGACGTCTTCGTGGAGTACGCGAAAGGGGGTCCTGAAGACATCCTGGTGCAAATTACCGCCGTCAACCGGGGACCGGAGGAGGCTGAGCTTCACCTGCTGCCGACGCTCTGGTTCCGCAACGACTGGGCGGCGTGGATTGCCAGACCTTCGGAGAAGCCGGTTCTCAAGCAGATCGAAGGACCGCCAGGCGCGACCGTCGCAGTTGGGGCGCATCCATTGCTGAGTGAGTATAGCCTGTACTGCGAAGGTGATGTGCAACTGCTCTTCACCGACAACGAAACCAACTACGAGCGCGTTTTCGGAACGCCCAACCTCGACCCTTACGTCAAAGACGGCATCAACAACTGCGTGGTGCTGGGTCAGCAGGGCGCGGTGAACCCCGAGAAGCGCGGAACGAAGGTGGCCGCCCACTATCGTTTCGCCATCGGCCCCGGCCAGTCGGCGACGGCCCGGCTGCGTCTCACCGCCCGGACCTTCGGGGAGGAAGGCCAGAACGCCAATGGCACAGCCTCCCCCTTCGGGGCGCAGTTTGACGAGACCCTGTCCGCCCGGCTGAAGGAGGCGGACGATTTCTATCGGTCCGTAACCCCGCCTTCGGTCTCCCCGGACGCGGCCAATGTGATGCGTCAGGCCATCGCCGGCATGCTGTGGAGCAAGCAGTTCTACTTCTTCGACGGTGATCAATGGCTGGACGAGCACCGCGCCAACCCTCTGCATTCCGGCAGCCGCGAGTTCCGGAACCGGGAGTGGTACCACATGGTCAACGAGGACATCATCTCCATGCCCGACAAGTGGGAGTACCCGTGGTACGCGGCCTGGGATCTCGCTTTCCACACGCTGCCCATCTCCATCGTGGACCCCGACTTCGCCAAGGAGCAGATGGAGCTGATGCTCCGCGGGGTCTACCTGCACCCCAGCGGTCAGATCCCTGCCTATGAGTGGAATTTCAGCGATGTGAATCCTCCGGTCCATGCCTGGGCGACCCTGTTCCTTCACCGTACAGAGCAGGCCTTGCGTGGTGAAGTGGACGTGGACTTCCTCAAGTCCGCCTTCAACAAGCTGCTTCTGAACTTCACCTGGTGGGTGAACCGTAAGGACCGGTTCGGCAAGAACGTCTTCGAGGGAGGCTTCCTCGGGCTCGACAATATCGGTGTCTTCGACCGCAGCGCTCCGCTCCCTACAGGCGGCCACCTGGAGCAGGCGGACGGGACGGCCTGGATGGCCCTCTTCAGCCAGAACATGATGGAGCTCGCGGCGGAGCTCGCCGCCCACGACCGCACCTACGAGGACATGGTCGTTAAGTTCTCGGAGCATTTCCACTATATCGCCCGGGCCATGAACCGGTCCGACGGCATGTGGGACGAGGAGGACGGCTTCTACTACGACATCCTGAGGCTGCCAGACGGGAGCGCCCAGAGGCTCAAGGTGCGCTCGATGGTGGGGCTCCTGCCGCTGTGCGCCACAACCGTGATCGAGAAGTGGCAGCGGGAGCGTGTACCTCGGGCGTTGGCCCAGCTCTTTGAGCGACTGCGCCGGATGCCCGAGCTTTTGGAGACTATCCACCCCACGGGTCCCGGGAATCTAGGCGTGGCCGAGCGGGGGATCATCGAGCTGCTCAACCCGGAGCGGCTGCGCCGGATCCTGTCGAAGATGCTTGACGAAAACGAGTTCCTGAGCCCCTACGGCATCCGTTCGCTCTCCAAGTTTCACGAGCAGCACCCCTACATCTTCCACGTACACGGCCAGGAATACCGGGTGGGCTACCTGCCGGCCGAATCGAACACGGGCATGTTCGGCGGCAACTCCAACTGGCGTGGACCAATCTGGATGCCGGTGAACGCGCTCATCATCCGGTCGCTTCTCAACTTCTATCTCTACTACGGCGACAACTTCAAAATCGAGTGCCCCACGGGGACCGGCAGAATGATGAACCTCTTTGAAGTGAGCAAGGAGATCGCCGACCGACTCACTCGAATCTTCACCCGAAACGAGCAGGGGCGGCGGCCGGTCTACGGAGGCACGGAGAAGTTCCAGACCGATCCCCACTGGCGTGACCAGATCCTCTTCTACGAATACTTCCACGGCGACAACGGCGCGGGACTCGGCGCAAGCCACCAGACCGGCTGGACCGGCCTTGTGGCCAAGTTCATTCAGCTCTACGGCCTTTTGGATCCGAAGCGGGCACTGGAGGCGGGCAAGGAGTCCGGATTTGCGAAGAGCGCTTAGAGAGTCGGGGCGCGCAAAGGGGCACTCATGAAACAGGAAGATGCGCTGGGAAGCTCTCGGCACTTGAGGCCGAGGACAGGAAGTTTCAACGCGAGACCATCTAGACGGGCATTATCAAGGTAATACGCCCCAGAGAGTTGGAACCCCATTGCTTGTCGCATGCAGGACTCAGCGGTTCGACGCAAAGCTCTAATGCAGCCCGAAGTGATAGTCAAAGGGAATGCAAAACTAGAACAGCGCCTCCCTTAAGGCGCGATCTGCCTGCTGGTTCATACAGCACTCCTGACCATGGAAAAAGCACAGTTCCCCATCTTGGCGGATGTCGAGTTCATATTTTGACCGACGGTGCGCAGCTTCCTCGCGTGGCCCATCGCTCCGGAAGGTGTCGGTGCTGTCCTCCTTTCTGAGTTGCACGTTTGGGATAAAGGGTGCAACTTTGCCCTCCGGCCGCCCTTCCCCACTTCTCCGCAACCCGATCATATTATTTTTCCATCGTCGCACTCCACCCCGCTTTGCGCCCTCCCCTGCCCTTCCCCTTTGACACCGGTGCCGTGATGCCGTAAAATCAAAATGTGCAATATATTGCAGTTAAAATTATTAAAGTGT
>CALABV010000065.1 GCA_937886325.1 uncultured Geobacter sp.
CTGTCATCCCGGAGGGAAAAGCCGGGCATTATGAGGTCTATTCCATCGAAAGGGTGATGGGAATTTCTGAAGGGTTGGTGGAAAAAGTTACGTTTGTGGCATCCGGTTCATATGGTTCGAGCGCTGCTCCGAATACCTCTTACCACGAGATGCGAAGTGAGTCTGTGTACGGTTATGAAGCATCCATCTCGGTGACGCTTCCACCGAAAGCGCCAAAAGGAGTTCCGCGGCGCATCAACTCCCTTTCCGCGGAACTGCTGTGCACCAACGGACTGCTGCCGGAAAGGCTTCGTGTCGGGGACATCAGTGAACATAGCCGGGTATCCCTGAATTTCGTAACCTTCACCAATTGCAAGAAGGTTACCCGCTCACTGTTCGATTATCTCGGAGACAACCGCCTCTGGAAGTTGTTTGGAATGCAGTTCATCAACCTCAAGCTGCTGACAACGGTAAGCCTTCGCGCCGCGCTGAGGCTGCATTATGTCTCGGACGGCCAGGACAGGCGCACGGCGGAGCACAATGATCGGCATGTGGAGGGGATACAAGGACTTCATGTTGAAGCCTGCGACCGGATTGTGCAACAGGTCATGAAGCGGGGCTGGACCATAAGAATTATGCTGAACCCCGAGAGTTACTGTTCTCCGGGAGACATGTACATGTTCGGCTCGATGCTCGACCATTTCCTGAGAGGGTTTGTCTCCGAAGCGTACTTCTCCAGGACCATAATTGAAAATGTGCGGGGCGGCGTTGACTTTGAATTGCCGACGAAGATGGGGAGAAAGGCTTTGGTGTGAAAGGATATTGAGATACGCCCGCCGAATGTTGTTGAACGGCATGCGAATACCTCTGGAATTGAGAAGGAGATTTCTTATGGGCGGATTATCACGCCGGGAATATGAGCAATACAAGGCTGATGCAAAAAAACGGATATGGGATTTCAAGCGCAGGCACTCTCTCAAAAAGACTGACCCTGATCCCGATAAGCAAGAGTACCAGCCTGTTCCCGGTTTTCCCAATTTACTTTCGCTGAATATAGCAGAGGAATTGGAGGATAGAGTGAATGACCCGGAAAGTATTAATCAAAAAGACTCAAGCCTTTGCGGCGCCGCGTCGGTCATGTTCTGCTGGCTGCGCAAGCGCCCTGACCTGTATGTTCAATATGTGATCAATGTGTGTGAGACAGGCGTCGGCAAGATGGGCGATCTGCTTGTAACACCGAAAGCGGGCTGTAGATACTATAATAATAAAAGGCCAGATGGTAAATTAGCAATATCTGCAGTTGACTGGATTGCTCTCGCAGCTCTCAGGGATTCGGAAAATGGACATATGCGTTATGACAGTGCGGACGATCAGGTCGCTGGAATCACCATGCCGTCAAAAATAGCAAAATGGTTTAAGAACATTGGTTATTACGTTACGGGTAACGAAACAAATCTTCTCTTCAATAAAGGATTTTCGGCATTGCGTGAAGCTGCCGCCCACCTTAAGTATCGAGAGTCAGTGTGTCTGTTTATCAATGCCAACGTCATATCCGAAGCAAAAGATCGGGGGCAGAATGTGACCCCTAACCACTGGGTTGTCATGATGAGTGAGCCGATGATTGATGGCCAGAGCATCTTTACTTTTCCCGACGCAGCCGGTCTCGACAAA
Source organism: uncultured Geobacter sp. (assembly GCA_937886325.1). Lineage (GTDB taxonomy): Bacteria > Desulfobacterota > Desulfuromonadia > Geobacterales > Geobacteraceae > RPRC01. Next base: position 1,651 of record CALABV010000065.1, read on the forward strand.
AAGACCATCAATTTCAAGATATTTACCTGGGGAGGAGTCAGCTACATTAAAAACCTCTACAAACAGACAGTAACCGTAAAAGAATTCCTGTCTTGTTTTCGCGGTTTTATTTCAGCCGAATATCCATCCTCACCTTCCTCCTTCGAATTCAAGGTGTTTTCCTGGTGGATTCAGCATCATGGTTACAACCATAACCATTTATTGGGATGGTGAGGACGACAACTGGTTATTTTTGCTTTCCGCCATCGCATCATAATCGAGGTGCGCAATGAAGAAAAAATTATGGCTTCTTATTATTGCCTTGTTGATCCTGTCATGTGATTCGGCGACAACCGGTAAGCATGGAACGTCCCATAGGCTGGAAAGAGTGTCTCGACAGCTAGCGAACGCAGAAGCAGCGCAAGATCGATCTCCTGAAGGGAAATACCATATTGTCGCATATGATCACTACTTTTGCGTCTATCTGGTAAAGGACTCTGCCCTATATATGGAGTTTAAGCTGTTTGATGGCACGATCGAAAATATTATGTCTGCCGAAGACGATGTCGAGTTAGGCGAGATAAAAGAAATTATTCGTGATCAGGATGATGAAAAACGTGAAGAGAAAGCCCGTATGCAGAGCATCCAGGGCGCGGCGTCCGGGACACATCGGATAGATAGGCAAGAGGGCAAGCGCCGGGCAATACGGCATCCGACGTACCGGTTGAGTTTTTCAACAGCCCGTGAAGCATACGAAAATCTGAAGACCAGAAGAGCCAATGCCAAGTCAGATGAGAACGATGTAACAGATTCATTCGGCAGGCTAAGGTCTCTTAAAGTACCCCATGAAATAGTTGGCACGGGTTTTTCTCCTGATTTCAAAACCCTTTTTGTTGGCTTGGACAACGGCAAGGTACTGATGATCGATTTGAATTCCGGCAAAAAGACAACTCTTGATTTCGGAAAAATAGTAACGAAGCCGGATCATTTTGAAATCAGCAAATCCGGAAAAATCGTGTTACTGGGTGATCGTTACATGGACATTTCCAAAGAAAAAATGACAGCTCGAGACTATGAAGTCGGTTTTGACAATGTAAGAGTAATATTCGCCAACGGAGAAAAATATATTATTACTGACAGTACAACCGGTCCATATAGTCGTTTAGGAATTACTGAAACGTCAAATGGAAAAATACGCCGGGTGTATCCCAAATTTTCCTTGTATTCCTACTATCGTTATATCAGTGCTCCACTACATTACTCTTTAGTTGGAATTCTTTCTGATAATGACACTATTATCATTGATATACCTAAAGGCAATTCCAGAATGTATTCAATCAGTCTTGAAAAGGAAATAGGTGCTTTTTATGGCGATTCAAAGGGGTTTTCTCCGGACAACAAAATGTTATTAACGTCATCAGGTAACAGATTCGTTTATTTGTGGGACATAGCAAGCAGAAAAAGAAAGAATACACTAAAGATAGAGCGTTATCTTGGGTGGTTAAGAGGGACCAACTGGGTCACTGGAATTATTAGCAAGAATGAACTAGTTATTTTATCAGTTGAAAGCGGTGAAACAGTATGTAAGGTAAAAATTGAGCCACCGGATAGCATTAAACCAGAGGACTATATAGAGAGTTATGGGTATTTTGACTATCGCCCATCGGAGCGTTTGCTTCTATTGAAGGATTACCGGAAAGGATACATCGATGCATATAAAATCAATTAGCCTGCAGCGAACCGTAATTATTTCCTTATGTTGCCTGTTGGCCCCGGCGGCAGCATATGCAAACGGTATCGTCGGCATAGGAGTGTTCGTCTGGCCGGCGCTCTCCTGGATAGCCTTGATATTCGTCATAATAGTCGAAGCCATGATTGCCAGGCGGGTCATTGGCCTGCGGCGGAGATCGGCGTTTTTCCGGTCAGCGCTGGCAAATGTCGCGTCGACTGTTGCCGGGGCTTTCTTTTCCTGGGGGTTTTTTCTTGTTCTCGAGCGCGCAGCTGCCGAGTTGGGTTACCTGCCGTATGGCGATGCCTTTGATTGGGTTGTGCCGTCTGTGGGAATAATCCTTCTGATCCCTTTC
>CALABV010000066.1 GCA_937886325.1 uncultured Geobacter sp.
TCACGTGACCGCGACTTCGTATTTTCCCAGCTCTCCAAGAACATTGAGAACGCCTGCATCAAGGCGAGGAGGCATGGGCTGGCAGCCCGCTGCACGGTCATCTACCTGAAGACGCAAGACTTCCGGGGGGAGGGGATGGAATGCTCCCTGTCCGCGGCCACATCTATACCTGGAGATGTCATCCGGGTCATACGTCCCGCTTACGAGAAGATTTTCAAGCAGGATAAGGAGTACCGTGCGACCTGGGTGATCCTGACAAAGCTTACAGAGGACCGGATCCTGCAGCCCGACCTGTTCGGCGAGAGTCTGCGGATCGAGAAAATGCAGGGTCTCTACGGACAGATCGACGCCATTGCAAAGAAGTTCGGCAAGCATGCGGTGGTCTTGGGTTCCAGCCTGTCGACATTCACGAGTCCCCAAAATGAAGGGGAGCGAGCGGCGTCGGCAGAGAAAGGAAGACCGAAGATCCAGGGAGAGACACGACGGAAGCATCTCGCGATACCTTTTCTGGGGGAGGCGGGGTGAAGTTTTTATGAAGAATTTTCGCTACCCTCAGCTACTGCCATTAGTGAATTCTTCTCCGCATACCTTCTGTATCCCGAGAAGAAGGTCCGCACTCACACCTAGAGTTCGGCACAGAGTGGCAAGATATTCGGTTGACGGCCAACGCTGGGCCCGCTCCCAGTATTGATACGAGTTGTAATTCGACAGACCGATAGCTGCGGCTACCTGTTGCTGGGTTAGCCCGGCATGCTCCCGTGCTTGTCGAAGACGAACAGCAAAAGCCAGCAACTCCTTCCTGGCTTCCCCACCTGCATCCCCTTCCCTATTTTTTCTCGGCCTTTTCATCGCTACCACTTTGCAGGTATTTGTTTCAGTGGATGCTGTATATCATTTTTTTACTAACAAGAGTTAGTTTTTTGTTGACGATGATACTAACAATAGATAGTATTATCGCGTTGGACAGGACAATAGGGCTCTCGCTATTGTCCTGTCTTAACGAACGTTTTCGTATTCTAATCTCTGATGTGTGATACTCCGATAAACGGTTGTCAATGATTCACTACGTTACGGAGAAAATGAGGTTAAGAACGACAGCCATGAAAAAACGCCTGTTATTTTGTGCAGATAAACCATTTTTTCAGACCCATACAATGAAGACGAAGACCCCGAGGCAGTCTGATTACCTCAGTCAGAAATATTTTCTGTTGATAGAAGGCAACCGCATTGGACCTTTTCTCTGTAACGGTTCCCTGAATCATCTTGAAGTGCTTTTACGCGGGCGGGGGATAAGAATGTCGGTAAACAATTTCTTGGTGGAGGAGGCAGAGACAAAATGCCGAAAACTATAGCCTACCTCCGGGTGAGTACCGACAGGCAGGATGTGAACAACCAGCGTCTTGAGATTCTCGATTACGCCCGCAGGAATGACCTGAAGATTGATGACTTCATCGATATCGAGATAAGTTCACGAAAATCTCTGAAGCATCGGCGCATCGATGAACTTCTGGTTCGACTCGGACAAGGAGACACACTCATTGTTTCTGAACTCTCACGCCTGGGCAGATCCACATCGGAGGTAATCGACCTGGTAAACGAGTTGGTGAAAAACAAGGTAGACTTCATCGTTATCAAGCAGGGTCTCCGCATTTCCTCCAGAATGGATATGCAGACCAAGGTGGTGGTAACCATGTTTTCATTGTTTGCGGAATTGGAGCGGGACATCATCAGTGAACGGACAAAGACGGCCCTCGCCGGTAAAAAGGCCACGGGGGTGAGCCTCGGCAAACCAAAGGGGACAATCCAGGCCAGTATGCTTGACGAGAAACAGGAGACTATCCGGGAACTCATGAAACACCGAGTGTCAAAGTCAGCCATTGCCCGGATGGTGGGAACCAGCCGGACTAATCTTGTTGAGTATATCCGCAGGCGGAATTTGCAGGTCTGACAATGACTCCCGGAGAAACTCGGCAGTCACTTCAACCGACACGTATCGTAAGAAATGATTGCCATACCTCATAAATGTAACTGTACGACCTGTTCCAAGGCCGCCAGCTTTCTCACCTTGAACCCTTCCGCGTAGCGGGCATGTGCAGGGCGTTCCGTTTCCGCCAGTCCCATGAATTGGGCAAAGTGTTCAAGGCAGCGAATCGAATAGCTGTTCCGTAGAACTTTTTCCGGAGAGTAGTAGCTGCCGAACGGCTGTACCTGAGAAAGCAGATTGGGGAAGGCCCGCAGGAAACAGTCCTCGTAGAAGGTGTTGGTCTGCCAGTCGTTGCCATACCTGTTGAGTAGATAGAGGCTGAACAGAAATGACTGCTGGATAAAGGGGATTTCTCCATAGTTGTCCTGATAGGCCCAATTGTATTTCCTGACAAAGGCCAGAAAGAGCAGCGGATAGATGCCTGACGGGCCATCTTCAGCCAACAGTTTCCGGCATTCCCTGCTGAGGATGAATTTCCCCTTGTATTTCCGGACCAACCCAGCCAGCCCGGCGACCAGCCTGGTAACATGCATCTCCCTGAATTCCGGTTCGGATCTCAGCTCGCCATGTCGTGACCATCGCTGGTATTCCTCTTCACCCAGGTAGGCAAGGGCCGATTCCCGGCAGAAATTGCGGGGGAGATTACCGGTGGCAGT
>CALABV010000067.1 GCA_937886325.1 uncultured Geobacter sp.
ACTTGCCCCGCCCATTCACAACCTGGTGAGACTGGCTGAGAAGGCAGGAATTGAACTCACGGACAAACAGCTTGACCTGCTGGCCGATGTAAATGAATTCAATATTGAGGGTCGTTATCCGGACTCACGACTTGCGCCCCCCAACCTGGAAATCGCGAAACATTATATTCAGAGCAAATAGCGGAGATGCGGGAATGCTTGACCAATCTGTTCTGAAAGCCGTGAAAAAATTCGTAGCGGCTGTTGCTTCAGCAGGAATCACTATCGAAAAGGTAGTGGTTTTCGGCTCGCAGGCACGGGGTCAGGCGCGGGAATGGAGTGATATCGATCTTCTTGTTGTTTCTCCCCGGTTCGATGACATGGAAGATCGCACGTTCATCAACCTTCTGTGGCGAATCGCCGCCCGCGTAGACAGCAGGATTGAGCCGATCCCGTGCGGATCAAGACAGTGGAGAGAGGACGACTCATCAGCGGTAATTGAAATTGCCCGGCGTGAAGGCGAGGTTCTTGAGGCGGCTTGAGAGAAGAACCCCGCATATCCAATCCACCAGCAAACGGCATAGTGAAAAAGTATCTGACAGCAATTGGTCAGTCAAAAAGAAAGGCACACCCCAAAAGGACCCTTATAAGTAATAACGAAGAAATGACGACATTTCAAACCCTGCCGTTCACCGTACTCTCGTCTTTACCGGTCAAAATCCGCTCCACCACTTCAACCCCCTGCATGAAGGAATGATCCATATTGCCCACTTCGTATTTCCAGGCGCCGAAACGGCCTCGGGAATAGACGCCTTTGGATTCCAGGTACGGTTGAATAATCCCAAGAGCCCGGTCCCGCCCGAGCGTCGGCACGGGATAGGAATACGGGATATCAATCAGATAGCGGCTTACAATACGGCTGCGCTCGTCTTCGGTTATCATCCCCGAATTGATCAGCCCTTGGATGGTCTCTTCGATGATCCGGTCTTTATCAACCGGCTTATGGGGCGAGTAGGTCGTCTCGCACATCAGGGAGAAATAATTCTCGATATCACCGTTCGGCACGTTATAGGGGGAGTAGTTGAAGAAGTTGGTCACTCGGTAGAAGGGGGAATTGGATTCCGGAAAATACATCCAGCATTTGGAATCGACCCGTTTTCCGGTAAAGCCGAGGCCTACAATCAGCCCGCTGTTATGCACCAAGTCATTTGCCGCATCACGCACAGTTTCGGGGAGTGCGACGCACTTCCCGACAAAGAGGTCAAGGGGGGTCGTGTTGATAAGAACGTCGTATCGCTCCCGGCGGCCGTTGGCAAAGCACAGCTCCTTCGATTCAAGGTCAACTGACACCAGTTCATGTCCGCAGGAAATCCGGTCTCGGAAAGGCCTTGCAATTCCCTCAAAGATGGCGCCTGTTCCGCCGAATTTGGGAAATTTGAACCGGTTGTTCGGTCCCCAGTTCACGTCATCCTTCTGTTCGGCAATGTTCCTCTCGACCCGGGCCAGATCCACCACGCTCACCCGCTCGCCCAGCCATTCCTTACCCATCGTCTCCAGCGGCACACCCCAGACCTTACGGTTGTAGGGCTCCATGAAATATCGGACGATGCCTTCGCCGAAGATCGCGTCCATCCATTGCCGGAAGTTTCGCGTCTCCGCCGGGTTCGTGCGTGCAGCACGCAATCCTTCGAGACACTTTTCCAAGGCTTCCGGCGGCAGATGACGGATATTGTTCTGGAAGGGATACGGGACCCAAATGTCGAGGATTCGGACCCAACTTTTATGGAAGAGATGATAATAGTCTTTTCTTAAGGCTTTTTTGACCGCCTTGTCGAAGTAGTCGTAGTGGGAGAAGAGGACATGACCGCCGATGTCCCAAGTGAAACCCTTGTCATCGACAAAGGACGCGGTGAGACCGCCTACGTGGGGATTGCGTTCAAAGAGATGCCATTCAGCGTGGCTTGACGTATTCAGCCAATGAGCGGCGCCGAGCCCCGCAGGGCCGGAGCCGAGGATAAAGATACGCATAAGATATCCTGAACTTTAACGCTGCACCGTGTCTACTGGAGGTAGATTGTTCAGGTCTTTATGGCCCATCGAGCGATATACGACCTCACGAGCACGGATTAACAAAGGCATGGGAACTGGAATGAGCATAACCGGAAACAGCATCAGAAACTTAAACTTCTGCCATGGGGTAAGGGCAAAGAGAATGTCAACCAAACGCTTCCAATACCCGGCAACCTTTTTTGCCCTGTCGACGGCAATCCAGAAAGCAAGGCTCCTAAAAAAACCCCTGTCGGTCCACTGCTCAATTACATATGCTCTCAATTTTCGATCCTGAATAAGGGCCGCGTTTGAGACCCATTCCTTGTACATTTTGAGAGGATCAACCTCTGAAGTGCACATATCAGCACGCAGTACGATCGGTTCCTTTGCAACATAGATCACCACGTCATCTTCCATGGATTTGTTGAGGAACTTCATCGAAGGAAAGATGGTGGGGGCGGCCTGGAAACAGTAATTGGTATAAGCCTCGGCCTTAAAAATAATTGACGGCCAAAAAGCGCAAGCACGGTGATATCGAGCACCACACATAACCAACTGCCTTACCGTCGTCTCACCATATCCATTCCAACCGAGCTGTACTGGGGAGCGCGATGCAACGTAAACAAGCTCGTATTTGCAGCTAACTATCGCATTGATCACGTCATTCGAATATGTGAAGTCATAAGTATCATCATCGCACAAAATCCAGGTGTAGCGATACGTTGATAATTCTATCGCCCTGAGAAAATTATAATCTCCGCCAATATTTCTTGTGTGCCTTATTACAGTGAAGTCATCAAACTTGTTTCTGTATTTATATGTTACTTCAGCAGTTCCGTCATTTGAACAATTATCAAGAACTGTAATATGGCACTTGGCAAAAGGGCTGTTTTCCAAATGTCTCAAGGTATTGTCAAGACACTCATATCTATTATAGGTAATGAGCATTATTTCTAGAACAGACTCGAGCGTTTTTGATGTTGTCATATCCTTATCATCACAGCAAACATGTAGCATAAAGCACCGTTTCACTCACAAATGAAGTGTAATTCCTGATATAAAATTTATATCCAACACCAAGGCTATCCAGATAGAGAGGAATTTCCCAGAGATGACTTGGAGAATGATAGAGACAAACAGCCAAATCAGGGCGATACCTGCGAATTGTTTTTTCAGCGCCCTTGAGGGCCTCCAGCTCCGCGCCTTCAATATCCAAGGTTATTATGGTCGGCCCGAAACCGGGCAGGATTCGGTCAATGGTAACAGCCTGAGTCCATGATGAGCCAGATGCCAAGATTCTTGAACCAAAGCTGGTCTCGGAGTATGTGAATGGTTCGATACCTTCATGGCTGTATACTGCGCAGGGTAGCGCCAGAACCCGCGCCGCAAGCTCTGCATGATGCCCTTCCAGGTAATCGGCTGTCAGCCTGAACTGGTTAGGGTCAGGTTCAAAGCAGACCAGTTCTTCAACACCTTCAATTCTGGAAAACACGCTCTTCATCTCACCGATACTGACACCACAGTAGACAAAACGTTTATGACCATGGGCCAGTTGAATATCCGGCGGAACATACTGCTCATGCCTGGGGGATGCGGGGAGAGGAACGGGTTTTCTGGTCAGGTGAGTCTGCAGACACTTAACATAAACCTCTTTGCTCAGATCATCAGCCAACATTCCGAGGCACGATTGAATCCGCTCTCGATTACCCAGATAAAATTGAAAGCCTTCTATTGCAAGCTCACAGGGCAGACTGAACGGATTATGGATTTCGTAAATATCAAGCAGGGTGATTACATTAAGAAAACCACGCAGACGCAACGAGTTAACCACCTCTTCGAAGTAGTACTGGTTGCCAAGACAGACAACTACAAGTGCGTCTCTTTTCTCATCTTCATCCGGATTATAGTCACTGAGAGAACATGCTGGAATGCCCTCGAAAGTGTCACCAACTGAAAACTTACGATCCAGAATGACAGAAGGAATATAGCCAAACTGCCGCATGACCACTTCCTTAAAATAGTGAAACGACTCTCCGGCACCGTACACTATCAGTCTGCGATTCCGAAATGCTCTCTGAATAAAAAATGAGTCCCCCGGAAACTCTTGCGACAAAAATAAGCTAGTTAGTTTTTCGGTGTATGTCGTCATATTTTCATACAACTGCGTATAGATCAGTATCGCAAAGGTGATAGGTATTATGTCTTAGATATAATCTGTAATCAGAGCAAATGTCCTTGACCAGTAACGGAATTTCGTAGATGGACTCTATCGCATGGTAAACACCAACGGCCAATTTAGGACGATGCTTTGCAATTGTGCGGGCAGCCCCCCTAATTGCGTCAGGTATCACATTTCCGCCGGGATCCATTTTGATAAATGTTACTTCTGTACCTTGCGAGAAGTCATCAAGCGAAACCACCTGAATCTCAACATCTCCAGTATGGCAGATTGCAGCGGCCTGGTCATGCAACGCTATACCGGATGATTTGAACTGCAGTGTCCCCGTTTCTGACCACAGACCAATCTGATGGCAGGAAACGTTTGGGTAGGAAAAAGTGTTATTCAGCAGCGCTTCATAGCATTGCGGGTCAGGTTCAAAAGCCAAAATATGACTGTATGAAATTCCGTTTTTATCGCAGGCCTGCACAAATGTCCTGATGGTGTCGCCATCAAAAGCACCTACGTCAACGTATATCTCATGCTGCGCAAGTGGTAACACATCATTGTTAAAATAATAATAATCTTCCGGATAAGCTATATCATTATCAAAGCCGAACCCTTGAAACGGTTCACTAAAAGAACTAATAAATTTATCAAATATATTAAAATTTCCGCCAGACGCAAGGAGCGCAAGCTTAGTTATAAATAGTTCTTTTGACTTTAAGTCACTAAATATGTTGTATGCATTGTTCAACATTATCTCATCAGCCATTAATTTTGAAAACATACTAGCATGATTATGCTTCACCAATATGTCTTTAATATAGCTTTGGGTTATGAAATTAGCATAAACAAATGCCATATAAGTCTTTCTATCTGGCTCTTTACACAGTATCCTGTCATTACTAAAACCATTTTTCAAGAGTAAATACTTAACCTCTTGCGAATGATGTTTTGTAGCTATAACGATTAAACTGTTACCATGTGTATTGCAAAGCTCTTCAATGTCAATTACCGGCAAACCACATATATTCGTTCCATTTTTTGCTTGATTAGTATCACAGAAACATACTGGAAACACCCCGTGGTTATTCAGAGCAACGCATAACTCCTGACCAAGACTTCCAGCCCCGAACAATACAACATCTTCTCCATTCAGCGCTTCTGACTTGTAGTCGCCAAGCAGCACATCAAGAAAATCCGGGGCTCCCTTGCTCGAAACAATTTCCTTTTCGATTTTGCGTAATACGGAAGACATGAATTACCTCTGGAGCAACTCGTTAGTTGTCACACACTGTTGGTCTCTGCCTGCCGTAATTCCAATAACTCTGAGTCGCAGGACATGCAGTTCAAAATACTGGCAAGAATGTCATTCCTATGTTTCTCCGGGGCAGCCATCAAGATTATATCAGCGTCAAGGGAAACGATGTTCTCATACCCATATATCTGACAGCCTCCAACGAACTTGCCCTGTTGAACTGGATTGCGGTCAACAAGCCCAATCCACTCGGCTTGTCGAATAGTATCATCAGACAGCAATGCCAAGGTCTTAGGACATGCAGGCACCAACAGCACGCGCTTTCCCGAGAAATCCCTTTTTTCCGTTGACCCATCATCTTTGATAACCCTGAAAGGTTTGATAGAAAACTGGTCCGGATTTCCAACAGGTATCGGCTGATTGTTCCGGAAATCAGTAAAAAGCAGATCGGGATCAAGCTGCTGGACCGCACAACTCTCGCGTTCGATGTTCGCGAGAACTCGATCCATGATGTCCTTACCCTCACGGCTCACCGATGCAACGGCCTCTTTGAAATAGTGGAATGCCTCGATCCCATGTTTTTTAAGCAGCAAATACATTTTCACATAGGCATCAATCTGCGTACTGAAATCGTACCCGGTCTGCTGATTGTATAACGGAGTAAAATCAAAAGTAAGCCAGATTTTTTGCGGGCGTAACGCCAGCATGGCGTAGGCAAAACCCGCGATGTCGTCGGCACCGCAATTGGATTTGCAGAAAATGTATTTCACCGCGAGCATTCCCTTCCCCTTGCTCCCCGCAACAGCATAACGGCTCAGATTTTCAAGCAATTGAAGATAATAGTCGCCCCCCCGCAACCGCCTGTAGGTTGATGGTGTCCCGGCATCTACGGAAACAGTACACCAGTAAATTGATCCATCTGCCAACCCGTCATAGATGTTCTTGCTGAAACGAACGGCATTTGTATGCATCAGCACTCGAATGCGACGGGCGCGGAAAAACTCCAGATAATCCTTTAAATTGTCCAGCAGCGTAGGCTCACCCCCAGCAAAATCTACGTGTGCATTCCACATTACATCTTCCTTGTCAAACAGGTGAAGTATGCCCAAGGCGTCGTACTGGGGGGGGTATTGTTGCTTACTTCGCCCATAGGTGCAATAGGAACAACGAAGATTACAAAGGGTATAGTGCTGCAGGTCGATATGCCCAAGGTGAGAAAAACCGATATCTCCATAGCGCTTTGACTCAACCATAAGACAGCGCTTGCAGTCCATATCGCTGTGGCTGTCGTTGAGCATTGCGATACACTTCTTTCGCCTCTCTACGATCAGTTCCTTCGTGACATGTCCGGCATTAATTTCTTCCCTGGTTATAAATATTGGTGGAAGCAGCGCGCCACGGGCACATGATCGCAAACCGTCACTCCCTAAAAAAAGCCCGCTCTCCAATTTTGGACAGGTTTTTACAATCTCATCGGGCTTGAACAGTTCTCGACACATGGCCTAACCTTCTTTCAACGAATAGTAGAACCTTGCCTTCCCTATTGCGGAAGACAGATCCATTCCTGCGAAATCCTGGGCAACGAACCACCTGCCATTGACATCCGCATCCATGACAGCGCCAAGGAGAAGACCCGGTATAACGCTTTCCACTGGATGGGGAGCATCGCCCCCCCCCATATCCGTGCGCACAAAACCAGGGCAGGCAAGCGACATCATCACCCCGGTTCCCTGGAGTTCAGGTGCGATATCGTGGACGAACTTGTTCAATGCCGCCTTGCTGCAGGCATACGGCATCTCAAGAGGACGCTTCTGAATGGTGCTTGATATGTTAACGATTCGGCCGAATCGGCGCTCAATCATCCGAGGAAGAAGGGAATAGCAGATCCTGATCGGGGCTATAGTATTGATGGAAAAATGCCTCGCGTAATCATCAGCAGCGATATTGAAGGGATCGTCACCGCAATAAAGGGATATTGCCGCGTTATTGAAAACGATATCAATAGGAGGATAATCTCTCGGAAGGGAATCGAGCATCATCTGCAATTCCGGTTCGATACCGAAGTCAGCGCAAACCGTCCTTACATCAACTCCCGTTCCTGAACAGGTTTTGACGACCTCTTCCAGGTTTTTCACGCAACGGCCATGAAGGATCAGGTTGGAGCCTAGACTAGCCATCTCAATGGCTATCTGGCGACCGACCCCACGTGTTGCGCCAGTCACCAGTGCCCACTTCCCCTTTATGTCGATAATAGATTCGGACCGCACACCATCGAAGCAGAAAGGATCCAGGAGCTGTATATTCGTAACCACATCATATGAACGGTCAAAACAGGCAACATAAATGCTTGCGAACCCTAATTGGTGGAGTTGAGCAAAGACCGGTTCGTATCTTCTAACCGTAATTACGACTGCCACAGTTTCCATATGGGAAAGAAGCTCATCAGGCGAGATGCATGGAACCCCCTCAATAACTTTCCCCCATTTTTCTGCTGCATTATCGCAGATAAAATCGGGTCTGCGCCCTAACAGCAATACCAGTTGTGCAATACAGTCGGTCAAAGAAACGCCCGCCCCGAACAGACAGATATGCTGTGCATTACGAAGTCTATCCAGTTCCATCATCAGATATCACCCAATGGGATACTGCCTGGAGGAGGTTCGTATGAAACGGATCGGGTGGCAAGATTATCCTCACTGGCAAGGGTATCACGGAGTTCGGCTTTCTCCTCCGACCCTGAACGCCAGTACTCCTCCAGCACCTTGAAAGTCGAGTTATCCGCGACCTGAGGCATCAGGGCAATGGAGAGATGAAAATACCTTTGCGCCACGACTTCATTGCCCGCAACCAATGACCGAACACAGTATCTGATACATAAGTGGCTCAATTTTTCTATGGCTTGCGGTAGTCTGACGACGACTTTTTGCAGATTAAATATGGCTGCCGTTTCCGCTAGCTGGTGTTGAAGGATGTATGGCGCGATCACCTCGATCAGGTTTTCGCTGGCCAAGGAGGAGTCATTCTGTGAGTGTAATCTATGCAAAAGCAATGGCTCCTTCAGATACACCATATCGTATTCGCAGCATATGTTGAAATCAAGGAAGCGATTTCCATACCATCTGGCGCCAAGAGATCCAGGATTAGATTTGCCATAAATCGAGCTGATTCTATACATGACCTGGGAAATACTTGGATTTACGGCAGCCAACATATATACAGCAGCCTGCTCTGCTCCTGATATCAAACATGAATGTTTGTAAAATGGTGGCTCATCAGTTCTGTTTCCTTCATCATTGATTATTGCGCGATGAACCATTACATAAGCAGCGTTTTGATGCTTTTCTAGAGCATTGACTGATTTTTCCACAAAATCCGGCATAAAGACATCGTCAGAACACATAGTCACAAGGTACTTACCACCAACGTTTTTCCAGCAATTTAAATAATTAGCGTCACTGCCAAAATTGCTGCGATTGCGAGTAATGTACATTTTACCGGCATATTTGAGAGCATATTCCTGTGCGATGCTCCATGAGTCATCATCTGAGGCGTTATCTGAAAAACACACCTCAACGTTTTCATATGTCTGTAAAAAAATGCTGTCAAGACATTGCCTAAGATAGCGTCCATAGTTATAATTATGAACCGTTATCGAAACCAGCGGTTTACCATGAATAGGGAGATGGTTGTTCTGCAAAACGGGTTTTGTATTACTATGCAGCGGATGAAGCGCCATTTCTCTACGCCTATTTTTTACCTTATCAAAATTCAAACATGGATTACCTTCCATAAGTTGAATGCATTTACTGAAATACTCTGGCAAAAAAGCATCATCAGAAGTGAGAGAAATGAAATACTTGCCTTTAATAAGATTTAGATAATTATCATAAGCAGAACCACTATTCTTGTTTCGCGATATCGTGATAATACTCGCGTAGTTTTTTGCATACTCAACAGCTATTTCCCATGCTCCATCTGTAGAAACATCATCAAGATAAACAATTTCAAAGTTATCAATGATATCCTGCTTTAATATTGATTCAAAACACTGCCTCAAATATCTACCGCTATATTTATGAATGAAAAAACTTATCAAAGGGTTATCAGGTTCATTTGCAATCGGTTCTTTTATCATTATCTTGCCCCAACTGTTCCTGTTATCGCAAAAGTATTTTTCTCGTTTCCTGCCGGAGAGTGTCGAGTGAACTGAACCGTGGTACGTATCCTATCTTAGCCGCCTCACGAAATTCCGATGAATAATGATTCTTTCTTCCGGTTGCACTATTGAAATCATAGAAATCGCAAACAGTATATTTCAACCCGAACTCACTGGAAAACAGCTTCAGGATTTCTGTTTTTGACACCGGTTTTGCACTGACAACATCATAGGCGCCGTTTACCCTTTCCATTCTAATACATGCTTCAATCATTGAGAAGAGGTCATCAGGATGAAGATAGTCGCGAACCATATCTCTACTATCTGTAATCAGTGTCTTATCATAAATAATCGAATTCAAGATTTCCGTTATGAAGTAACCATCGCCAAGGTCGATATATTTGCTGAAAAACGAAAAGACCCTGAGATCAACTATATTCAGTTTCTCAAAAGCCCTATGTTTTGCCTCGGTGTAAAGGCGTGTGATAGAGTAATAGTCTTCTTTCTGAACACTATTTACAGTTATACAGTTGCACGTATGTTCATTAACAGGCTCCGAATGGTCCTTGCCGTAGATCGATCCGCTGCTAAAACTGATGTAGAGGGACTCGGGGCCCTTCTTCTTGAGATAGTTGATAACCAAATTATCGAACTGTTCACCTACCGAAAAATACTGGGTGAAGTCTGACAACATCTTTTTGAGAGTGCCAACACCGACACAATTGATGATAACATCATAAACTTCGTCCTCGAACTTAGAATATCCGCTATGAACCGTCAGGTTGCCGCCCCGGCATTCGACTGCTGCTGCTAGAAACGACGACATCAACTCAGGATTTCTTGTAAAAAGATGGATGTCATAGGTCATTCTCGACACCAGCCTGACAATTATGTTCTTTGCAATATGTGAATTTGATCCAAGAATGGCAATTTTGAGAGCATTCATGACAGTTAAATATAACAGAGCTTGAGGCGATCTATCGCCTCATTGATGATGTCCTCAGGAAAGAGGCGGTGCTTGATGATATTGCAAATCTCGCAGGCCGATGACGCGGTGCTCGCTCCCTCAAGCATCTTCTGTCTGAATTTGTTGAAGACGGTGCCTGTCCAAATCTCGTTAACGGGCTGTTCGTTGCAGTCACCAACAATACAGGGGTAATCTATGGAGTAACAGGGGACCACTTTCCCATCCGGATTGATCTGCAAGGTAAAAAAAGGCTGTGGGCAGATGTGCATTTCGGAGACAGGGAGCCCGAACTGGGTAACCGATGCACTCTTGCCTTGCAGCACCTCTTCATAGTCAACCCAGGGATAGATTGGGCCAGCAAACTCAATGCCAATACTGTCACAGATATCGCCAAATATCGAATAAAATTTCTGCTCGTCATCCGCGCCATCGAGCGCGTAATCGATTATCTTCACGTGGAGCTGAGCATCCCCTTTGCGCTCATGGAAATAGCGTATGTTTGCAACGAACTCCTCAAAATTGATGTTCGCGCCACAAACCTGTCTGTACTTTTCGCTGGAGGTACCTTGGATGGAGATAATCAGCCGAGAAAGGCCTGCATTTAGTAGGGCGTCGCTCATCTCATGACTCAGCAACGAACCATTTGTTAATATTTCAACCCTGTCCGTTATTCCCTTATTGACTGAGTATTCAACCATTTCAACGATCTGCTTGTGCAGTAACGGTTCCCCCATGCCGACAAAGCGCAAAACCTTCAGCTTATCCTGAAACCGCGCCATATCATTGATGCATTTTTTGAATAGACCAAAATCCATGATTACCCTGTCCGATACAAAACCACGTTTTTGCATCTCGGTCGAAAACACACAGTAGTTACAGGTGAAGTTGCAGGCGTAGATTGGAAATATCTGCACCACGAGCGGCGTGGAAAGCGGCAATACGTCGGCAAGTCTGGTACGTTTCCCACCCGGAGCCTGTCCCTTTATTAATTGTGCTTTCATAGGTTCTCCCATTGAGTAAGACGCCTTATACACTCGTCAGCATAGTCATCCAGATTATCAACTTCACAATAATCATTCATGCAGCAACCCTTACAGGGATCTAGACTTCCCTTTTCTCCAGACAGATGTGCTAGCTGTAATTTCCTCAACGATTTGCTCCGCCAAATCTCGGGCAGAGATGATTCATATAGATTGCCAATAACGTTTACCCGACTCCAATCCACACAACATGGGACAACCTCTCCATCCGCCTGTACTTGTACTCCCTTGAAAATCTGGGCACAAACCCTTCTTGGAGTGATTGCCTCATCGCCCCATCGAAACTCGTTCACCGAAAAGGTTGTTTCCATCTGGGGCCACATGGGAACGATTTTTTCAATAAACATCTCATCACATTTATCTTTGAACAGCGCGAAAAACCGCGCTTCTTTTTCGCTTGACGTAACAGCCTCGTGGTTGATTTTTACATGAAGGATACAATCACCCCGTGTGGTATATAATGCGTCAATGTTTCGTATCAAAGCGGAAAAATCAACTCTCGTTCCACATATTCTAAGATACTCATCATCAGAAAGACCTTCTATCGAGCAGACTATACGAGTGAGATGACGAGGCAATTGTTCTATAAGCTCCGGAGTCAGCAAAACGGCATTCGTAATAAGCTCAGTTTTTTCGGCTACCATCTTCAAAGATGCATAGGAAAGCATGTCAACAAGACATGGGTTTATTAACGGCTCTCCATTGCCGCAAACACGCATCATTTTGATTTTTTTTGGAAATTTTTCAATCTCATCTATCATTTTACAGAAAAGATCGACCGGCATCATAGCTTTCTTCAAGCCACTGGAAGCAGTGCCGTGTGGGCAGAATCCGCACTTGAGGTTACAAAAACCAGAGGGTTCTACATAGATTACAAGCGGAGTTTCCAGAGGCACTGCTTCATGCAAGAGCAACCTGTTTTGTCCGACCTGGGATGTCAGCTTTACTTCCATAGGCACACCCTTTGTGTTTGTGTGTTATAGACTCTCCTGGAACGGTTTCACCGTTTTGTCTTCATCCGTAAACACTTCAGCGCAGGGCACCGGCAATCGCTTGCCGTAGATGCGGTTAACCACATATTTCTGTATAAATTCCCTGTCTTCAGCAATAAAACAGGTATCTATTCGCTCCCCAAAATACTTGATGCTCAGTCCTCGCTTGATTATATCCTTTAGAGGTTCTTCAAAGACATTCCCAATTGAGGTGTGGGTATAGGGACACGGTAGGACATCACCGTATTGAGTAACGGAAATCATCCCTTTGACTGCTATGCAGCCGATATCAAGCCCATACGCTGGAGTAAGGTGGGTGTATACTTGGTGCAGTTTTTCCAGTTCCCGCATGTAGTCCATATCAGCCTTGTCAACCAAGACATCAAAGTTACCCTCCCATGCCCCCACAGGCTTTGCATAGGTAACAAAGACGCCTATTCCTTTGGAGTTGAAATACCTGACAAATTCCAGGAATTCCTCGGAGTGAAGCCTCTGTTTCGTGACAACGGTCTGAATAAATATGGCAAGCCCCGCGTCTTTTGCGTAATCAACCGCTTTCATTGCCCGTTCATGTGAGCCAGGCGCTTTTCTAAAATGATCGTGCTCGGTGGGATTAAGACTGTCAATGCTCAACTGAACCCTGTCAACGCCAATTGCCTTCAAATGCGCTGCTTTTTCAGCGTCGAGAAACCATCCGTTAGTATCAACATTTATGTAGAATTTATTCGGATCAATTGCCTTAACAACGTCATCGAAATCCTTGAAAATCAGGGGTTCTCCTCCGGTTATCACGAAACGGGCAAGTCCCATTTCATCCGCTTGACGCGCTAGGGATTTGACGTCCTCCAACGTAAACTGCCTGCCATCCATTTTCCCCTGAAAGCGTTTTACCGAACAATGTTCGCAAAAGAAATTGCAACTGTAATTATATTGAAACTGAATGATCGCGATACTTTCGCCTCGCCTAATTTTCTCCTCGAACTTCATTATTTTTTCATAGACATAGGGTTTTGTTTCCTTAAGAAGACTTCTTTTCCTTGCCTCTTCTTTAGAATTTACGATATTCATGCTTCACGAACCCCTTTCAGGTGTAAACACGGTTGCAATAACAACATCATCTGCCAATATCGTCTTTTGCTCACTGACCAAGCGATCGATATGCCTTCGGTAAACCTCGTGAACGGGTAACAGATTTCGAGGGCATCTATCGTGCCAAGCAAGATAGCCATTATCTTCAGCCATAAGGCCCGTATTCAGTGGTATAAACGATGCCGGGAGATGGCAGCGGTAAAGAAATGACAGAAAGTGCCCGCGGATATCCCTGGTTCTATGAATCATCTGATTTATTTCTACAGGGATCGGGTCATAGTTGACGGTCCTGCCGACTTCATTCATCGCAACCTTCTCGATACGCGATTCCAGAGTCTCTTTGAATCGAACAATACCACCGGGAATGTGCCATCCTCTGCCGGCGTATTGATCATCGCGCCACGACAAAAGAACTCGTTCATTATCATCTTTGATCAGCAGGTCAACATTCACCAATGGGGTCATACTGCTGATGTAATAAAAGATTTCATCCGGCAGACCTGCGGAAGGATCTGGAACCGCATTGGTAAGGGTAGACAACGCTGTTTCAACGCTCACATCAAACTCCTGACACTAATGATGTCCTATCAATGTCATCAGTCAGTACCGCCATGAAATTGGATACGCCAAACTTTTCATGAATCTCGCTGTATGCTTCAACAGGATAAAAATAGCCACCAGGCGTGATTCTAAACAGCTTCAAATTATGTGAACTGAAGAAATACCAGAAATCCTGAAAGAAGGTTCTCGTATCAACATTGCAGCCCCCAAACTCGAAGGAGACGATACCGACAGCGCCATTTTCGAACATCATCCTCGCACCGTTCAAGGCATCAAGTTCATGGCCCTCAATATCGATCTTGAGCAGATGGATATGTGAAATGTCGTTTTCTGAACAGTAGCCATCAATTGTGTTCAATTGAACTGATTCTACCATATCGAACTGAATGCCAAGATGATCGAGTCTTCTCCTCGTTAACGACGCGCAGCCAGAACCCGAAACGTCATAAAACAGCAGGGACTCACCCGGTTCCTTCCCAATGGCAATATTGTTTAGCCTGAACCGTTCGTCATATGCAAAGGAATCGTGTAACATCCTGAACGCTTCATTTCCAGGTTCAAAGCAATGGATCGAATAGTGTTCAGTTGATATGTTATCAAGGAGAAGTCGTAGGAACTGCCCCCTGTTGGCACCAACATCAAAGATACAGTATGGCGGGTCAGCGCTTTGTTTCAATATGTTAAACAGCGCTTTTTCACCGCTCGTCTGCACCTCGCTGCTCCCAATGCTTCCACCTCCAACCCCCTGCAAAACATGAGCAGTCTGAACAATCTCCTCAAGCAAATCCTGAGCGAAGCGGTTACCCGTCAACTTTATCAGGACGTTTTTAACCAGCCGCCTTAACGGCGTCATGGTATGTTTGTCCAAAAAACTGTCCTGCAGATATTTCGGAAATTCCATGAGGTTTGATATCCCCTTACAGGTTATCCTACAAAGTCAAATTTTATCAACATATTATTAGATCCATGATTTCCATGGGCGAACGAACTATTGCCCAGTCGTTCACGGCGGCACCGGGATCCCATTTTCCATACCCCCAAGCCGCAGCGGCGAACGGCATCTCATTGACCCTTGCGGCTAGACCATCATCAAGCTTGTCACCGACATACAGGGTCATGAAAGGGGAAAGGTTCAATTCCTGAAGCATAGCCGCCACAAGGGACGCTTTGTCCGGATAAGCCGGAACAGGAGTGTCCAGGGAGCCAACCAGTCTGAAATAGTGCTCCCACCCTAGGTGTTTCAGTATTTTGAGTGTTGGTATTCTCCGTTTGTTGGTAGCGACGGCAAGGGGAGTCTCTTGTTGGTGAAGGAGGGAGAGGAGCTCTTCAACCCCTTCGTATACGCGAGTTTCCAGATACCCGCTGGAATCGTAGTGCGCCTTGAAGCGCTCTGTCAAATGGTCGAGTTCGTTCGATTCCTCAATGCCGGTCACAATCTGCAGGGTCTTGCGCAGAGGCGGACCTATCAATGAATGGTCAAGAGAAAGCAGAGGCGTGATGCCCTCCTCTCTGAGAATTGCTGCAAAACAAGCTAGAATACCGGGAGCCGAATCGATGAGAGTGCCGTCGAGATCAAAGAAAATGGACTGTATGCGGGATTGTCTGATCATGAAGGTTACCGCTTGCAGCGTAACGACGCTTCGGTAAGGGGGACCAGCATCTCCGACTTCAGGACCTCTAGTGGCAGAAGCGGACTCATGTCCTCCATCGGCATGGAAATAATCGACCCGTCGGACTGGGATAGCGCCGCCACCTTGGGTGACAAAGCCTCATCCGTCTTCAGCTGGACATCGATAATCAGGGGGCCGTCACCGGCAATAATATCCGACAGAGCATCCAGATCGGCAACTGTGCTTATCCGTGTGTAACCGATTTCATACGTCCGGGCAATTTCTTCCAGATCAGGCAGCCAGAGCCCGGCCTCGGGACCGGTGCCGACATAGCGGCCCGAAAAGTAGTTTCGCATGGTGTTGCGGATCGAGGCATAGCCCCGGTTGTTCAGTATGATGAGACGAATGGGGAGATTGAAGGCACGCAGGGTGGCCAACTCCTGAATATTGAGCTGCAGGCTGCCGTCGCTCTCAACCGCGATCATCGGCTTACATCCGTTGGCAAAGCAGGCTCCGATGGCCGCGGGCAGGCCATAGCCCATGGAACCGAGACCTGATGTCAGAAATATGCGCTGACCCGGCCTGTTGCGGAATACCGTGTAAAACGCCTCTATCGCCAAGCCGGAACTGCCGGTGCTGATCAAGACTTCGGGTGGAACCGCATCGGAGAGTGCATCCATGAAGTGATAGTGGCTGATCTGGCCTTGGCCAAAAAAGGTGAACTCCTTGCGGAGTCCGTAACGATCTTTCCATGCAGCGCACTGGTCACGCCACTCGGAGATCTCCATAGTTTGCAGGGTATCCGTCTCTGAAGCCAGCGCGGCGAGAAAACCCCTGGCATCCGCCACCAGGGCTACATCAATCTCCATGTCGAGCTTTTCAATCTCATTGCGATCAACATCGACAACGACCTTCTGTGCCTCCCGGGCGAATCCGCGCTGGTTATAGGCGGTGATGATGTTGTCAAGGCGACTCCCGATGGAGATGAGGAGGTCACAATTCTGCACCGCGAAGTTGGGCGCCCGCAGAGCCACGACACCGGGACGTCCGACCAGGAGTGGATGATCGTAGGGAAGCAGATCGAGGGCGTTCCAGGTGGTGACTACAGGAATACCAAGAGATTCGACCACCTTTTGGAAAATATCCGCGCCCCCGGCAAGACGTACCCCATGTCCGGCCAGCACAAGAGGACGCCTGGCGCTTCGCAGGAGAACACAAATTTTTTGAATAGCATCAGCAGATATCTCTTCAGTTGTCTCCGTTATCGGGCCATCCGCTCCGGCAAGGATTGCCGGGTCTATGGGTGCGCCCTGGACATCCAGGGGCACGTCTAACCAGACCGGTCCTTGTCGACCACTTCTTGCCAAAAAAACGGCCCGTTCGAGCTCCCGACGGATATCCTCCGGTTGCCTGATGGTGACGGCATACTTGGTTATCGGCTTCACCATGCTGATGATATCGACTTCCTGGACCCCCTTCTGGCGAAGAGGTGCCCCGTTCAGCATGTCCGAACGCTTGGCCTGACCCGATATCACTAGCATCGGCACGGATTCGATCCAAGCGCCCGCCACTCCTGTGACGGCATTGGTGGCTCCGGGACCGGTCGTGACCATGGCGACTCCCAAGTTGCCGTTGATTCGGGCATATGCTTCAGCCGCAATCGAACAGGCCTGCTCGTGAAGACAGGGAACAACCTGAAGCCGTTCATTCTTGCCCGCCGCATCCACCAGGTGCATGGCCCCGCCCCCGGGCAGCAGGAAAATATGCCCAATCCCCAAGTCTGCGACAAAATCTGCAATATAATCAGCAACTCGATACTTTTCCATTGTTTTATTCCAGCCAGTAGCTCAGTAAGGTTTTACGGTTCTTGTTCACGTCAATCGTTGGATCGGTATAGAACGAATCATCGTAGAAGTGGGTACTTGAGATCTCTTCTATGACCGCGCCTCCAGCCGTCCAGAAGGCGTGCCTAACTCCCGGATCGACCGTTACCACGTCGCCCGGCTTGCAGGTTTGAGGTTTGCCATCCAGTTCGAGTTTCACATCCCCATACAGGATGTGAAAGGTTTCTTCCTTCTGTCTGTGATACTGCTCAGGATGTCTCTGTCCAGGAAACAGGATCAACAGCTTCTTGCAGTAGGCACGGTTGACGATGGTAAGCATGGTGAGGCCGAATTCCCAGAACCGGTCAATCCCGTAGTGATGTGATATCTCCAGATCGGTGCAGCCGGGAAAGGTAATTCCACCCTGATTCAGCAGATTCCTGGCGCTGTGGGCAATGCTGAGGATCTGTTCCCGCTGGTCCACCAGGGTGGCATTGGCAGGAGAAACGGCGGTATCCGCCGGGATATCCGTGCTGGCGGTACATTGCACATACTTCGACCAGTCGTTCGCGGTAAACTGGCCATCCTCCGGCGGGAAGGCAAAATAGATGTCTTCCTGGCGGATGACGTCTCCCGACGAAATGGCCCGCCTGGCAAAGATCCCTCTCCTCAGGGAACGAAGGCTGGCCGCCTCCCCCGGGTTGTGGGGCAGACGGCTGGAACCCTCGCCGGACAGGATCGCGGCGCGGTGGGCCGCTGCAAGCCAGGCGTCGGTCTGTTCGGGCGAGGCGGAATAGGCGTTCAGCTTGTACTTTTCCGTCGGCAGCCCCACATGCTTCTCAAACACCGCCGCCCCCTTGGCCACAGCTATCTTGACTATGTCGGTATTCTCCGGTGCTTCATGGGTGGAGAACCCGATCGGCACCCCGGGATACCGTACCTTGAGCAGATCAATCTGGGAAAGGTGCAGGTTTTCATCGGCTGTCGGGTATTCGCCTACGCAGTGCAGGATGGCGAACGTCTTGTTCCGATGGCTGAAAAAGTTGACGACCCGGTCTATGTCTTCAAGAGAGGCGCCCGCGGTAGAGGCTATGATGGGTCTGTCAGTGCGAACCACCCGCTCCAGGAGCGGCCAGTCGGTGAACGAACAGCTGGCTATCTTGATGATGTCCAGCCCCTGTTCCTGAATCAAGTCAACCGACGCCTCATCAAATGGGGTAGCCATGGTCAGGAACCCCTGGTCCCGCATTTCCTCGATGAGCTGTTTGAACTGCTCGCGTTTGAGCCGCGTTTCGGAAAAGCGTTTCACGTATTTGATGTCCTCGCGACCGCGCATCGCAGGGTGGATGAATGTGTCCAGGTCGCGGTACTGGAGCTTGAAGGCAAAGGAAAAACGAGGATAATTCCTGCACACGGCGCCAAAACTGCGGATAATGTCCAAGCCGTGCCGAAGATCACCCATATGATTGTTAGCCATCTCCAGCACGAATAGTGGTTGAGGAATTTGATGCATCATACCGGACACCCCTTCATTATTAACTTTTTGCCAATTTCCACAGCACGTCGATCATATATGAGATCATCTTCTCCGTCATACCTGGATACACCCCGATCCAGAAGCTGTCACGCATGATCCGGTCGGTATTCACCAGGTCACCGACCACCCGGTATCCCTCCCTGCTGACCCGCATCTCATCGAAACAGGGGTGCTTGATCAAGTTGCCGGCAAAGAGCATCCTCGTCTGTACCCCGTTCTTCTCAAGATGGGAAACGATCCGGTCGCGGGTAAGACCCGATCCCACCCGCACGGTCATGAGGAAACCGAACCAGGAGGGGTCGCTGTTCGACGCCGCCTCCGGCAGCACGAAGATTTCTTCTAAATCGGCCAATCCCTCCCGAAATTGACGCCAGTTATTTTTTCGGGACTCAATGAATGTCGGAAGCTTCACCAATTGAGCACAACCGATGGCCGCCTGCATATCCGTGACTTTCAGGTTGTATCCGAAGTGGGAATAAACGTATTTGTGGTCGTAGCCGAGAGGAAGTTCACCGAACTGTTGCGAAAAACGTCTTCCACAGGTATTGTCGTGCCCAGAAGGGCACCAGCAGTCACGTCCCCAATCGCGGAACGAATCGACAAGACGCTTGAGTTGTGGATCGTTGGTATATACCGCCCCACCCTCTCCCATGGTCATGTGATGAGGCGGATAGAAGCTTGAGGTACCAAGATGACCAATTGTGCCGGTATAGTGCCACTGACCGTCAAACTTGTAACGCGAACCGAGTGCATCGCAGTTATCCTCGATCAGCCAAAGGTTGTGCCGATCACAGAATGACTTGACCTTGCCCAGGTCGAACGGATTTCCAAGCGTATGAGCCAGCATGACCGCTTTCGTGCGACTCGTCAAGGCTTCGTCAAGATAGCGACAATCAATGTTTCCCGATGGCAACTCAACATCGACGAATACCGGCACGGCGCCAAACTGAATAATTGGTGAAACAGTTGTGGGAAAGCCGGCTGCCACCGTGATGACTTCATCACCCATGGATATCCGTCGTTCACCCAGGGACGGCGACGTGAGAGCCATGAAGGCGAGGAGGTTGGCCGACGAACCGGAATTGACCAGCGAGCAGTGGGAACTGCCGAGAAAAGCCGCGAATTCTTTTTCGAAACGTTCGGCGTATCGCCCCGCAGTCAGCCAGAAATCCAGCGAGGCATCGACAAGGTTGGCAATTTCGGCTTCATCAAACACCCTTCCGGCATAAGGGATGCGGTCGCCTGGGCGGAAGGGCTCCTTTGAAGCATGATGCGCACGGTAATACGAAACCGCTGCCGCAATGGCCTCCGCGCGCAATTTTGAATTCTGATCGTGGTCCATCAATTCTCCAATTGAATGCAGTGAGTGTGTGGCCGGCCCGTCATGGTG
>CALABV010000068.1 GCA_937886325.1 uncultured Geobacter sp.
AGGCGGGAAAATGGCACTGGAAAAGGATATATGGCCCCTGTCCGAGGGGAATGTCGTTGAAGACATGGAGCGCTGGAAGGGCCTGTATCTCAGGCTTTTGAAGATTCATGACCGTTCAACGAGGACTATACAGATCTACACGGGGGTTATTGACGAGTTTGTGGAGTTCACTCGACAATTTCAGGACGAAGTTGTTCTTTCCGATATCGGGACCTTCTTTGTCAGTCGATTTCTTGAAGAAAAGAACAATAGTTCAAAAAAAGGCATATCAAGAACTACTCGCTCCCTCTATATCAAGGTAATCAAGTCATTCTTCAAATTCATCGACGAAAACAACATTGAAGGCTCACGAGTATTGTATAACCTGCGAAACCTGTCGTCAGTATCTGACAACGGCAAAAATACGAAGAAACCAGCCTACACTGGTGACCAGGTGGAGCAAATCATTGTAGCGATAGAAAAAATACGCGAACGGACGAAAAAGCACAGTGTACGTTCGTTTACCGCCGTAAGGAACTTTCTCCTCACGAAGTTGGCGCTGTATGCCGGCCTCAGGGCGATTGAGCTGTCGAGGGTAAACTATGAGGACCTCGAACCGCACACCGAACCGGAATCCGGTCTCCCCTTGTATCGCATCGATGTCCACGGCAAGGGTGACAAGAAGCGGTATGCGTATGTACTCCGGGAAATGATAGACGACGAACTGGAAGCGATGCGCCACAAGAACCTCGCCAGCGGATTGATTGCTATATCCTCTAAGGGCAAGCCCCTCGGCCCGGTGCAGATAAATCACAACATATCGCGCATCACGAAGGAAGCGGGCATGACGAAGCAAGGCGTGCATATATTCCGCCATACGTACGCTCGGAACCTGTTGCGTGAGGGCGTGGACACGGAAATTGTCAAGCAGCTGCTTCGCCACGAGAAGATCCAGACAACCGCCGATTTTTACCTGGCGACTGACGAAGATGCAAAGGCGGCTGCAGCTGCCAAGATGGGGCGGAGAAAGACAATGACTGAACCACAGGGGTAGGGTAAGGTATGGGTCACTTCGAAAAAAGGCTTTATATCCAAAATTTGGAGGCCGATTTTCTTGGGTCCTAGAGTGGAAAATTATTTCTGATCATATTTTTAGGCAGATTAGTTCTTTCCATTGGGCATAATTCCCAGAATTAGACTGTTTCTAGAGAAAAGAGAGTGTTTTGAATTGCTCCGACTTTATTGCAAAGTGCCTGCTCGTTGACTTGGAGACCTCCCGAGACCAGTGCGTTCAACATATTGGAGCCTTGTTCGGTGGTAACTCATTCGAGCGGAGTGGCCGCTTTGATATCGCTAAAGCTCTCAATGAACTTGATGCCTTTGCGGCCGGGGCAGATTTTATTCTCGGCCACAACCTCCTTGGTCATGACATTCCCATTCTTGAGTCATTGGCTCCTGATCTTACTCTTCTGAGCAAGCCGGTCGTCGATACCCTCTATCTCTCCCCCCTGGCATTTCCGGAAAACCCCTACCACCGCCTGGTAAAAGACTACAAGCTGGTCCGCGATTCAATCAACGACCCGGTTGCCGATGCACGGCTTGCGGCAACGGTTTTTTGCGACCAGTGGAAAAGTTTTGCTTTACTCGGAAAATCTGAGGATGATGTCCTCTCCTTCTACCGCTACTGTTTCGAGGAGAGCAGGAAGACCTCACTTCGAAGCGATGGTCTGAGGGAGGTATTCTCCGCCCTCGGCGCATTTCCCGCAACCGAAAACGACGCCTTCATGACCTTTCAGAGCCATGCGCGTGACAGAGCATGTGAAACCGCCATCGCCATGGTTTCAATGAAATACCTCCTGGATCCCGGCAAACGCCCGGCCCTTGCTTACTGCCTTGCATGGCTCAGAGTTGCAGGACAGAATTCAATCCTCCCACCATGGGTGAGACATCGCTTTCACGACGTTGCGCCGATCCTGAGGGAATTGCGGGATGTGCCCTGCAACACCCCTTCCTGCAACTGGTGCGGGACTGTTCACAATCCGGTTCAGCAATTAAAGCAATACTTTAACTATCCAGCCTTTCGCCCTACACCAACAGACGATCATGGCGGAAGTCTACAAGAAACGATCGTCCGTTATGGCATGGGTGACAAGCCGCTACTCGCCATCCTTCCCACAGGAGGCGGCAAATCCCTTTGCTACCAGATACCTGCCCTGGCCCGCAATTACCGCCGTGGCGTCTTGACCATAGTAATTTCTCCCTTGCAGGCTCTTATGAAAGACCAGGTTGAAGGACTTGCAAAAAAAACCGGTTCCATGTCTGTCGCAGCGATATACGGCATGCTGACTCCACCCGAGCGTGGCGAGGTTCTGGAGCGGGTTAGGCTCGGAGATATTGCCATCCTCTACGTGTCGCCGGAACAGCTGCGCAACAAGTCCCTTGCCAATGCCATCAGTCAGCGGGAAATAGGCTGCTGGGTGTTTGACGAAGCCCACTGTCTGTCAAAATGGGGTCACGACTTCCGCCCCGATTACCTCTACGCTGCCCGCTTCATACGCGAGTTTGCCCAACGGCAGCAGACCCCAATCCCGCCGATTGCCTGTTTCACCGCGACCGCCAAACGCGA
>CALABV010000069.1 GCA_937886325.1 uncultured Geobacter sp.
GGCTTCGGCCTGCCGGTGGACATGATCTGCCCCAGCCACGGCGTCATCTGGCGGGACAATCCGCTGCAGATTGTCACCAAGTATGCGGAATGGGCAGCCAATTACCGGGAAAATCAGGTGACCATCATCTATGACACCATGTGGGACGGGACACGAAAAATGGCCGAAGCGATTGCCGGGGGTATCTTTGAGGCGGATCCCGACGTGACCGTCAAGCTCTATAACGCAGCCCGCACCGACAAGAACGACATCATCACCGAAGTCTTCAAATCAAAGGCGATCCTGGTCGGTTCGCCGACGATAAATCGCGGCATTCTCTCGGCCATTGCCGGGATTCTCGAAGAAATCAGGGGCCTCGGTTTCAAGGACAAGAAAGCGGCGGCCTTCGGGGCTTATGGCTGGAGTGGCGAATCCGTGGCCATGATTACGGAACGGCTGCGCGAAGGAGGCTTCACACTTGTCACTGACGGAGTAAAGGAGTTATGGAATCCTGATGAAGAGGGCATTGTGAACTGCGTGAGCTTTGGCAGAGACTTTGGTCAGCAGGTGAAATGAATCGATGTTGAACAGCCGGGACGCAGCGCCGATAGCGTCAGACACAGAGCAAATCACAAAAAAGGAGAGTACGTTATGACGATCCAAGACGCAGCAGCATTCGAGAAAACCAAAGCAGATTTTTCGGTTGAGAAAATGCTGGAAATCAGGGCAAAGGCACAGGAGGCGGTACAACTGATTGCTTCCCGGGTTAAAGCGGGCATGCTGGAGGAGGATGCCAACAAACTGGTGGTCGACACCTTAAAGGAGATGGGAGCTGCACAAGCATTTCATAAACCGTATATCCGCTTCGGCAGCAACACCAACATAACCTTTGGCGCGGATTCCGTACCGGGTGTCCGTCTAGGAGCAGATGACATCTTCTTCATCGACATCGCTCCTATTTGGGATGGCTATGAAGGCGACGCCGGCGACACCTTCGTTACCGGGAGCAATCCGGAACTGAAGCGCTGCGCGGTTGACGCCAGGAAAATCTTCGAAGCCGTTGCCGAAAAGTGGAAAAAAGACAAGGCTACCGGCGTCGAACTGTATGAATTCGCACAAAAAATGGCCAAAGATCTGGGCTGGGAATTGAACATGGATCTGGGCGGGCATCGACTGGGCGACTATTCCAGTGCCGAGCACTACGAGGGACCGTTGCACGAGATTGCCTTTCACCCCAAGGCAAATATCTGGATGGTTGAGATTCATATCCGGAACCCGCAGAATACCTTCGGGGCTTTTTACGAAGACTTGCTTGTCTAACAGCCTGTAACACTGCTTCGTCGCCACCACATTCGCGTTCTCGCGAGTGAGGTGGCGATTTGGCTTCCCCTTGGCAGCTTGGTCAAAGAACCTCTACGTATCAGATGAAAGGAGATTGTACGATGAAATGCACATCGATATTTGTCGTTGTAGTTCTGTTTCTCTGTATGGCGGTTACTTCAGTGTCTGCTGATTCGAACAAAAGCATGACCGAAATGGCCAAACAGACGCCGCCTCTCAGTTTGATAACCGAAACACCGGAACAAGGTTTTCAACTCGCAATCGCCCTGTCTCGAAAGGCAGTCAAAGCTACGCAGCCCAATAAAGAAATTCTTGTAAAGCTGCGAGATGTCTATTCAAAAAATGCAGATTCCTTGATTGCAGTCTCTCAGGTTGTCGCCATTCATTTTCAAACCGTTGCCGCAGCCAACAACTATTGGCGCGACAAGAAATGATATCCGGTAACTTCAATCAATTGAGTCATTTTCAACTCAAATCAAGCCCTGGAATCTTGCCAGCCTCTTTCCGTGTGGCGAGGAAGATACGCAAATCCAGAAAAACGAGTTGAGCACTTCCCTTGGTCAAAGAACTAGATTTTCTGACTGGTGCCCAGATTCATCCGCGCTGGAGAGTCCCTTTTAAGGGCTTGGCTTAGCTGTTACGGTCAAGCCCTTTTTTGTTTCTTGTGTCCTCTAATTTGATCTCTAGCGATAATTTCGCACTCTCCTTTGTAACATGCCCTTTGCGTCAACAATTTCAGTGGTAAACTTTTATGCGTGCTTTTCAGGAAGGCCCAGTGATATTTTGTGAGAAAGGCAATGGAGAATCGTCATGTCAGGACGGACCGGACCGGAAAAGGTTCCCACTGCAAATGAAGGTACGATCCTAACCATCGGCCACTCCACACGGCCTATGGAAGAGTTCGTTACTCTCCTGCTTGAGAATGGGGTCAGAAGGATCGTCGATGTGCGGACAATTCCCCGATCACGGCACAACCCACAGTTCAATCGTGACACTTTACCGGAAACCCTCGCAGAGAATGACATCGGATACTCCCATATGCCGGGACTTGGCGGTCTCCGTCGCGTCAGGGCTGACTCGCCGAACAGAGGATGGCACAATGACTCGTTTCGCGGATTTGCTGATTACATGCAGACCGGAGAGTTTGCGGAGAACATTGAAAAGCTGTCGGAGTTCGGCAGACGGGAACGAGTTGCCATTATGTGTGCCGAAACGCTGCCGTGGCGCTGTCATCGTTCGCTGATAGCAGACGCCTTGCTGGTGCGGGGAGCACGAGTTATTCATATCATAGGCAAAGGCAAGCTGATTGTCCATGAACTGACCCCATTCGCCCGGATAGACGGCGTTACGGTTACCTATCCGTCTGAGACCAGCAAAATACAAGAATCGTCACGAAGTCATAAAAAATAACCTGATTAGCGTCAATCTTCCGCTATCAAGATTGTCATCCCCGAGTGCCTATATCGGGGATCCATGATTTTAGAAGATTAGAAGCTGGATTCCCGATCAGAATCGCCTCGGGAATGACGGTTTCGGGAACTGGCGGAAGATTGACGCTTCTGAGTAACCTCAAGGTAAGTGCTTGAAATACCGTTCTTTGCATTTGTTGAAATTACTCTTCGACAAAACGCCGCCGCAGGCGGGGTTGGTTGCTAATCAGTAAAAATAATGTAAGCCTATGAGAGGTTTGTTGATGAAGGTACACGTCTTACCCCGAATCCGCAAACCTGTAATTGACGTACCTCAGCCGGGGACATCCCTGGCGGT
>CALABV010000070.1 GCA_937886325.1 uncultured Geobacter sp.
TTCTTTTTCCCCGGCCAGACCGCGCCGCCCCGAAAGGAAGTAGGGTTATACCAAACACCCCATAACATTGTCAACACTCTTTTTCATTTTTTTTCAGGACCGTTTTCGCGTTTCCTAACACCCTGATTTTACGTACCGATTGACAGCCTTTAAAAGATGTGCAAACGTGACGGGGAACAATAATTATCAGTAAGCGGAGAGGAAAACCAAATTGATTCTCAAGAACGAAACTGCGCTTTGGAATATGACTCTACTCTATCCCTCAACGACAGCACACGAATTGGAATCCGACTTTTCTTCAGCGGAAACCCTGACGGCCCGGTTTCGCAAGAAATATTTTGGAAATGTGGCGGCACTAAACGGTAAGCAGTTAAAAGCCGCACTCGTTGAGCTTGAAAATATACAGGAAACCCTCGTTAAGCCCCAGACCTATGCTTACCTCCTTTTTGCCGCAAACAGCGAGGATGTCGAAACCAAGAAACTATCGCAACGGGCCATGGAGTTCGGCAACCGGATGTCCAGAGAAATTCTTTTTTTCGATTTGGAAGTGATTGCGCTCACCGAGGACAGGTATCAACAATACATAAATGACGACTTCCTGGCAAATTACCGCCATTATTTGGAAAACCTGCGTCGATACCGGCCTCACACACTGCCGGAACGCGAGGAACGTATTCTGAAGGAAAAAGGACTGACAGGTGTTGAGGCGTTCACCCACCTCTTCGATGAACTTTCCTCTTCTTTCCGTTACGATTTCGAGTTGGACGGTGAACGCCTGGAAATGACCGGCGAAGAACTGCTGGGGTTGCTTCATCACCAAGATAGCAATGCCAGGGAACGTGCTTTTGCCACGTTCCTCGCCAAGTACCGGGAACAGGGCATCGTTTTCACTGCCATTCTCAACAATGCGGCCCTCGACCATGGTCAGGAATTGGAGATTCGCGGCTATCGGAGTGTCATGGAACCGACACATCTCGCAAACGAGGTGGAACCCCAGGCAGTGGAAAGGCTGATGGAGATAAGCGAAAACAACTACCACCTTGCCAGGGAATATTTTCACCTCAAGGCGCGCCTGCTTGGTATGCCCAGGCTGAAAAACACAGATATCTTCGCGCCCGTTCCAGGAAGGGACCGTACATATTCCTTCGAAACATCAAAAAAACTGGTATCGGAAGCCTATGGAAAATTCTTCCCCCTGTTCGGAACTATTGTTGAGAGGTTTTTCTCGGAAGAAAGGATTGATGCACAACCCCGCCACGGTAAAAGCGGCGGCGCTTTCTGCATGGGAATCTCGCCATCGATCCCACCGTTTGTTCTGCTCAACCATACAGGGAACCTGCGGGATGTGGCGACCCTTGCCCATGAATTGGGGCACGGGCTCCACTTTGTCCTTGCACAGCGCCAGAGCATGCTAAACTACCACCCTCCCCTCCCTCTCGCTGAAACGGCTTCCGTGTTCGGGGAAATGCTGCTGACCAAACTGATGCTCCAAGGTGAGGAAGACTCAAAAGATAAGATCCCCATCCTGTGCGCAACGATTGAAGATATCATTGCCACCACGTTCCGCCAGGTTGTGCTGACACGATTCGAGGAGCGGATTCACACGGAGCGGAAGAGGGGTCTGCTGTCGGCGGAAGACATCTGCTCACTATGGTGGGAGGAAAATTCACGTCTCTATGGTGATGCAGTCGAGATGATAGAACCGTACCGGTGGGGATGGAGTTATATATCTCACTTCATCCATTCACGCTTCTATTGCTATTCCTATACCTTTGCCGAACTCCTGGTGCTTTCCCTGTTCAACAAATATCTCGCTGAAGGGGAAACATTTGTTCCAAAGTATGTCTCGATTCTGGAAAGCGGTGGCGCATTGTCCCCTGCCGATACGATGCGCTCCGCAGGTATTGACTTCAATGATCCTGATTTCTGGCAGGAAGGATACGATTTTCTTAGGGGACTGATCGTCGAACTGGAAAGCACTATGTAACATCAGCAGTTTCTGTTGAAGAGAGTTCATGCCTGTTGCACGGCTACCAATCCAGCCCTGCCCGGAATCTCCTCCATTGCCACGTTACAGGTGGGTGGATTATCCTTCAGCGCTTCCTCGGCAGCTTCTGCAAGAGTCAGAAAACGGGCCCCCGAATGAATTGCCCTTCTCAGCAGGTCGGAAAATGCTCCCGCAAGTCGTGCCCCCTCCAGCTCCGCATGGATAGTATGAACATTCAGGCCCGGTCCGATGCGGGAGAGGTAGAAATCGTTGACATTGGCCTCTGTAAGACCTTCGGAACCCAACAACTCGTCCAGTGTCGGAAGAGTTGTGGGAACCTGCAGAGTCTCGAACCGTCTTCCGTCCACCATCGGAAAAAAAGGACATCTTCCTCTCGCATCACTACTGTAGAGCAATACCATCCCATCCTGGACCTCAAGGGAAGAAGATGAGAGCATCCACCCCGGCGCCGCTGTGGTTTTCGCTTCCTCACCGAAAACTTCCCGGAACGCCCCCCGGGCTCTTCCTGCGATCGTTGACACCATTTCCAATGACATATTCGGCAGGTTATCATGCCAGTCCACATGATCCCATGCATGGATACCGACCTCATGCCCTTTGCGGGCAACCTCCCTCATAACCCCCGCCAGGGATTGGGAGATGTGGGGCGCAGGCAGAAGAGTACCATACAGCATCGTTTTCAAGCCGTAGGTGGACGGCGCCTTGGTGCGCAGCATCTTTTTGAGAAAACCCTTGCGGGTAAAAATGCGCCGGATTGCCTTGCCCGAGTTGTCGGGCCCCATGGAAAAATAGAACGTGGCCTTGATCCCGTATTGATCAAGTATGTCCAGTAGCCGCGGCACACCGTCACGTGTGCCGACATAGGTATCCACGTCCACCTTGAGAGCGATAACCGGCGGAATCATTGGCCTATGAACCGCTCAATCTTTTCGCCTTCGTCTACAAGATAGAAGTCGAGCGTCTTTTTCAATGCTTCGTCAATGGGAGTGACGGGCTTCCAGCCCAAACGTTCCCATGCATTCTTTATGGAAGGAACACGTGTCACGATGTCCTGATAACCGCAACCGTAAAATTCTTCCGAGGAAACATCAAGGATTCTACACGATTCTGCACGCATTCGGTACGGTGGATATTCTTTGACCAGGTCATGCAACTTGAATGCAAGCTCCTTGACAGACAGATCGTTTTCAGGATTTCCGATATTGAATATCCCACCATCAGCACACCCGTCACGGTTTTCGATTATTTTCATAAGACAGTCGATGCCATCTTCCAGATAGGTGAAAGAGCGGCGTTGATTGCCACCGTCCACCAGATTGATGGGTTCACCCATAATAATGTTGTAGAGAAACTGGGTCAGAACCCGTGAACTCCCTTCCTTGGCTGTGTCAATGCTATCCAGACGCGGACCTATCCAATTGAAGGGGCGGAAGAGTGTGTATCGCAGTCCCTCATGCTTGCCGTACGCATAGATAACGCGGTCGAGCATCTGCTTGGCGCATGAGTAGATCCAGCGTTCCTTGTGGATAGGGCCGAGTACGAGGTGTGAAGAGTCCTCATCGAACTGCGCCTCCGGACACATACCATATACTTCGGAAGTTGAAGGAAATACCACTCTTTTCTTATATTTAACACACTGCCGTACAATGGTCAGATTCTCCTCGAAGTCCAACTCAAAGACTCGAAGCGGCTCCCGAACATACGAAGCGGGCGTTGCGATGGCCACAAGCGGAAGAACCACATCGCATTTTTTAATGTTATAGGCAATCCATTCCTTATTTATGGTGATATCCCCCTCCAGGAAATGGAAGCGGGGATTACCCATCGAATGCTCCAGCTTATCGCAGCTCATATCCAGCCCGTACACTTCCCAGTCGGTTGTGGTAAGGATACGGCGGGTCAAAGCGTTCCCAATAAAACCGTTCACGCCGAGGATGAGGATTTTCATTGTCATGGTGACTCCCGAATACTTGAATTATTAGGTGGTTTCCTGATGGAAACCAATAGTGTTCTTCCACCAAGCCTAGGAAAAAAAAGATTCGAATCGTCTCCCGGCAAGTGAATACAGCGACGTGAAGCTTTCGGCGTTCAACTCTTCTTCCCCTTCAATCTGCAGAGATATAATCTCCAGCAGACCGTCTCCGGTTCCAACCATCAACGGCCTCTCGGATACAATGTGACCCTCCCCGCCGCCCCCTGGAACAGACCTCGACTTCCAGATGAAAACCTTTGAACCGTTCAGATAGGTAAAGGCGCCCGGGTAGGGGTGAGTCACACCGCGAATCAGATTGTAAATGTCAACAGCGCTCTTTTTCCAATCGATGAGGCCATCGGCCGGCTTCCTTCCACCGAAGTAGCTCCCCTTGCTCAGATCCATCGGGATCCGTTGCGCCTTTCCGGAAAGAAGCAGCGGCCATGAGCGGGAGAGCATGCATACCGCGGCATCGGTCACCTTGTTGAACACATCCAGGGAGGTGTCGGTAAACTCAATAGGAATACGCTCCTGGTCGACAATATCTCCGGCGTCCGGTTTTTCAACCATATAATGAAGCGTTGCGCCTGTTTCCGTCTCCCCGTTGATAACAGCCCAATTCACCGGTACTCGCCCCCGATACTTCGGAAGAAGAGATCCGTGAAGATTCAACGCTCCCCTTTGCGGGATATCCAGCACTTCTTTCCGTATCATGAATCGATAATAGAAAGACAGGAGAAAGTCCGGATTCATGCTTCGAAGAAATGCAACATTTTCAGGAAGGTTAATGTCCGTTACACGGCAGGGAATCCCGTTCCGCTCCGCAAGTTCTTGAACCGAAGCAAACCATATCTCTTCGGAGGGAGAATCCTCGTGGGTGAAAACAACTCCAACCCGCGCACCTTGTCGCAGCAATTCCCGCAGACAAAAGTAGCCGACATTATGATATGCGCAAACAGCCAGCGTTTGGGCATTGCTTGAAGACATATTCTCCTCCGGCAAATAGCGGAATCTCCCCATGTCTTGTGTGGTAAATCCACCTGCAACAGGAATGGATTCCCAAAAGAAGATGACACCGGCTTTTCTTTCGGTGTCATCTTCTCAACCAGGAAAGTGTCTCAAAACTACTTCAAAACGATATGGTTTGCAGCAAAATTCTGGATTATCCAAAAAAAACAACCCGGTCAACTTCGCAACGATGTCAAATCGCCGGAAGAACGCCGGCTCATGCTTCTGCCGGATTATTCCCGGCGTATTCCAGGGCCGACTATCACACTTCTTCCGCCCGTCCGGGGGATGACCTGTATCTGGGTGCCGATGCGTTCCTTGAGCGCGGAAACATGTGATATGACGCCAATCAGCTTCCCATCCTGCCGCAAACTCGCGAGGGTTTCCAGGGCCGTGTCCAAGGCTTCTTCGTCCAATGTACCGAACCCCTCGTCAAGAAACAGGGAGTCCACCCTGACATTCTTGCTGGCCATGTGAGAGAGGCCGAGCGCGAGAGAGAGGCTGACGATGAAACTTTCCCCACCCGACAGATTCTTGGTGGACCGAATTTCGCCCGCCTGATAATCGTCAATCACGTTGAGTTCCAAGGGTTGGGCATCATCCCGAATCAGAAGGTACCGGTCCGACATCTTTCTCAATTGCCGGTTTGCATGCCCAATCATCATCTCAAACGTCAGCCCCTGCGCAAAGTTGCGGTATTTCTTTCCATCCGCCGATCCGATGAGATCATGGAGCAGGTCCCATCGCGAGCACTCCCGCTTTTGCGCTTCAATCGCCAAGATCCTATCACGCTGCTGTTGTTTCCGATTTTCGTTATCCGCGAGTCTCTGTTGGATACCGCCAATCGATTGCTGAAGTTCCTTCTGTTCCACGACAAGGCCGCTCAACGCGTGCTCCAGTCCATCGCGGGAATCGTTCGTAATCTGCTTTCGCTGCTCGGTTTCCAATTTCGTTGTTTTTTCCCGCCCCATCGATACCAAGCCGGTTTGTTCATCTGCAAGCTTCCGGGCCTGGCGCATCAGGGTTGTACGTTCTTCTTCCGGAAGGCACGCAGCCAGATAATCTGCTTCGTCCGCAAATCCAAGACTGTTGAGCCGAAACAGAAAGAGATCTTCAGCAGACTTCAATTGGGCGGACCGCGCGGCAATTGATGTTTCAATCCCTTCTTGCCTGTTCTTCAGCGTGCTTCGTTCACGGAACGCAGCGGAAAACAGTTCTCGGAAAGAATCGAGGTCCCTTTCCGCTGCTTCAGTTAGCGATAAAAGTCGCGCCTCCTCGTCGTCAGGGTTCCTGTCGCCGAATACCTCGTAACGCTCACGCAGCAAGGTATCCCGCTCGCCCTGCAGAGCAGCCAGCAGGTGCCGCCGGGTCTTCAGTTCAGACTCATTGTGCAGAATCTGTTTCTGCTGATGCAGGGCCTTGACCTCCAGTGAAGCGATCTGCTGCTCAAACACCAATCTTTCTTTTTGCCGCGTAACCCACCGGTCACGTCGCTCCGCCAGTTCAATCCCTAGTCGATCCAGGATATCCATTGACAGTGCTTCAATTCCGTATGCGGCCATTTCCCGCCGCAGTCCGCTCAATGTCGTATTCAACTCCAGATTGAGAGCATCGGCTTCCTTGCAGACCCGGTCGTGGAGCTCCCCGGCTGAATCCCTGGAATGGGCGGCGGCCAGCATGTCTCGCTCAGTCATTGTGACTGAACCCCTCGACATCTCAAGGGATCCACGCAATGTAACAAGTTCCTTTTCCATGGCATCGGCGGTCTGCACCAGCTTTGCCGCATGGTCCAGGGAATCCGCGTTCTCATTTTGGAGACGCTGCAGTAAATCTTGCGGATGCCCGACGTGACCGTCTAAGCCAAGGTCAACACGGCATTTGCTTATCAGCGCCTCAGATTTCGAGATCTTTTCGACACATTCCTTTGAGCGGATGGTTATCTGCTCAAGGTCCTTGCTCACCTCCGCCTGTTTAACCTTCACGTTGGCAACAGCTTCGCTCACGGTTTTCAGTTCAGCCCGCACCGTAGCCAGCGCCGAGCTTGTTTCATCAGTCGCCGGAATGATGCCTTCAGCAAAGGGATGAACCATCGCTCCGCACAGGGGACAGGGCTGGCCGTCCCGAAGCTGATGCCGGGCCTCCTCAAAGCCCTGGATTTTCTTGATAAGCGAAAGTTGTGTTTCAAGGCGCCCCATCTCCCGCTCCAGACAAGAGTGTCTTTCAAGAAGAACCTGGAGCTGTGTTGCGAGGTTTGCCCGTTCGATGACCAGCGCATCACGGCGTTTCTCAAGTTCTCCGAGAAAGCCCTTCGATTCTTCGCACGCGCGAACCGTCCCGCATACTTCTTCAAGGAGCGATTTTCTTTCTGAGAGTGCGGACAGATCGGCACGCCAATCCGCCGGATCACGTCCCTCAAGTACGCTTACGAGTGCGAGTTGCCGGTCAGTGAACTGACCCTGGATGTCCTCAAGGCCGCGTCTGCGAGTTTCCAGGTCCGAACATATTTCATTGAAAATACGGGTGGTTTGCGCAACCCGCATCTCTGCCCCCTTGACCTCCTCCATCTTTACGAGTTGCCGCTCCCGAAGACTTCTCAGAGCATCAAACCGACCGCAAATCCAGGTCAGATGCTCAACCAGCCCTTCATCCACTCTGTTTTCCTCAAGATACCTCAGCACATCTTCCAAAGCTCTCTTCTTCGCTTCAAGATTCCTGCAATCTTCAACTTGTAGGGAATTAAGTTCATTAATTGATTTTTCCAACTCGGCGACAGAATCTTCAGCACCCTTTATAGGCGCATCTTTTTCCCGGATCCTGAGGTCAATCTCCCTCGCTTTCCGGATGCCGGGAAGCGCCTCTTTTTGTTCCTTCTTCAGCGTTTCAAACAGTTCGCCGGCCTGTTTCACGGCTTCCTCAGCGCGTTGTAATGCTTCCTCACGCATGGGGATTGCCTCAAGGATTTCTCCGAGGCCATAACGCTCCGCCTCCTGTTCACGGCGGATCGACGCCAGTCCCGCATGTTCGCCGGCAAGTTCCAATGCAGTCATGGCACGTCGAAGTCTTTCATACTCGGGAGCAAACGCCTCATGCCTCGTCTGCCAGTCCTGATTTTGCTTCTCTATGATCTCCAACTCCCCTTCAAGGCGGGCGATACCATCGAGCCATGCAACTGCCTGGCTTGTTAGCGCGATCCGCCGTCCGACCTCGGTATCCTGAATGGTTTTCTGCTCCAGGTCGACGACAAGGCGCCGCTCATCCTCATCACTCAGCACCTGCATGCCCGCCAGTTCGGACAGCAGCGTTTCAAGTTTTTTTCGTTCCTCTGATCTGCGTTCATGAACGCGAATGGAAATCAGGCTGTAAATCTCTGTTCCCGTTACCTGCTCCAGTATCGGCGCACGATCATCGGGCGCCGCCTGCAGGAAGGCCGCAAAGCCTCCCTGGGCAAGGAGCATGGAGCGGGTAAAACGTTCAAAATCCATTCCTGTTGCCGTTTCTATTTGTTTCGCGACTTCCAGGATTTTTGTTTCCAGGATCCGCCCCGAATCGGCATCCGCAATCTCATGCCGCGGCGCCTTCAAATCACCGTCAGGCTTTTTTCGCGCCCGGTGCTGGCTCCAGTGGCAACGAAAGCGTCCGGTCTGCGTCTCGAATGTGACCTCGGCAAAACAATCGCCGGTCTGCCGTGACATGATTTCGTTCCCGCTTTTGGTGACCTTGGTGAGTCGTGGTGTACGCCCGTAGAGCGCCAGGCAGACAGCATCGAGGATGGTCGTCTTACCCGCTCCGGTGGGGCCGGTAATGGCAAAGATTCCGTCTGCGGAGAATGCGGGATGGGTAAGATCGATGTCCCATTCTTCGACCAGTGAATTCAGGTTCTTGAAACGTACTCGCTGTATTCGCATCGTATACCTCTATTTCGCCAACTTATCTTCTTCATAGAGAGTCGTGATGGCTTCCCGATAGGCGCGCAGCACCTCAGGCCGCTGCTCTTCCGGCACTTCATGCGCAGCCAGACAACGTTCGAACACATCGTGCACGTTCAGGTCATCAAGGGTTTCTTCGTCGTGGATTTGATTGAGGACCCGGTCGACGATCCGGTTGTTCTTCACGCGCAGAATTTCCATCTCCGTACCT
The DNA here is from genome assembly GCA_937886325.1 of uncultured Geobacter sp. Lineage (GTDB taxonomy): Bacteria > Desulfobacterota > Desulfuromonadia > Geobacterales > Geobacteraceae > RPRC01. The sequence goes on from CALABV010000070.1 coordinate 9,126, forward strand.
TCGACTGCCGCGTCCAGCCGTTCGCGCAAATCGCCGATGACTTCCTCTCCTTCGTAGATAATCTCAAGCCAAGCCCTGGAACGGGCGGTGGAAAGTTCGTCAATCCTTGTTGAAAGCGCTTCCCATGAGCCTTTGACGCGCTCGAGTTTCTGGTAAACCGGCACGGAAATGCATCTGACTTCCGCATTTCTTCCGACAAAGTCGATCAGGCAGACACTCTTTTCCTGCTTCGCCTCCCCGAACCCCATCGGCAAGGGGGACCCGCTGTAGCGCATCACTTCGGAACCGTTCACCTTCTGGGGAACATGAAGGTGCCCAAGAGCGAGGTAGTCCAGGCCCGAGGGGAAGATTCCGGCCGAGACATGGGCCAGTGAGCCGACATACAGTTCGCGGACGCCATCACCATCAATCGTCTTTCCCCCGGCAGCAAAGAGGTGCCCCATGGCAACGACAGGGATGTGAACTCCCAGTTCACATCGTGTACGCTCGGCAACGTCGCAAACCTCGTGATAGTGGGTACGGATGCCCTCAATCAGCTTGCGCTCCTTGTCGTCGATGCTTTCTCCGGCTTCAGCAACCCGGACATCACGATCCCTAAGGTAAGGGACGGCGCACACGACAAGCCCGGGAACTCCCTCCCCGTTGCGCAGAATAATCACCTCGTCTTCACGATTTTCCGTGGCTGCTCCAACGACGTGGACGTTGAGTGCCCGCAGAAGCTCCCGAGGCGCATTGAGGAACGAAGGGGAATCATGGTTGCCGGCAACCACAACAACATGGCGGCAGGAGGAAGCGGCGACACGGCACAGGAAGCGGTAATAGAGCTCTTGGGCACGGTTGCTCGGCGCGCTCGTATCAAAGACATCGCCGGCAACAAGAAGGGCATCAACTCCTTCGCGGAGGATAGTGTCCGCGAGCCAGGAAAGGAAGGCCTCGTACTCTTCATAGCGTTTCCGCCCGATGAGAGGGCGTCCGAGATGCCAGTCAGAGGTATGAAGAATTTTCATTCTGTTTGCACTCATTTCATCAGGAGAAATGTCGAAAGAATCCATAACCGTCACTCGCGCCTACGGTTCAAAGGCGATTATTCATTGAAATCATCATCATTGCAATGGCTGATTTAACCCGGGCAACTGCCGGTATTGTCGGACAGGCGCGGATGTGCTATCGTCCGTTCCGCGCGAAAACCGGAATGGGATCTGCGCAGGTTTATTGAATTCAACCCTGGAGGTAAAGCATACATGAACAATTGTCCTTGTGGAAGCGGCGTACCCTACGCCGAATGCTGCGACCCGATTATCAGCGGAGTGAGGCCTGCCGATACCGCGGAGCAACTCATGCGGGCACGCTATTCGGCGTATACGAATGTTGCTGTCGATTTCATTTTCGAGAGCACCCATCCCGACTGTCGGAAGGGTTACGATCACGCCGGGACGAAGTCGTGGGCGGAAAAGTCGGAATGGCTCGGCTTGGAGATCATCGGCAGCCGCCTGGGCGGTCCGGACGACACCGAGGGTGAGGTGGAATTCGTTGCACGATTCCGTGAACAGGGAGCACTGCGCACCCACCATGAATGCGGACATTTCAAACGGAAGAACGGGCTCTGGTATTTCACCGAAGGCGCCATGGTAAAACCGAAACCAATCGTCTCCGGCAAGGTCGGCCGGAATGACCCCTGCCCCTGCGGCAGCGGCCTCAAGTACAAGAAGTGCTGCGGCAAATAGCTGGAGAACTTGTCTGCGTATCAGGAGAGGGAGAGATTATGCTTATCGAGAAAATTCGGGATGACAGGCTGAAAGCCCTGAAGAGCAAGGACGAGAAGAAAAAGAACCTGCTCGGGGTTCTGATTGCGGATGCATGCAAGGATGAAAAACAGCCTGACGATACGACAGTGGTCAGATTCGTCAGAAAATTCATCGAGAACGCAAAAGAAAACATGAAGGCCTTTGAAAAGGGGAGCGGCGCCCCGCATGGGAGGGAAGAGGCCCAAAGGGAAATCGATATCCTCACGGACTACCTCCCCACGCAATTGACAGGCGATTCCCTCCTGGAGGCAATCCGCGGGGTGATGGCCCGGGAATCCATCGAGACCCAACCGTCAAACATGGGAAAAGTGATGAAGGCGCTGGGCGTCCAGTATCCGGGAAGTTACGATGGGAAGGAAGCCAGCGATTTGGTTAAAGACATCCTGTCCGGGAAGTTGTGACGACTCTTTTCCGAATCCACACAGCAGAATTGCCGGAAAAGAAAAGGCGACCCTGAACAGGTCGCCTTTTCCATGAATGATCCCTGGCGGCTGTTTCACACCTGTGATGCCTTCAGGGCTTGGTCCATGTCCGCGATAATATCATTCACATCCTCTATTCCCACGGAAAGGCGGATAAAGTCAGCGGTTACTCCGGTTGCCACCTGCTCCTCCTCCGTGAGTTGCTGGTGCGTGGTGGAGGCGGGATGGATGACGAGGGTTTTGGCGTCGCCGATATTCGCCAGGTGAGAAAGCAACTTTACGCTATCGATGAACTTGCTGCCCGCTGCAGTACCACCCTTTATGCCGAAACCGATAATCGCGCCGGCGCCCTTGGGAAGATACCGTGCGGCACGTTCATGATCCCTGTGGCTCGGCAGACCGGGATAATTGACCCAGCTGACAAGCGGGTTGCTACTGAGCCACTCGGCGATTTTCCTCGCGTTCTCCACATGGCGCGGCATCCGCACATGAAGGGTTTCCAGCCCCTGGAGGATCTGGAAGGCATTAAAGGGCGACAGGGGCGCGCCGATATCGCGGAGCAGTTCCACTCGCATCTTCGTGATGTAGGACTGACCGCCCAGCGCTTCCCAGAAGCGGATGCCGTGGTAGGAAGGATCCGGTTCGGTGAACTCGGGGAATTTGCCGTTATTCCAATGAAAGGTTCCTCCGTCCACCACGCAGCCGCCGATGCTCGTGCCGTGACCGGCGATGAATTTGGTCAGGGAATAGACCACAATGTCGGCGCCATGCTCCAGGGGCTTGAACAGATACGGCGTGGTCACCGTGTTATCCACCACGAAGGGGATTCCCGCGCCATGGGCCACCCTGGCGATACCTTCGAAGTCGTCCACGTTGTTTTTGGGGTTCCCCACCGACTCGGTGTAGACCAACCGAGTGTTTTCATCAATGGCGGCACGCACGTTTTCCGGATCGGAGCTGTCCACGAACTTGACCTCGATGCCCAGCTTGGGCAGGGTGTAGTGAAACAGGTTGTAGGTGCCGCCATACAGTGAATTGGTGGAAACGACATTCTGTCCCGCCCGGGTAATATTGAGTACCGCAAAGGTGATTGCAGCCTGCCCGGACGCCACGGCGAGCGCCCCGACACCGCCGTCCAGCTCGGCCATCCTCTTCTCCAGCACGTCCGTCGTGGGGTTCATGATGCGGGTGTAGATGTTCCCCGGCTCCTCCAGGGCAAAAAGCTTCGCCGCATGCTCCGAACTGCGGAACACATACGATGAAGTCTGGTAGATGGGGACCGCCCGGGACAGCGTCGCGGAATCAGGTGTATGGCCTGCATGGAGCGCAAGGGTATCCAGGCTATATTTTGTATCAGACATCATCGGTACTCCTTTCAGGGATATTTTATTCAAGCTGTACGGTAAACAATCGAACAAATAACACTAACCAATTCACACTCTCATTGTCAACAAATTACTTCCGGCGCCTTCCATACAGTTCGGTCATGTCCAGCAGCCGTTTTGTCATTTTCGACGATATCTGACCGGAACGGAGCCGCCACGACCAGTTGCCGCCCGCCGTGCCCGGAAGGTTCATCCGGCCGTCGCTCGGCAGGCCCAGAACATCCTGGAGCGGAATAATCACGGTGTCCGCCACCGAGGCCAGAGCGGTTCGCATCATATCAGAGACGATGTCGTCACCGGACGTGCCCAGATAGCGAAGCACTTTCTTCTTCTCACGTTCGGAAAGGGCCGAAAACCATCCGGCGGTGGTATCGTTATCATGGGTTCCGGTATACACCACCGAGTTGCGCACGTGGTTATGGGGAAGGTACGGATTGTCAGGCCCGGAACCGAAGGCGAAGTGCAGAATTTTCATCCCCGGAAAGGAGAACCGGTCACGCAGCGCTTCCACATCCGGCGTAATCACCCCCAGGTCTTCCGCCACGAGAGGAAGTTTTCCGAGCACCGACTCGAGTGCATGGAAGAATGCCTCCCCCGGACCCGGAACCCATCGACCGTTCTTGGCGGTCTTTTCACCGGCCCGCACCTCCCAGTACCCCGCGAACCCCCTGAAATGGTCGATCCTGAGCAGATCGTACAGATCGAGTGAAGCCCGGACCCGGTCAATCCACCATCCATACCCCCTGCGGGCCATCTCCTCCCAATCGTAGAGGGGATTTCCCCACAACTGGCCGGTCTTGCTGAAATAATCGGGAGGGACACCGGCGACCACGGTCGGTCGACCTTTCTCGTCAAGACGGAACAGACGAGGATTGGCCCAGACATCGGCGGAGTCGTATGCGACAAAAATGGGGATGTCGCCGAAGACCCCGATTCCCCGTTCATTTGCGTATTCGCGGGTCTCCCGCCACTGGCGGAAAAACTGCCACTGCCGGTATTTCTGCTCCCCGATGGCGTGTCCGAGTTCTCGAGAGGCCTCTTCAAGTGCTTGAGGGTCGCGTCCGGCCAGGTTCTCCGGCCAGTCACTCCAGCTCGTCGCCTTACCCTCATACCGATCCTTCAGCGCCATGAACAGTGCAAAGTCGTGCAACCATGGAGTGGTGTCGCAGAAATGCCAGAACTCCTCCATCCGCCAGGTCTTTCCCCGGTCGAAAAAAGTTGTGGCCGCCTTGCGGAGCGCTCCGTACTTGTATTCCGAAACGGCATGATAGTCCACCCTGTCGTTGGAAAAATCGTCAGGCAGGTCGCTCCGCTTAAGGTCACCTTCTTCCACCAGCCGCTCCAGATTGATAAGGAGAGGATTCCCGGCAAAGGCCGAATAGCACATGTAGGGCGAATTCCCGTAGGAGGTATGACCGAGGGGGAGCACCTGCCAGATAGACTGACCTGCTTCGTGAAGAAAATCCACGAATCGTCTCGCCTCTGGTCCCAGAGAACCGATACCGCCCGGTCCGGGAAGTGATGTGGGATGAAGCAGGATGCCGCATTCTCTCTCTTTTCCCATAATATCCTCATCGATGCGAACTATTACTTAAAGTATATATTCAACTTCACCCTTTGCCTTACCCATGCCTTTTACCCCGCCAGCACCTCGTCGATCCGTTTTCCGTCCAGGGTCTCTTCTTCCAAAAGGGCGGTCGCCAACGCATCCAGCTTGTCCCGGTTGGTCAGGATGATCTCATCGGCAACGGACTCGGCGCTCCTGATAATCTCCGCGATTTCCTGGTCGATGAGCCACGCCATCTCCTCGGAAAAGGTTTTTTCCTGCGCCAGCTTCATCCCGAGGAAGGGGTGCTCTTCCCCTCGACTGAAGGTAACCGGGCCAATCCTGTCGCTCATCCCCCACTGACAGACCATTTTCTCGGCGAGTTCGGTCACCATTTTCAGGTCATTTTGCGCGCCTGTGGAGATATCGTCAAACACTGCCCGTTCGGCGACCCTGCCGCCGAGGATCACGGACAGCCGGTTCATCAGGTATGTCTTCGGATAGTGATACCGATCGTCCTCGGGAAGCTGTTGCGTCACCCCAAGGGCCATTCCGCGGGGGATGATGGTCACCTTGTGGAGCGGATCGGTGCCGGGAAGAAGCTTAGCAACCAGGGCATGACCCGACTCATGATACGCGGTTATCCGTTTCTCCTCACCGGAAAGACACATCTTGCGCTCGCCGCCCATGAGAATTTTATCCTTGGCCTCCTCCAGGTGACGCATGGTAACGCTGGGAGTATTTTCCCGCGCCGCAAGGATGGCCGCCTCGTTCACCAGGTTTTCCAGGTCCGCGCCGGTCATTCCCGGTGTTCCCCTGGCAATGACGTTCAGGTCGACATCCGGGGCAAGCGGGGTCTTGCGGGTGTGAACCTTGAGGATACTCTCGCGGTCGCGCCAGTCCGGCCGCTCGATGACAACCCGCCGATCGAATCGTCCCGGTCGCAGCAGCGCGGGATCCAGAACGTCCGGCCGGTTGGTCGCCGCCATGACGATTACCTGCTCGTGGGGGTCGAAGCCGTCCATCTCGGACAGCAGCTGGTTCAGGGTCTGCTCCCGTTCATCGTGACCGCCGCCGAAGCCGGCGCCGCGGCTACGACCCACGGCATCCATCTCATCGATGAAGATTATACTCGGAGCCTCTTTCCTGGCGCCCGCAAACAGGTCACGCACCCTGCTGGCGCCGACTCCCACGAACATCTCGATAAACTGCGACGCTGATATGCTGAAGAACGGCACCCCCGCTTCGCCGGCGACTGCCCGCGCCAACAGGGTCTTGCCGGTACCCGGCGGACCAACCAGCAGCACCCCCTTCGGCACCTTGCCGCCGATACGCTCGAACTTCTTGGGGTCCTTCAAATATTCCACCACTTCCCGAAGCTCCTGCTTGGCTTCCTCCATGCCTGCGACGTCCGCGAAAGTGACGAACCCCTTCTGCGGCGTATACACCTTTGCTCCCGATTTCGCGAAGCCCCCCATCATGGTGCCCGGCCCCTGGGCTTTTACGCCTCGGGAGAATAGGAACCAAACGCCGATGATCAGCAGCCAGGGAAGCAGGAAAACCAGCGAAGAAACAAAAGGTGATGTTTCCGTCGAAACGGCCGTCACCACAACCTTCTTCGCCTCCAGTTCCGCCATGAGCCCCGGATCCTGGATTGCGGGCAGAGTCGTGGAAAAACGCGTCGTTTGCGTGGCCGTTCCTTTGCCGGGCACCGCTTCACTCACGGTGACCTTTGCCTTGAACCGCCCCGCAAGGGAAGTCCCCTTCAGTGTCACATCGCTGATATTGTCCCGAGCCAGTTCGCTTTTGAAAAGGCTGTAGGGAATCTCGACACCTCTCTCACCCACCCGATCGGAAACGGTTGAATAGAGAAAATTGAAGAAGACGATAAGAATAAGAAGCAGCAGCAGGGGTTTCCAGAGTGGTTGCCACATGCGGGACTCCTGTAGGGTGGAATGATACTGTTTTTACGTTATACCTCCGACTCGGGTTCACGGCAACTGATTAATCCGCGGGACAAACTATTTGACAAAACCACCTGATTCACCTACTTTTCTACCCTCCGCTCCGCCCCTTTCACCGGACGTCTCCACGGCGGCCAAAGCGCCCCGCCGGCATCACTTTATGTATCGGGAGAGAAACATGTCCTCACACCTCGTACTGTGGATCGGCTTTGCCGTGCTGATAACCTTCATGTTCATCCTTGATCTGGGGATCTTCAACCGCAGAAGTCACGAAATATCCTTCCGTGAAGCCCTGACGTGGACCTTGGTATGGGTCGGTCTCGCCGTGGCGTTCAACGTGGGAATCCTTTTCTTCCTGGGCGCCGACAAGGCCCTGGAATTTTTCACCGGTTACCTTATCGAGGAATCCCTTTCCGTGGACAACCTCTTCGTCTTCATCATGATCTTTTCCTATTTCCACATCTCCCGCGCCCTTCAGCCCAAGATTCTGAAATGGGGCATCATCGGAGCGCTCGTCATGAGGGCGGCCTTTATTTTTCTCGGAATCGAACTGTTCGAGAGGTTCCACTGGATGGTCTACGTGTTCGGCGCACTGCTGATTTTTACGGGGATCAAGATGGCGTTCGGCGGGGAAGAAAAGATTGAACCGGAGAAGAATCTGGTGGTTCGCCTGGTGAGGCGGTTTGTTCCCATTACAAAAAGGATCTACGGAGACCGGTTCTTCATCCGGCGAAACGGCGTACTGGCGGCGACCCCGCTTTTCCTCACGCTGCTGGTGGTGGAGAGCAGCGACGTGATTTTCGCCGTGGATTCCATCCCGGCAATACTGGCGGTCACGCGGGACCCCTTCATCGTCTATACGTCCAACGTTTTTGCCATCATGGGGCTTCGTTCCCTCTTCTACCTGCTGAGCAACGTCATGGAGATGTTCGCCTACCTGAAACTGGGGGTCTCGGTAATCCTGGCCTTCGTGGGCGTCAAAATGCTTCTGTCGCAAACATACCCGGTTCCCATCTTCTTCTCCCTGGGAGTGATAGTGGGCGTTCTGGCAATCTCCATTCTCACGTCAATCACTATCGGGGCGAGAAAAAGGGCATCGTCCAGACGCTGACGTCAGGCGTCCCCCTCTCCCACGCTCTTCTCAGGAGACTCGGCCTCTCCCGGAAAGACCCTCCGTGCGTATATGTCGAAGAAGGCAAGGAAAACAGCCAGGACAATCGGCCCGGCAACGACGCCCAAGGGGCCGAGAGAAAGAACGCCCCCCAGAACCCCTATGGCTATGACCAGAATGGGGAGATGCGCCTTGCCGCTGATGAAAACCGGGCGGATCAGATTGTCTATCATTCCGACCGCAAGCGCGCCCCAGACCATGAGGATCACACCCTTCAGCACTTCTCCCTGCAGAAACAGGTAGAGAGCGCCCGGAAGCCAGATCAGGGCCGTACCGACCACGGGGATCAGGGCCGCGACCGCCATCAGCGCACCGAACACGATGGGCGACGGCAGTCCGCAGAACCAGAACCCCAGCCCACCGAGGAGACCCTGGACAAGGCAGGTCAGGAAAATCCCGTAGACAACCGCGGACAGGACTCTCTTCACGGTATGGCGAAGCATATCCGTATCGCCCTCTGCCAAGGGCAACACCGAAAGGATCTTTCCGAGAAAAGACTCTCCGTCACGGTAGAGAAAAAAGAGGCTGACTACCATCAGCGCCAGTTTGATGAGCAGGAGGAAAAAATTCTTGATGACGGCGGTTGAATAGCCGATCAGGTACGATGCCGCCTGTTTCAGAGCAGGAAGAACGGTCGCCTGGAGATCGAAATCAATGGAGTCCAGTGCCGGCTTGAAACGTGCAAGAAGCGGGGCAAGGCGGGGATGATGAAGCAGTTTTTCCAGAAAGAGTGGGGTCCCGCCGCTGGTTGCGCGTTCAAGATACTGGTATACGCTGGTGGTCTCGCCACCGAGCAGGATCAGAAAACCAACGAACGGAACAACAAGGGTAAGGACAACCGCCGGTGTCATGACGGACGCGGCAAGGGTCTCCCTGCCGGACAGCCGGTTCCTGAGCCTCCGGTACAGGGGAAAGGTGGTTATGCCGATAACCGCCGCCCAGCAGAGTGTATCGAGAAGCGGAGAGACAACCGTATATACCAGGTACAGGAACCCCAGCAGAAAAGTGAAGGTCATCAGCGTGAAAAAAATCCTGCGATCCATGGAACCCCCTTCCCTTCCCGCCGTGAACTCTACGTGGCTGCTTCGGCCAAGATCCGGACCTTGAGGATAGCGGTCTTTGTCACTTCAACACACACAAGAACAAAACCGTCGACCTCAAGCCGCTCACCCTGTTCGGGAACCCTGCCCAGACGGTCGAGAATGAGACCCGCAAGGGTATCATAGCTAAGGTCTTCCTCTTTTTTGATATCCAGGATACCGGTCAGGTCGGAGAGGGACATCTGTGCGTCAACTATCACGCTCCCGTCCGCCAGACGCTGAACTCTCCGCGGTTCTCCCACGTCGTGCTCATCCTCAATTTCGCCCACCAGTTCCTCCAGCAGGTCCTCGGTCGTCGCCAAGCCCCCGATGCCGCCGTACTCATCTACGACCATGGCCATGTGGGTCCTTTTCCTCTGCATCTCCTTCAGAAGGTCGTTGACCTTCTTCGCCTCGGGAACGAAAAACGGGGGGCGGATGATCGATTCCATGGCGAATCCCGGTTCGCTCACCATCTTGCCGAGAAAATCCTTTCCGTGAATAAATCCGACAATATTTTCAATCGTATCCCGGTAGACCGGATAGCGGGAGAACTTGTTCTCCAGGATCGTCTTCAGCATCTCATCCCGGTTCGATTCCAGGTCGAGCCCCACGATGCGTGTTCTGGGAACCATCACTTCCCGGACACTGGTGTGGGTGAAGTCGAAAATATTCTCGATATACTCCCGCTCAGCCGCGCTGAATATCCCGGTTTCATGCCCCTCCTGCACGATATGCTGGACTTCCTCACGCGAAATGAACGCCTGCCCTCCCTCGGCCTTGATTCCGAGAAGAGCGAGGACCGTCCTGTTGGAAAGGGTCAGAAAACCGACCGCAAACCGCCCCGCTCCCGCGAGAAATCGGATTATGCCTGCCACGCGCAGGGCCACGGCATCGGCATACTGAAGACCGACGGTCTTCGGCACCAGTTCGCCGAAGATGAGCGTCAGGTAGGAGATACAGACGACAACGACACCGATGGCGATTGGCTCGGCCGCATGGCGGACGAACTCGACCGGGAAGGAAAGGAACACCGGTTTCAGGTACTGGACCGCGGCGGCGCCGCCCACGGCCGACGCCAGGCTGCCGACGATGGTCACCCCAACCTGAACGGTTGCCAGGAAACGGTGCGGATCATCCTGAAGGGATTCCACGATCTTCGCCTTCTCGTCCCCGCTTGCCACGAGTTGAGCGATCCTGCTCTTTCGGGCCGAGATGATAGCCAGTTCCGAGCCGGAAAAGAAGCCGTTGGCAAGGATGAGCACGAAGACAAACAGCAACTCGAGCCAGATGGATTCCACACCCTTCTCCTCTCATTTCATGAAGGCGATGGAGAAATGCTCCTCCGAAGCGCTTCGTTCGGGGACTTCACCGTTACCCCCGCTTTTCAGAATATATCCTTCAGAAGTTCCAGGCACGCATCGTCCCGATTCAGCGTATAGAGATGGACACCCGGAGCGCCTGCATCCAGCAGTCCGCGAATCTGACGCCGGGCATACTCGATGCCCAAGGCCTGTACCGCTTCGGGCCCGCCCTTTTCCTGCGCCTGCTCCAGGTTTCGCAGGAGTTCGGCCGGAATGGTCGCGCCGCACAGGGATAGGACCTTCTTGATGACCCGCAGGCTGAAGATGGGCATCACGCCGGGGATAATGGGCCGGGTTATGCCGACGGACCGTGCTCGACGAACAAATTCCCAGTAGTACGCATTATCGAAAAAGAGCTGGGTAACCACGAAGTCACCGCCCAGATCCAGTTTGTATTTCAGCGCGTCAAGGTCCTTCTCCTGGCAGGCCGCCTCCGGGTGCCCCTCGGGATAGCCCGCCACTCCGATCCCCATCAGTGGGTAGTGTTTCCGGATGAATGCCACGAGATCGGAAGCATAGGTAAAGTCCTTGCCGAGCACCAGAGGAGCATTCGCATCCTGGGGGGGGTCTCCCCGCAGCGCCAGCACGTTGTCAACGCCGGCCGCCGACAGTTCCTCGAGGAATCCCGTAATGTTCCGTTCCGTTGCCCCGACACAGGTCAGATGCGCCATGGGCTCCAGATCGAACTCCGTCTTCAGTCGGGTGACAATCTCCAAGGAATGGGCCTGGGTTCCTCCTCCTGCCCCGTAGGTAACCGACACGAAGAGCGGGTTGATGGAGCGAAGCCGATCAACAACTCGAAAGAAACCGGGCCAGTCAACGGTCTCCTTTGGCGGAAAGAATTCAAGGGAAATAAAAGGCGCACCCTCACGAAAAAGTTCAACGATTCTCACAAAACACTCCTTGATGGCCATCCTGCTTCCCGGTTGGGGAACAGTAGGACGGGAAGCCTATTTTTCATTACATTACCACATGTTACGCACAAGACGTATAACACGCCAACCAGATATTTGCAAGGATTGAGACCCGCGCAAAAAGGCCCGGAGAGCGGTTTTGCGGTTTCAGCAAAGTATGCGGGAAATGTGCATAAGGAAAAGAACTCTGGTATCCGATGGAAATTTCCGTTAGAATTTTTATCTCGTACATCAGATGAAAGGCCCCATATGCCTCTAACCGTTTCTCTCATCGATACACACGCGCACATTGACGGCAAGGAGTTTATTACTGATTTCGACGAGATGTTGAATCGTGCCGGGGATGCGGGCGTAACACGCATCATCGCCGTCGGTGGCGATGTCGAATCGAGCCGCCGCGCCGGCGAACTGGCGAAGATCCATGAAAACATTTTCTGCTCCGCGGGCATCCACCCCCACGACGCGGCCCGAGTTTCGGAGAACTGCTATGACGTCATCGCCCGCCTTGCGGCCGAAAACCCGAAGACCGTCGCCATCGGCGAGATCGGTCTGGACTTCTACCGCGACCGCTCGCCGCGCGACATCCAGGAGATCGTATTCCGACGGTTCTTGATAATGGCGTCGGAACTCTCTCTTCCCGTGATAATCCATGACCGGGATGCTCACGAGCAGATCCTGCGCATCCTCAAGGAAGAAAGATCACGGGGAATCGGGGGCGTTCTGCACTGCTTCTCCGGCGATCTGAAAATGGCGCGGGAATGCGTCGATCTCGGGTTCTACCTCTCCGTTCCGGGCACGATTACCTTTCCGTCCAACGAGCAACTGCGTGATGTCGTTCGTGGCATACCCATCGACCGCCTTCTCCTGGAAACCGACTGTCCCTTCCTTGCGCCGGTCCCTCATCGGGGAAAACGGAACGAACCGGCCCATCTGCGCATCACCGCAAAGAAGGTCGCGGAACTGAAAGGTCTTTCCCTGGAGGACGTGGCCCGCATCACGACGCGCAACGCGGAAAACCTGTTCCGCATGGGAAATACAACGAGGGAAGCCGCTATCGCTTATCGCATACGGAACTCCCTGTATCTGAACATCACCAACCGCTGCTCGAACCGCTGCTCCTTCTGCGCCAAGTTCTCCGATTACTTCGTCAAGGGTCATTTCCTGAAACTGGACCATGAACCGTCCTTCGATGAGGTGGTGGCAGCTGTCGGAAACCCGTCGGGCTATGATGAAATCGTCTTCTGCGGCTACGGCGAACCGCTGCTGCGTCTCGATCTCGTGCGTCAGGTTGCGGCCGAACTGAAGAAAAAGGGATGCCGGATCCGCGTCAATACGGACGGCCAAGCCAGTCTGGTCCACGGACGCAACGTGCCGGCGGAACTGGCCGGACTGGTGGACGCAATCTCGGTGAGTCTGAACGCGGCTGATGCCGAAACCTATGAAAGACTGTGCCGCACCCCCTTCGGCGCGGCAGGCTTCCAGGGGGTCCAGGACTTCCTCACGGAGTCGAAAAAATTCATCCCGCTGGTGTTCGCCTCCGCCGTGACGGTACCCGGCCTCGACATTGAGGCGGTACGAAAACTGGCGGAATCTCTGGGGGTATCATTTCGAGAAAGGGAGTTTGCCGATGTTGGATGAAGCACCCATGAATACTGAAACGCTGGAAACACCGACGAAAAATCCGACCGCGAAACCTTCCGCTCTCGGCATCTGTCTGGGCGCATGCACCCTCACCCTCGCATACAGGACCGAAGAAGGTATCTCCTTCTCCGGGATAACCCACGACGGCAAGGTCGCCGACGCCCTCAGCACCGTCCTCGACCGGTCGCTTCCCGCCAAGGTGGGCATCACCGGCCGGTCTTTCCGTAAAATGGTCACTATTCCCACGCTTTCGGAACCGGAAGCCGTGGAGCTGGCGTACGAACACCTGAGGCCGTCCTGCCCGGACATCGACTGTATCGTGTCCGCGGGCGGCGAAACCTTTATCGCCTACCTTCTGGATCAATCCGGGAGAATCCGCTCCGTGCAGACCGGCAACAAATGCGCATCAGGCACCGGCGAGTTTTTCCTGCAGCAGATTCAACGTATGGATCTGAACCTGGAAGAGGCTACCGACGCGGCCATGAATGCGGAACCGCATCTCGTCGCCGGGAGGTGCTCGGTATTCTGCAAATCCGACTGTACCCATGCCCTGAACAAAGGATTGCCCAAAGGGAGCGTCAGCGCGGGACTTTGCAAGATGATGGCCGGCAAGATACTCGACCTGCTGAAAAAGACCAAAGCCGCCAGGGTTCTGGTTATCGGCGGCGTCAGCAGAAATCAGGTCGTCCTGAAATACCTGCGTGAATCATCCATGGAAATTCTCACCCTCCCCGAATCCCCCTTTTTCGAGGCGCTCGGCGCCCTGATCCGGGCCGAGAAAAACGGGGCCGTGCTTGCGGAAACCAGAGGGCTTCTCACCCCGTCCCATCACTCTTTCACCTTCCTGCCCGGCCTGCGCGAGGAGATGAAGAAGGTGCGGTTTACCTCCATGGCGCGCGGGGAATTCCACGACGGAGAATACATCCTCGGCCTGGACGTGGGGAGCACCACCACCAAGGCTGTCTTGTTACGGACCGACACCAGCGAAATCACAACGGGCGTCTATCTCCGCACCTCCGGCGATCCCATCGGAGCAAGCCGCCGCTGCTACAGGGAAATACTGAAGCAGATTCCACCGGGCTGCAGGCCGAAGATTATCGGTGTAGGGACCACCGGCAGCGGCAGACAGATCGCCGGTCTTCACGCGCAGACTCCGGGAATCGTCAACGAGATCGTAGCGCACGCGGCAGCCGCGGTGTTTTTCGACCCGGAGGTGGAGACCATCTTCGAAATCGGGGGACAGGACGCGAAATACACCTTCATCACCAACCGGGTGGCCAGCGACTACGCCATGAACGAGGCATGCTCCGCCGGCACGGGGTCGTTCCTCGAAGAGGCGTGCCGGGAGGCTCTGGGTATCGATACGGAAGAGATAGGAGACATCGCTCTCGGTTCTTCCTCGGCGCCCAACTTCAGCGACCAGTGCTCGGCCTTTATCAGCAGCGATATCAAGACGGCCGTCCAGGAGGGAATCCCCAAGGAAGACATCATCGCGGGAGTCGTCTATTCCGTCTGCCAGAACTACCTGAACCGGGTCAAGGGCGCCCGGCCGGTGGGCAGGAAGATCTTCATGCAGGGGGGTGTCTGCTATAACCGGTCGGTTCCGGTGGCCATGGCAGCCCTGTGCGGCAGGGAGATCATCGTTCCTCCGGAACCGGGCCTGATGGGCGCATTCGGCGTGGCGCTGGAGATCCAGCGCAGTATCGAGGCAGGGATCCTGGAAAAGGGATCGTACAGTCTCGAAGAAATGGCAGCCCGCGAGGTGACCTACCGGGAACCCTTTACCTGCAAGGGCGGCACGGATGGCTGCGACAGGAAGTGCGTCATCTCCAGGATCGAGGTAAACGGCGCCGTATTCCCCTTTGGCGGGGCATGCGACAAGTACTACAACCTGCTTCGGAAACGGGGTGGAGAGAGCACCGGGCTTGACCTGGTAAAAGTCCGGGAAGAACTGGTGTTCGGAAAATACGCCCCGCCACCCCTTGACGGGGCCGCCATCACCATCGGCATCCCGGCATCCCTTCTCACGAATACCCTCTATCCATTTTATGCGCGTTTTTTCAGTTCCCTGGGAATTCGAGTTGTCCCCGGCCTGGAACCCTCTCCCGAAGGGATGGATGCGCCGGGCTCGGCATTCTGTTTCCCGGTGCTTCTGAGCCACGCATTTGTGCACGGCCTCCTGCGCCGGGATGTCGACTACATCTTCCTCCCCTTCGTAAAAAATCTTTCCCTGGAAACCAGTGACGAGGCCAACTGCACCTGCCCATTCGTCCAGGCCGATCCGGACTACCTGCGGGCCGCGTTTCACGATGACCTTCGGCCGAAGCTTCTCACCGAAGTCCTGGAATTCGACAAACCGGAACTTCTCCGGGCTGCGTTCATCTCGCTCGCCGCGCGGCTCGGCTTCTCCGAGTCGAAAGCCGTTCGGGCTTTCACGGAAGCGAGGGAGACATTCGACTCCATGAGGCGCGAAATGCTCGACCTGGGCCGGGAATTCCTCCGGAGCCTCCAGCCGGACGAAAGCGCCATCGTCCTGTTCGGCCGCCCCTATAACGCCTTCAGCCGCTTCGGCAACATGGGAATCCCCCACAAGTTTGCCAGTCGCGGATACCGCGTGATACCCCACGATTTCCTGCCCCTGGAGGAACTGGGAGGAGAAACGCATCCCCAAATGTTCTGGGCCACCGGCCAGGGGATCATGCAGGCGGCCACCTATGTCCGGAACGCGCCGAACCTGTTCGGCGCGTTCATCACCAACTTCAGTTGCGGTCCGGACTCATTCATCACCGGCTACTTCCGCGACGTCATGGGCCAGAAACCTTCACTCACCCTCGAAATCGACGCACACACAGCCGATGCGGGTATTGACACCAGAATCGAGGCCTTTCTCGATGTGATTCGTGGATACCGGGAGCTGGGCCTGGGACGGGAAGAGCTGACAGACTTCGCTCCTGCCCGGATGATATGCGCTGACGGCGAGAACTTCGTGGAAACCGGCGACGGCCGCCGCTACCGGCTTACCGATCCGGAAGTCCATCTCATCATCCCCTCCATGGGAGAAACCATTGCCCGCTGTCTCGCCGCAGCCATGCGATTCGCGGGCATCCGCGCCACGTCGCTCGAGCCGCCCGGGCCCCGTGAAATGACCCTCGGCAAAGGTCTTGCCACGTGCAAGGAGTGCCTCCCCCTCATACTGACGGCAGGATCTCTGGTGAAATATATCAACGAATCGCGCCGCAAAGGGGAAATCCTCGTCTATCTGATGCCCGAGACGGAAGGGCCCTGCCGCTTTGGTCAATACAACGTCTTCATGAAAAACTATATCCGCAAAAACCGGATTCCCGACGTCGCTCTCCTGTCCCCCTCTTCACAGGATGGCTACGACGGTCTGCCCGCCAAACTTTCGCGGCGTGCCTGGCTTGCTCTCTCCATAGGAGACGGACTGGAAGAGGTACGGGCCGGCATACTGGCGCTCGCGGAAGACAGGGAACAGGCACTTGAGGCCTTCGCACTGACAACCGACCGGATCATCGGCAGTATTGCCGCTGACAACTACGGTCGCCTCATGAAAACGTTACGGGAAGAGATGGAGGGGCTTTCGGCGCTGCGGAAGACACACACGCTGGAGGATGCAACCCGCATTGCCTTGGTTGGAGAGATCTTCGTCCGTCGGGATGACTTCTCCCGCCAGTATCTGGTTGAGAAACTTGCACGGAAGGGGGTTGTCGTCAGAACCGCGCCGGTCACCGAATGGCTTCACTACACCGACTATTGTGTCGCAAAGGGTCTGAACGGACCCATTTCTCTCAGGAAACGGCTGGTCATGCAGGCAAAGAAGATGGTGATGCGCAAGGATGAACGTCTCATCTGCCGGCTCCTCGCGCTATCCGGCTTCCACGACGGCCACCATATCGAAGTGGATCACCTGGTATCCCGCGGCTCTTCCCTGCTCCATCCCAAAATGACGGGTGAAGCGATCCTCACCATCAGCTCCGCGTTGACCGAGGTCGGCGATTCCGCCCACGGCGTGATCAGCATCGGCCCTTTCGGCTGCATGCCGTGCCGTATCGCGGAGTCAATCCTCACCTACCGCCTCGTGGAAGAAAAAGAGAAGTTTTCACTGAAGAAGGGGGATTTCTGGGCCGTCAACAAGGACCGGCTCCCTCTCCCCTTCCTTGCCATCGAAAGTGACGGCAACCCCTTCCCGCAGCTGGTGGAAACGAGGCTGGAGAGCCTCCTGCTCTCGGCGAACCGTCTCAAGGAAAGCCTGCGTGGCACATGAAAAGCTGAAGGGCGGGCTGTGACACGTTGACTGTCGACAGCCCGCCCCTCAAAACTCCTTCACGATCAACTCCTCAACGTCTTTCCGCTCCGACATCCGGTCCGTCCTTTTCGGGCGCCCGACGGCCAGCACCGCCATCAGCTCGAGGCTTTCCGGCAGCTCCAATGCCGCCCGTACCGCATCCGCATTTTTCAGGATCTCCCCCAGCCAAACCGCCCCGAGTCCCATGGCATGGGCCGCCAGGAGCATGTTTTCCAGGCATGCGCCCATAGCCTGGTGATCCTTTACATCATGGTACATGGCTGTGCGATCGATAAAGACCGCAACGGCCACCGGCGCTTCTTCCAGGATCCGGCTGTACCTCGTAAGCCGCGCCAGTTCGCACCTCTTTTCCCGATCCATTACCACAACGAATCGCCACGGCTGGTTATTCAAACCTGACGGCGCCCAGCTTCCCGCCTTCACCATCTCCAGCACATGTTCTCTCGCAACCGGATCATCGGTAAAGTCTCTTACGCTTCGCCGCGAATAGATCCCCTCAAGAATGTCCATTCCACCCTCCTCGCATTTCTCCCGTCATGACGGGACCTGCCTTGCAAAGGCATATTTGCGTGTTAGTATACTGTATACCTTCCCTTTTCCCAGATGTTCGGTTCACACGATACGGAAAGCCGACCATGAGAATAGTGCTCGTTTTCCCACCGTTCTATCTTCAGTCCCTCTATAATCTTCCGCCCCTGGGACTGCTCAATCTTGCTACGGTCCTGCGGCAGTCGGGCCACGATTGTACCGTGACGGATCTCGTCCTGGCAATCCGCCTGGGAAAGCTGCCCATGGGGGAATCCATCTACGAAGAGGCGGCGGGAATGATTCTCCGGGAAGAGCCGGAACTGGTCGCCTTTTCCGTCCAGTGCGCCACCTTTCCGGCGGTTATCCGAATCGCGGAGATTCTCAAGAGGAAGAAATCCGGTTTGCGGGTCGTCGTGGGAGGACACGACGTATCGTTCGTCGATGTACGTGTACTGGAGCGGTTCCCCTGGATCGACGCAGTTGTAAGGGGCGAAGGGGAAGTCACCCTCCGGGAGCTTGTCTCCGCGTATGCTTCTACCGGCGTGGAGGAGGGTATCGCGGGGGTAACCTGGCGGCACGGTCCGAAAATTGTGCGCAACCCGGATAGGGACCTGATTGCGGACCTGGACGAACTCCCCATCCCCGACTACTCGCTGGTTCCGAGCCTGGCCGTATACCGGGACGCCTGCGAAATCCCGCGCTCGGTCGCCATTCTGGAGGCCGGACGCGGCTGCCCTCACCGCTGTGTCTACTGTTCCGAATCAGTCCTGTGGCGCCGCCGCTCCAGGACCTTCTCCATTCCCCGCACCGTCCGGGAGATGCGGCGTCTGCACGACGACTTCGGCGCGGAATGCTTCCTTCTGGCCTATGACCAGTTTACGTCGGACCGCGCCTACGTGGAATTATTCTGCCGGTCCGTGATCGAAGAAGGTTTGAACACGACGCCCTGGTACTGCATCTCGCGCCTCGACTCGGTGGATCGCGCCCTGCTGCGCCTCATGCGGCAGGCCGGATGCGAGTCAATGTGCTACGGCATCGATTCCGGCTCCGAGAGGACGCTGGCCTTCATCGGCAAACGAATCGACCACGGCATCCTCTACCAGAGAGTCCGCGAGACAACGGACGAAGGGATGACGCCCACCCTGAGCTTCGTGATCGGCTTTCCCGAAGAGGAACGGGAGGATATCGACGCAACCCTGGCGCTTGCGCTGCGGGCGGGCATCCAGGGTAACAGCAACCCGCTCATACAGCTTCCGACCGTCCTGCCCGGGACGGAACTCCACCGGCGATACGGCGACCGCCTCCTGCGCACGGCCGACACCTATTTTTCCCTCGGACTTGAGTTCGACAACGGACGGCGCATGGAGGACGACAACCGCCTGATCGAGTCTGATCCGCTCATCTTCAGCGCTTTCCACAACCTCCCCTGCGCCGGGCTTTCCCTGAAGGAACTGGAGCGAATCGCATCCTGGTTCCCCCTTATCGTCAATCTCTATCCGAAGTCGTTCCTTCTCCTTTCCCTGGCGCTCGGGAAATCCGTCAGCACGCTGTTTTCACTGTTCATCGAGTACGTTGCGCACGCCGAAGGGCGAACGGAGCAATTTCTCTCTCCGGTGGATTGCCTCCGGCGCCTCCCGGTCTTTACCGACAGCCTGCTCACGGAAAGAAATTCACCGACATGGTCCCATCTGCCGGACGTCGTGCTCTATGAATCGTCAGCGCTGGAGGCGGGAGTTGCACACCGCAAGATGACCACGGGAACGGCTGATACGAGCATGATCGAGAAGCACTTCCCGTTCAAAAACAATTCAGCAATTGTCAGGGATTTCCGGCATGACCTCCCCGACATCATCGACGACCTGAAGGGAGGTATCTTCCGGGAACGGTACGACGAGGACCCGACAATTCTCGTATTCGTACCCACTGAGAACGGGCTGGAGGTAACGGAGATTAACGAATTCGGTCGTGTCTTGCTTGAACTGAGCGACGGGTCCTCGAACATCGAC
This sequence comes from uncultured Geobacter sp., assembly GCA_937886325.1. Lineage (GTDB taxonomy): Bacteria > Desulfobacterota > Desulfuromonadia > Geobacterales > Geobacteraceae > RPRC01. The sequence goes on from CALABV010000070.1 coordinate 29,275, forward strand.
GAGATTGCACGGGATCTCTACCTTCGCTTCGGTTCCGGAATGGATGCCGTGCGTTTCCGCGAAGAATGCGACGAAGCCCTTGCCGTGCTCGTTGCCGGCGGTCTCATGCAGCGGACGGGCTCCACCGCCCCGAGGGAAAGGAGGTGATATCATGCTGAAAATCAAGAAAGTCGAAAGCAAATCCCTGTCCGGCGCCGTTTGCCACGGTCCTTCATGCCACGCTCCGACATGTCATGCCCCGACCTGCCACGCGCCGGTCTGCCATGCACCGGCATGTCACGCGCCCGCATGATGCGTTCTGAAACGTGAAGGGCGGATCGGGCAATCCGGTCCGCCCCCTTTTTTTCTTGCATGGGCACGCCCGGAATGGTACTCAGACAGGACTTTCGTGATGCTCCTTCCAGTTTTTCGCGTGAGGTTGCCTGCCGACATGGAAAACAGAACCCCCTTCCCCGTCATCGATGCCCATGTGGACCTCCTGTATGATCTGCTGCGCCACCACCCCGAAACCCGATGTGAGGATCTGCCCGACAATGCGTGGGTCAGCCTGCCGAAACTGGCGCTCGGCGGTGTGCGGGTAATCGTCTCAGCCTTCTACTGCGAGGATCCCCATAACGGTCCGGGAAAGTCGGCGGATAACCTTCGTTATCTCCTTAAATACTCCGAAACGTACCTGGGCCTGCTGAAGGCCATCCACACCGGGGAAGAACTGGCAGACTGTTTTCACGGTGCGGGAAATCCCGGCGTGCTCCGTCTTCTGGAAAACGCCGACGCCCTGCTGGAATATCCGCCCGAAATCCTGAAGAGCAAGGGATTCCGGCTCGTGGGACTGACCCACGTGGGTAGGAACAGGATTGGTGACGGCAATAAAGTTCCCGACCCGGGCGGGCTCACCCGCGAGGGACGGACCCTGGTCAGGAAACTGGATCGACTGGGATTCGCCCTCGACACCGCACACCTGTCCGAGCCCTGCTTCCGGGAGGTCACTGACATCTTCACCGGCCCTATCCTCTCCTCCCATACCGGCCTGCGCGCCTTCTGCGATACTCCTCGCAACCTCAGCAACGAACAGCTACGGATCATACTTTCCAGAGGGGGGGTAGTCGGGCTCGCCGCCTTCCCCGGCATGCTTACCGCAAGCGGACGGGCGGATATTTCCGATGTCTTCCGTCAGATTGATTGGCTGGCGCAAGAATTCGGCACGGACGGCGTTGCACTTGGTTCCGACTTCGGAGGCTACGATACCGAGTGCCAAGGGTTCGAAGACCACTCCCGGATACCGGAACTCGCCGAAATGCTCGCCGGCTCCGGATATCCAGACAAGGCAATCATGGGGATTCTTGGTGAAAACTGGTTACGGTTCTTTTCCTCGATCCTTGAAGGATGATCCGTGAATGCTAGTGAGGGCTCGCCCCAAGAGAACGGCTGATTCTGATTCACCTGCTCGGGCTGTAGTGCCTCTTAAGCCAGCGGCTCAGGCCGTCCAACCCTGGAAACAGGACCCGTTCGTTCACATTCGCCTGATCGAGCTTGTCACGTATTTCCAATTTCAGAGACGCCGGGATGATTATTTTCCGGGCCAGTTCGGGATGGGTTTCCAGCCAGTCGTCCAGTACCATGCTCGGATCGGACATGACCGAGCAGAATGCGAATTGATTGACGATTCTATCATCGATGGATGGTGGCTCGAAAAATATGACCACTTTTTCACCTGACCGGACATCAAGCGCATCAAGTGCGTTCAAGGAGTTTATTGAATCATTCATGAGTTGAAGGGTCATGACATTCGCCCCCTCTTCCTCAAGCCTGTCCCTCATGAACTGCGGCAGCAATTCATGCGCCTTCACATAGTTGACCGCCCAGATCACCCCGTCCAGATTGAACTTGTCGATATTTGCCGTGGCAAAATGCATTGCGACAAACGGGGAATAGGTCCAGTCGAGAATACGGGTCGGCAGGCCGAAGTGCTGGGCCACGGAAAGCCAGTGCCAGAGCGAGTCTCGTTGCACAACGCTCAGGTGTGCGTATTTTCTGAAATTGCGCAACAGATGCCGCTCCAGCTTGACATAATCCCCGCCGAGGCGGATCAGCGTCGTTTCAAGCCGGTACGCTGCGTTCGACAGCCCCCGAAACGCGAAGCGTGAGCGAAAACGTCCTATCTTCTCATTCCATGAATCCGCGAAAAGCTCTCGTTGAAGCTCTTCCCAGGAATGTACCGTAATAATTTCCATGATACCCGCGCTCCTTTACCCGAATTTATACAATACGGCCGGAAACATCGCAACAAGGGATAAACAGCGCGAATGAATCCCAAGTATATTACCCACGAGGCCTTTCCCACTCGCGAACGCCACCAAGCACATGGCAGATTCATTCACAACATCTTTCCTTTACTTCAGAATATCCCGTGCAAGGGCCCGCCGGGTTCTCCCAATGCGTCGACCCGCTTTTCTATCTCCGGATCATCGGTGAGCTGCGGGGCATGGTGGGGCTTGATGCGGGCGTCGATGACCAATGGCCCGCGACAGCCCCAGTGCTTGCAGTGCTGAAAGGCGCCGATGCCGTACAGGTCGGCTGCAGGGTTGGAGCGTGTAAAGGTCACCCACAGAAAGTTGTCGGGGGTGCGGGCGGTGAAGTCGCTGTCATCGACCACCACTACGAGAGGGAAACGGGACAGAGGACTATTCTCGGTGAAGAAGGCGCACAAGGCGGCCATGTCGAGGGCGGCGCATTCCCGGTACTCACGGCACGTTGGGCCCCTCACCGCGAGAATCCCCGGCAGGCAGACGCGCGGTGCATCGAAACCTCCAGGCAGGCGGAGTTCGCCCGGGACCTCCGTCGGAAGTTCCCGGATCGCCGGTCCGGCCGCGGCCACGACCACCTTGGAGCCTTGGTTGAGAGAAGGACCCGTATAGTCGAGGGTGTCGATGGTAGTACAGGTCTGGAAGTGGAGATCGCGTCGCCAGTCGGCGCGCTCCAGGACATGGCGCAGGAAGGAAGGGACATCTCCCGCGTCGAGAAGGGGGGCGTCCTCCCCTGCCGCAATGAAC
>CALABV010000071.1 GCA_937886325.1 uncultured Geobacter sp.
TTAAACCCGTTAGATATTCAACTGTTACTGCATACGGTCAGGTCTCAACATTTTACATTTACTGTTGTTTGTTGAGACCTGACCCCTGAAGGTTGCTCCAAAGATTAGAATTATGTGCGCACTCTATGAACAGCTTGTTGCGCTACACGGCCAATTCTTTTATTAAAAACATTTTGTCGGAAAATTTTACAATTTATTCCAGACATACTTCATCTAAGCGATAGTATAGATATTTATACTGTAATATCTAGAACTTACCAATTGGTACACAATTCGCAAAGTCTAAAACCAAAAAAGAATAAACATATGGCGCTCCCAACGCCATATGAAGCTCCAGCTTCAACGGGGTTTCCGCCCTTATGGAAGGCGGACGCCGGCTGCTCCCTGCGGGCGAACTTTGGGATGCTGACTCTTTCGGCGGAAATTAACCTTTGATTCAAATACTCTCGTTGTTATGGATATTAACGCTAATGTGAGTGCCATACCCGAACCCACTACTCTTCTTCTTTGCGCCGGGTTGGCCGGAGTGGCAGCATTGAGGATGACAAGACGTGCTTGAATGGTTTTTTGATTGATGCTTTGAAAAGTTGGCGGTTCTTGAAGGGGGAGAGATGGTCTGTGGGGGAGGTGAGGGGATATTCCAACAGAGAAAGGAGGGATGGGACATGATACGACGCGTTGTCAGAACTTTTGAGATTTTAGTGTTGGGGTTAATGATGGTGGCAATGAACGGACGGCCAGCCCATGCGGCTCCGGTTACTGAGCTGTTCACGGTGACTCTGCCGTATGCAAGCGGTGGCTATGCCGCTGGGCACGTTTTCCAGTTCACCGCAACCTATGATGACGCAGGGACGGTAATGCATGAGTATTGGGATGGCCCAAACGGGATCGCGGAGTTCGGAGCTGGGGATGATACGACAAGTTACACATACAAACTTTCCGATTATCCTGGATATTCTATTTTTTCCGATGCTACGATAGCGCCCTCTGGTTTTGCGCCTCCACCCGCAGGGTGGGTACCCTATGATGTGAATGTTAATAATCGGTCATGGTATTACGAAAGTACATATTACGATTATTGGTATTTAGAATACATGGCAGACAATATGTATTGTGCACTGTATAGTTATTATGATTATACCTACTTTTATGCCTATGAAGGATACTCCCACCCTGAGGGAGGTACTATTTTCATCGATGCCTACGCATATACTACTGACTTTATCACGAGAACGCGTATTAACGGCACCGACCCGGTTCCCGAACCCTCCACCATCATACTTCTCGGTGCGGGCCTTGCCGGGTTGGCATTCTGGAGAAGGAGAGCACGCAGATAAGAGCTTTCCCGGAGGGGAAGTGTCGGAAAGTTTTACAGTTCTTATGGTGACGGAATTATCAATCGATATGCCGGTTCTCTTCAATCAGTACCGTAGATGTACTGCCTCCTTCACCTTCTTTCTTTTCCCCAGGAACCGCCGCTCCGGAAACGGAGCGGTTTTTCTATGGGGAAAACATAGGGAAAACAAAGGGGTCGCGTCTACATTTTTCATTTTATGTAGAATGTAAACCAGACTCTTCTACTCTACCATGCCGCTCCTGCTACCCCGGAAGATCACTCTGGCTGCTTCCGTTAACAGAACCAGAGTGCAGCGGCCTTCCCCTCTTGACCACAGGGTCGGCATCTTCGGTCAATGTACGAGGCTACTCATAGGTTCACTTGCGTTACGGCCTGCTGCTTTGCCAATTGGGAACTTACGACCCCTTGTTGCCAAGACGCCGCTCCCTTGAGCTACCGGGACGAACGGACAACTTCCCGGATGGGACTTAAACCCGTTAGATATTCAACTGTTACTGCATACGGTCAGGTCTCAACATTTTAAATTTACTGTTGTTTGTTGAGTCCTGACCCTCATATGCTCTGCTGGTGGTACAGAGTCGACCATTTTGCCATGGTTCAGCGAGTTTATTATGGTTGCGGCATCATCAAAGAGCTTTTTGGGGAGCTTGGGCTTCAATTGCGAAAGAAGCAGCTCCGATCCGGAAACGCCCGCTCCGGCAATAGTGATAAAAACATCTGCGTCCATTTTTTGGCAGGCTGCCAATCCGATCAGGGAGCCCTCGCTGTGCCCGATGATTGCCACGTGGTTGAGAACCTTTTATCCCGCTGAAGCTCTTTGCCCCACATAACGGCATCGTCAATATAGGTTTCGAAACGAAGGTCCTCCTCACTGGTCATAGCCGAAACGCTTTCACCAACGCCGCGCTTGTCAAAGCGAACTGAAGCGATCCCCTTGGCTGCAAAACTTAAAGTGGTCACCCATTAAAAGGCTGTCCGTCAAGAGCAAAGACGTTCCCTATGCAAGAAAAAGAGGTTTTTCAAGCCTTGCCGTTTTCAGTCATCGGTATCGTTACCATTGCCGTTATTTCTTTCATGTTTTGATGTCAGCCTTTGCTGCACCAGTCACCCATCAGGATCAAGGCTTGTTGCTGAAGTAATGGAGGTTCAACAGCCCCTTCCGCATTTCGCGGACCAGAAAACCTTCGGTTCCAGGCCGTGTCCAATTGGTTGTTTCAGGTCTCGTGGTTGTTAACCAGCCCCTTGGTGGCTCACGGCGTGGGCAGTACAGACGTCGACAACTGCTCTATATGCTGGGTGGAGCGGCTGCCAATCAGACCTCGTGGTTTTACCAACCCTAATGCTGGTTCACCGCCCCAGCCAGTTCCTATGTGAAGATCTTCTCCGGCATGAATGCGACCTGGTCCCGCATGATGTAGTACGCCGCCCGTGCCAGCTTGTGCGCCAGCGCAGCATGCGCGACCATGAAGTTGCTCTTTCTCAACTTGCGGTTGTAATAGGCCCTGGCCTTGTCGTCGAAGCGTCTGGCAAGTTCGGCCGCCTCCGAGAAGGCCCAGGAGAGATACTTGTTGCCGTTCTTCTTGTTCCCTTTCCCTTTGGATTTGCCGTTACTGGACCATTGCGATGAGACGACCCGACAGTACGAGGCGTAGTTGCCGACCTTTTCGAAGCGCTCGACCGGGCCGGTTTCGAGCATGATGGTAAGTCCCAGGATTTTGCCGATACCGGGAATAGTCACGAGTTGTTGGTACGCATCCCTGAGTTCCAGCTTCTTTTCGATAAAAGCCTCAATGGTCCGTATCTGCCGGGTCAGAAAGTCGATGGAATCCTTGCTCACCTGGCCGGCAAGGGCCAAATCCTCATTATCGGCCAGAAGCGGGTGGACCCGGTTTTCACGAAGGCGTTTGATATCGTTTGTTTTCATCTTCATGCCGCAATTCCGTGTGATGATGTTCTGCAGACTGATGAGCAGCGAAGATCTCAATGACACAAGGTGACTTCGTTTTCTGAGCAGGTCACGGATCGGTCGCTCATCCTTCGGGTAAATGTAGCCTTCCGGAAGGATATTGAGCCGCAGCATCTCGGCAAGCCAGAATGCGTCATGTTTGTCGTCGGCATGCTTGAGTCCGCTATATTTCTGGATGGCTGAAGGGTTCGCCAGGTGTACGGCGAATCCTTCAGCCATCAGCCCATCGACAAGCCAATACCAGTTGTAGGTCGATTCGACCACAATACCTTCAAGTGTGCCGCTGTACAAAGAGAGCCTGTCGGTGATCGTGGCAATTTCGTTCGGTAGATTCTCCTTGAAGATGCGCTTGCCGCCCTCATCAATAATTGCCAAATAGCTGTTGGTTGAATGTAGATCGATTCCAGAGTACAGTTTCATCGGGCACCTCCTGAGTTTAAAGATTGGTCTCTTTAAAGCATATCAGGAAGTTTTTGCTCCTTGTTATGCGGGGAGGTGCCTTTTATATGATTATCAGA
>CALABV010000072.1 GCA_937886325.1 uncultured Geobacter sp.
GCACGCAACACCCAACGAAATCCGAAGGGAGGTGAAATCGGCGGTCTAACGTGCGTGGTTGGCTGGGCTGCCAATTGCGCATGGCAGTAGGAAGCGAAATCAACGTGAAAGGGGAAAGGGATATGTTGGGAGGATATTGGCGGAAAATAGCTGTGGTGGATCTGACGACGGAGAAGATTGATTACTTTGTTCCAAGCGAAGAAGATCTCAAGAAGTTCATCGGCGCAAGCGGTTTGGGCGCGAAACTGCTTTATGAGAACCTCGAAGCCGGAGTGGACCCTTTGAGCCCGGAAAACATCATGATCTGCATGACCGGCCCCTATGTGGGGGCAAAGGTGCCACAGTCGGGCCGTTGGGAGCTCATTACCAAAAGCCCGCTGACGGGTATCTACCTGGAATCGGACTGCGGCGGCAAGTGGGGTCCGGCGCTGAAGTCCTGCGGCCTCGACGGTATCATGGTCAAGGGCAAGGCCAGGGAACCCGTCTACATCACCATCGTGGACGACGACATCCGGATTAAGAAGGCCGACCACCTGTGGGGCAAGGGGGCCTTTGAGACAGACAGGCTGATCAAGGAAGAGCTCGGTCGGGGCTCTCAGGCGATCTGCATCGGCCAGGCAGGGGAAAGCTTGGTGAAACTGGCAAGCATCATGTCCGACGGCAGAGAAGGGCGAGCGGCCGGCCGCGGAGGCGGCGGAGCAGTCATGGGCTCAAAGAACCTGAAGGCCATCGGCGTCATGGGCAGCAAGAAGATGCCCATAGCGAACCAGGAAGCATTCGACAAGTTGTTCGATGAAATTCGCGCCAAGACGAAGGATGTTCACGAGGGACCTCTCGGCACGTACGGCACGTCTTGTGCCGTTGAAATCTTCAATGATTGCGGAGACCTTCCCATAAAAAACTGGTTGTGGGGAACCTGGGACAAGGCCCGTATGGTGTCGGGACAGCGTCTTGCCGAGACGGTTCTGAAGAAGCGCTACCATTGCAGTTCCTGCCTGATCGGGTGCGGCCGAACCGTTGAAGTGCCTGGAGGCAAATTCAAGATGGAGCTCGGCGGGGGGCCGGAGTATGAGACGCTCGGCATGCTCGGTTCAAACTGCCTCATTGACGATGTCGAGGCCATTTCCAAGGCCAATGAGTACTGCAACGATTACGGCATGGACACCATCTCGGTCGGCTCCGCCATAGCCTTCCTCATGGAGGCCTGGGAACACGGCATGATTACCGGGGAAGATACCGGCGGCCTTGAAATGACCTGGGGGAACGGAGCGGCCGCAGTGGAGATGGTGAAAAAGATCGCCCTGCGCCAGGATATCGGCGATGACTGCTCCCAGGGGATCCTCGCAGCCGTCAAGCGCGTAGGCCCTGCCAGCGCGGAGTTCGCCGTTCACACCAAGGGTCTCGACTTCCCGGCCCACGACCCTCGCGGCCGCGGCGGTCTCGGCGTCGCCTACGCCACGTCCAACCGCGGCGCCTGCCACATGCAGGCCTATAATCAGGATTTCGAGGGTGAGGGCTGCTTCAACATTTCCGACCTGGGCTACGATGCGCCGATGCCGCCCTATACCAACGAGGGTAAAGGCAAGTTTGTCGCCGACCAGCAACACTTCATGGGCATGATGGACTCGCTGAAACTCTGCAAGTTTTCCGTCTTCGGGGGCATGACCGTCGGTCCCATGACGCAGTTTCTCAATCACATCACCGGTTGGGAATTCACTAACCGGCAATGGCTTGAGTGCGGGGAGAGGATCTTCAATCTCAAGCGCCTGTTCAACACCCGCGAAGGCGTCAGCCGCAAGGATGACACCTTGCCTCCCCGTATTCTGACAAGCCCGCGTCAGGGAGGCTCGGGCGATTACGTGCCCGATCTCGGCTTCCAGCTTCGAGATTACTATCGCTACCGCGGTTGGGACGAATGGGGCATCCCCACGCCGGAAACCCTCAAGCGGCTCGATCTCGATTGCTACGATTATCGGAAAGGGCGCAGAACTACAGAAAATCAACGCTAAGTGAGGGTACTGTCTCGTAAGTCCTGCACCTGTTTGATGGGTGGGAGCAGGACTTACGGACAGTAGTTGACGCGTTTTATGGAGCAGAAGGGATTGTCGGAAGAAAAACCTCAACTCAGAAGGAGATTGTTATGCGTTACGTAAAACAAAGGCTTTGCGGCATCATAGCCGCGGCTCTGGTGAGCGTTTCTGTTGCAGGAGTGGTTCAAATTTCCGAAGCCGGGTTGATTCCCTACAGTGTCATCGGTGTCAATGAATTCAACCTTCCTATCAAGTACGAACCTTTTAATGCCTTTCTCTCGTACAACATCTACAGGGATGAGGGAAAGGCATGGGAAGGGGAGAGCAGCGCCCGCGGAACCTTTTTGACCGTGGAAAAGTACGCGCGTTTTTTCAGGATTGATGCGCTGCCTGACGTCGGCTTCCTCTGGGAGGCCGTGGTGGGGGGTGGTTCTCTGACCAATAAGAATGACACGAGCAACACGGGTATGATTGATGCCCAGACCGGCTTTCTTGCG
>CALABV010000073.1 GCA_937886325.1 uncultured Geobacter sp.
ACATCCGGCAATCCGGTGTCAGGCCTATTGAACGGAACGGGGTGGCGTCTCCGCAATCACATCTGATTGGCGACGCCACCCCATTCTTTTTTCCGGTTACCCTCGTACGACATCAGGGACACCTTTCACATTTCCACATTGGCAGAAACCTTCGCTATCGCCTCCCCCTCAGGGACGGACACCTCCTCTGCAGTCGCTCAAATCTGGTACCGTGAAGGGCGTGCCGCTTCGAAATTGGCGAACGACAAATCGAATTCGGCTTGTTCACACTTTGCATCGGTGCCCCGACAAACACTATCCGCATTCCATCGATTGCATTCGATTCAGCCGTGCGGAAAGCACGGCATATCCGGTTGCCAGATCTTCCTTCTGTGTAATGACGCCCTCGGGGACCGTCAGGCATGCCGAGGTAAAGTTCCAGATGCCCCTGACACCCGACGCGACCAGCCTATCCGTAACGTTCTGGGCGCATCGGGAAGGGACGCAGAGAATTGCCATGCCGACATGGGTTGCCTTCAGGATCTCTTCCACCCGCGCGCTGTCGAAAACAGGCACACCATGGACCGATGAGCCAATCTTGCGCGAGTCAGTATCAAAGGCCGCAATAATTCTGAGACCCAGGGTCATCAACTCCCTGTTTGCAAGAAGCGAGGCGCCGAGCTGCCCTGCCCCGAAAAGAAAGGCATCCATACTCGCTCCCCAACCGAGGAAATTCTCAATGCGCTTGATCAGAAGGTCAATGGGGTACCCAACGCGGGGAGTCCCGGTGACCCTGAGCAACTCGATGTCCTTGCGAACCAGAATCGGAATAATGCCCATCTGCTCGGCAAGGTAGGAAGAAGCTACATACGCCTTACCCCGTGCGGAGAGTTCCTGGAGGAGAAAGAGGTAGTCGGGAAGGCGCCTGACAGTGGGCAGTTTGTCCATTTTTTGAGCGTGTTTTTTCATGGGTAGTCCTGTTGATTCATGCCTGATCCCGGCAGATGAAATCCCTGGAGCGTTTCGCCATCACGCCGCCCGACGATGCGTTTCAGCCGCTTTACCCGCGGCGGACCGGTTCTTCTTGCGTGCGGGCCGAATCAGGCGCTCAAGAGGAGGCAGCGGCGCGACGGAGACTACCGCAAGGGCGTCGAAGTGCCAGACTTCCGCTTCCAGGGACAGGCCGAATTCATTGTACTCGTCCAGGCGCTGTCCGTACTTGTTCACGCCTGCCCCAGCCGGTTTCGCGATGTTCGTGTCCTCCGTTATGACAAGCTCCTTTTCACGTACGGGCCGAATCAGGCGCTCGAGAGGAGGCAGCGGCGCGACGGAGACATCGGCAAGGGCGTCGAAGTGCCAGACTTCCGCTTCCAGCGACTGACCGAATTCATTGTACTCATCCAGGCGCTGTCCATACTTGTTCAAGCCTACCTCAACCAGTCTCGCGGTGTTCCTGTTCTCTGCCATGTCAATCTCCTTTCCTGTGTTTTTCCGGGTAATCGTGAGAAACCATGCTCCGGCATGGGTCTCCTCAGCCGTGCTTGCGGCTGAGTCTTCAACCCGGGTGACGGAAGAATTCTTGGTCCGGACCGCATGCCATGTGCGGTCATACCTGGTGTCAAGTATGTCATAAATCAGGAAAGGGCTTTGTAAGGGAATTCGTAACAGAGGGGATGCAAATGCCTCAAGGAATTGCGGGGGCGGGCTGATTTGATGAGGTTGGACTAATCGAGCGAGGTCAGCCCTTCGCGAATGGCGATTTTGGTGAGTTCCGCGATGGAGTTTACCTTGAGCTTGTCCATGAGTCGCTTGCGGAATGCTTCCACGGTCTTTATGCTCACATCCAGGGTGAAGGCGATTTCCTTCATGTTCTTCCCTTCCGCGAGCAGCTGCAGGACTTCCCGTTCACGCGATGAAAGTGAAAAGATCTCGGAAGGGTTCTCACCCTGCTGCTTTTTTACCAGGTCCTTGACGACAATCGAGGATATCTTCGGGCTCAGGTACGTTTCTCCCTGCAAGAGCGTCCGGATTGCGCGCAACAATTCGTCGGAAGCGCATTCCTTCAGCAGGTACCCCCGTGCGCCCGCATTGAAGACCTCGATAACCATGCGCTTGTCATGGTGCATGGAAAGTATCAGGACCTTTATTTCGGGATGCTCGGAGGATATTCGCCGGGTTGCCTCGATACCGTTCATATCGGGCATGGCAATATCCATGATGACGATTTCGGGCTTGAGTTCATCCACGAGCCGCAAGGCGGTTCTGCCGTTGTCGGCTTCGGCGATGACCCCAATCCCTTCCTCATGGTGGAGGATGGCCTTCAAACCGTCCCGCACGATCTGGTGATCGTCGACAATCATGACGAATGTCTTCATTACGCTCCTCCCTGAACTTCCGGACGTTCCGGGTTCACCGGCACGCGTAGGGTGATGCGGCTTCCCGCGCCGGGTTGGGAAGCTATGGCCATGCTTCCCCCCAGGTACTCGATCCTCTGCTTGATGCTGAAGAGCCCGATGCAGTTGTTTTTGTTCCCCGGCATAAGGACCTGCGCGGCATCAAACCCCGACCCGTTGTCTTCCACGCTTATTTCAATAGTATCCGCAAAACAGCTCAACGAGACCGAGACATGTTCCGCACGCGCGTGTTTCTCTATGTTGTGCAGCAACTCCCGCACCATTCTGTACAGGGTGCCCCGCAGATTTTTCCCGATAGACTTTGTTTCCCCTTCCTCCGCAAAGTCGACGATAATCCCGCTCTCTTCCTCGAATTTCTCGCACAGGGACTGCACTGCGGCATCAAAACCGATCATATACAGGATCGGGGGACTGATTTCGAAGGTCAGGGATCGGATACAGGTGATTGCCTGCAGGATCAGATTGTATGCCTTTACCAGATCTCCGCATGTATTGCAGCAATCGGGATTTCCCGCAAGGGCATCCAGCTTCATCTTTGCCGCGGCAAGCTTTTGGCCGACCGTATCATGAAGTTCCGTGGCAATGTTCTGGCGTTCCCGTTCTTCCGTCATGGCCAGTTCCGTGGCCAGCTTTCTCAGCTGCTCCCGCTGGGAAATCAGGGCAAGCTCGGCCACCTTGCGGTCGGTGATATCCATGCCCACCAGCTGGAATTCCTGCAGGTCGCCTTTCCCGTCGAGGATCGGGCAATCGCTCCATCGTACCCAGACCGGACCCTTGTCTCCGCTGGACACCTCATGTTCGTAGTATGCCAGCCTCGGGTGATTGATCAGAGACCGGACATGTCTCATGAGATCCCGTATGTTTTCCGTTGCTATGAAGTCCAGGAAGGACTTGCCGAGCAGATCCTCCCTCGACTTGCCGAGCAAGCGGCAGTACGCTTCATTCACATAGGTCAGGGTCGTGTCGGGAAGCCAGCGGCACACTGCTTCCACCTGGTTTTCCACCAGCGCCCGGTAGCGGGCTTCGCTCTCGCGGAGCGCCTCCTCGGCCAGTCTCTGCTCGGTGATGTCGCGATCCGTTCCGATGATGCGCACGGGAATGCCGGACGCGTCCGCCTGGACCTCGCGGACCCCGTGCCAGATGCGCACCTGGCCGGTGTCGCGCCGGATGATGCGGAACTCGTGGTCGTACTGCGTCGCCACGCCGCGTATGACCTCGTCGAGATTCCGACGGCGGACGCCCCGGTCGTCGGGATGCACCGTATCGGTGATGAAGTCGTCCAGGGGGACGGGGGGGTAGTCCGGGGGGAGCCCTGCGAGCCGCTTCAGGCCGTCCGAGACATAAATGGTGTCGCCGGCAATGTCCAATTCCCAGCTGCCCCACCCGGCCACGCGCTCGGCCTCGGCCATGAGCGCCTCGCTTTTGTGCAGCGCCTCCTCGGCCAGCCTCTGCTCGGTGATGTCGACGAGATACCCTTCGATACAGAGCGGTGCGCCGGATTCGTCCCGCACCATGCGCGCGCTGATGGAAACCCATATCTTCCGCCCGTCCTTGCGGCGGAATTGAACCTCCCGGCCGAGAACCTCTCCCTGTTCCAGGATGGATGCCGTGATTGCATCGCGGTCCTCCGGATTTACGTAGAGCTGGCGCCGCACATCGCGTACGCAGGAGATCAGCTCATCGGGCGAATCATAGCCGGCGATGCGGGCCATGGCCGGATTGACGCTCAGAAAGCTGCCCTCGAACGTTGTCTGGAACAGGCCCTCCACGGCCTGTTCGAAAATCCCCCGGTATTTTTCCTCGCTTTCGCGCAGTTCCTCCATGGTCCTGGCGAGCCTGCCGGTCATCACGTTGAATGCCCGGGCCAGCGTGCCGATCTCGTCACGGGAACGCACCTCCACCGTCTGGTTCAGGTCGCCCTCGATGATGGTCTCCACGGCCTCCTTCATCTGGTTGACGGGGCGCGCAATGGTGCGGGCCACGAGCACGCCGAGCAATCCTACCAGGAGGATGATGGTCAGGCCGGCGACGCCCATGTAGCTGGTCATCCTGACGCGGCCGCCGCTCAGGACCTTCTGATAGGCCTGCAGCTCGTCCTCGTACACGCTGGTCCCGATGACCCAGTCCCACGGCTCGAAGTAGGCGAGGCGGGCGATCTTCCAGCGGGGGCGGGGTTCGCCGGGATTCTGCCAGAGATAGCGCTCGGTTGCCAGCTCGCCCTGCTTCAGCCTGGTCGACTTTTTGATGAGCTCCTGGATGACCGGCCTGCCGTCGCGGTCCCTGGTCTCCCAGATGCTTTCACCGTCGCGCCTGCCGTGCTGAGAGATGACGTAGCGGCCCCGCTGTTCGCCCTTGCCGCCCAGGACAAAGACATAGCCGGTCTTGCCCACATTGGTCTGCAGAACGGCCTGGCGCAGCAGGGACTCGACGCTTTCCTGCTTGACGCCGACGTACAGCATTCCGACCAGCCTGCCGCTCCTGTCCCTGATCGGCTCGTAGGCGGTCAGGTACCATGCGTTGACCACATACGCGCGGCCGTGGTAGGTCTTTCCCCGCAGGATTGCCGAGATGACCGGGTTGGAAGCGCCGTCGGGATTTACGGCGGGGATGAAGGTGCCGATGGCGCGTTTGCCTTCGACGGTCCTGACCGTGGTGGCGACGCGGAGCATGTCGCCCTGGCCGTTCATGCGCTGGAAGATGGTGGCTGTTTCGCCGATGAGCCGGGTCATTTTATCGACCACCACGGTCTTGGCGGCCGGGTCGGTATCGCGGCCGAGCCACCTGCCGCCCACCAGCATCCTGGGGAGCTGGATCGACGACGGCTTGCCGGTGAACTGGTTGACGGTCGTCCAGGGTTCGGTTTCGGTCGACAGGCTGATACCGCCCGCTTCGGAGAGGATGTGGCGCGCGGCGTTGAGATTGTAGTCTATCTGCTGTTGGATGGCGTCATTCTCCGACCGTACCAGGTTGTACACCCCCTGGGTGATGTGATCCAGGTCGGCGTTGATGAGCGTGTCCACTTCCCGCTGCGCCAGGGCGTGATACTGGCCGCTCTGCCACACGGCAAGCGCCACCAGGGCGACCGCGGTAATCAGCACGCTGACCGCTCCCAGCAGTGACACCTTCACGTGGAGCCGGAGATCCCGTAGGAAAGTAAGCATGGTTTTCCTGAAGAAAGTAAGGTGATTTTCGGGATTGGGTCGCCGAGGGCAACCCGTCCCGGAGTACGGAAAATATCCTTGAAATCGGGTTGTTCGGCATCTTAGCAGATATCAGGCAGCCATTCCAAGAGGGAGTTTGGAAACACGTGTACTATTCGCATGTCGATACTTTTTTACTGATATTCGCCTCTTATGACCTCGCATGCCTGGTCCATGTGAGATGTTCGGAGAAAAGCGCAACCGTATCCCGCCCGGGATCGTCCGTGGTTATCTCTGTGATGATGTGGCTCGGCTTCTTCTTGCACTGTGCGCATGACGGTTGATGACATTCGGCTATGAAACCACGTCGCTCCCATCGCGGAAGAAGAGCTGTTGACAGGGAAGGCGAAAAGTGCAATAAAAAGTCACTTAATTTTTTTTAGTTTTAATTTTTAATGTCCCGGCGCATATCGTTTCATCACAAAGGGATATGGCGCGTCACCAGGGGGAGGTCCGGTGCTTGAGAAAAGGCCGCACAGATCAGATTCCAAATGATCGTGCGGCCTTTTTGTGTTTCCTGGGCGCCGCCTCAGCTCAACCGATTCCGCAGCCGCCATCACCGCCCTTCCCCACCCTCTCCGACACGATTTTCGAGCGAAGACGACGGGGCTTCGCGCCGGAAGGATACCCATGAAATCGCGCCTGAATCTCAAGCAGGGGCAAAAAGGGACGAAGAAGCTTGTCGAGCAGTACGGCAGGTCGCTGCTTTACGTCCGGTATCGATACGATGAAGCGCGCGGGGAAAAATAGGGACA
>CALABV010000074.1 GCA_937886325.1 uncultured Geobacter sp.
ATCGGCCCCATCTTATTGACTTGCCAAGGGTAATAGTGTACCGTAAACGCTTTAAATGTACTGGAAGAAGGACTCGTAGCGGCCGTTGATGAACGCGATCACCATTGATGTGGAAGACTGGTTTCATGTCTGCGGACATGATGTCGATCCGGCTGCCGGGTCTTTCCAGCGAAGGGTGCGCCCGAATATCGAGAGGATTCTCCGGCTGCTGGCGGAATACGAGGTTCGGGCGACTTTTTTTGTGCTCGGTTCCGTGGCGGAGGAGGATCCGTTGCTGGTTCCCCTGATCGCCGCCCAAGGCCACGAAATCGCCTCCCACGGATATTCCCATACCCCGGCGCGGCAGCTGGGCCCCGAGGCGTTCCGGGATGAAGTACGGCGCACCGGGGAGATCCTGGAGCGCCAGGGAGGCAGAAGGCCGGTGGGCTTCCGGGCGCCCCAGTGGTCGCTGGGTGGAGACTGCCGGTGGGCGTTCGAGATTCTGCGGGAAGAGGGGTACCGGTATGATTCCAGCATGAACCCCCTCCCTTTTGTCGGCGACCGGAACGGTCCCCGTTTTCCCTTCGCACTAGGAGCCGGCCCGGGAACATTGCTGGAAATCCCTCCCATGGTGACCCCGTCCCCCATGGGCAACCTTCCCACGGGAGGAGGATGGGGGTTCCGGTTTTTTCCCCGCCGGATGATACGGGGAACGGTGAACGGGTACAACCGGGCAGGCGCGCCGGCCGTTCTCTACCTGCATCCCCGCGAGATGGAGGCGGACGGCCCCCGGCTCGCGCTGTCACCGCTTCGAAGATTTGCCGTCTATGGAACGAGGAAAGATGCCGCGGGGCGCCTCCGGTACCTCCTGGAGAGCAGCTCCTTCGGCACGCTGGAACACGTGGTCGAATCGTGCATATCTGTATCGTAGTGCCTGCCTATAATGCCGGGGCGACCATTGCGCGGGTGGCGGAAGAAGCCCTCCGGCCCGGTTGTCCTCTCCTGGTGGTGGATGACGGGTCCATGGACGGAACCGCGGAACAGGTCGCGGACCTGCCGGTCGAGGTTATCCGGCACCCCGTGAACCTCGGCAAGGGGGCCGCGCTCCGCACCGGCTTTGCCTGGGCGCTCGATAAAGGCTTTTCCGGGATCGTAACCCTTGACGCGGACGGTCAGCATGACCCCTCGGCCATTCCCCGTCTCGCGGCCGCGGCCCTTGAACAAGAGATGGACATTCTCATTGCGTCCCGCGCTACCCAGTTCGACGAAATGGCGGGGCTGCGCAGCTGGTGGAACCGGTTCGGGGTGTGGTGCATGAGGAAAAAGACCGGTTTCGAGATTACCGACAGCCAGTCCGGGTTCCGCTACTATTCGGCGCAGCTCCTGGAAACCGTGAACCTGACCGGAAGCGGTTACGAACTGGAGATGGAGATCCTGATGAAGGCCTGGCGCGGCGGCTTCCGCATCGGGAGCCTCCCCGTTGCCGCGCGGGTCGCGGACGGCCGCTCCACCAGCCATTTCCGGCCGGTGCGTGACACGTGGAATATCTGCATGACCTTCCTCAAATACAGGTGAGGGAAGAGGGACATCGAATCATGCTGCGAAGCCTGAAAAACTATTCAACGGAAAAGATCATTTCGCTCCTCCTTTCCCTGGCCGGCAATTCTTCCAATGAGAACCTGGTGCGGATGACCTACCTGATGGAGCTGCTGCCGAAGAAGGACTACTACCGGGAGCGGATCCGCTGGATCCGGCAGCTCATCCGCGATAACCACCCGAGCATCGAATTCCCCCGCAGGATCCTGCGCGACCTCCACCCCAACCAGCGCGACAAGTGGATAGCAAACCTGACGGTCAACCACCTCCTTTCCGGAACCAACAAGCGCAAGGCGTGGCTGGACCGGGAGGGGTACTATCCGCCGTCTACGGTGGTCATCAGCCCCACCATGCGCTGCAACCTTTCCTGCTACGGCTGCTATGCCGGTGATTACGACAAATCCCTCGAACTCTCCCGGGAGGAGATCGATTCCATTCTCATGCAGATGAAGGAGATGGGAGTCTACTTCGCCGTGATCTCCGGGGGTGAGCCGTTTTTCAAGGAAGACATCTTCGACGTCTTCAAGAAACACAGCGACATGGCGTTCCTGGTCTTCACCCACGGCGGCCTCATCGACGAAAGGATGGTGGAGCGGCTCATCGAGGTGGGGAACGTGATGCCCGCCTTCTCCCTGGAAGGGTACGAGAAGGAGACCGACGAGCGGCGCGGGCCGGGCCACTTCCGGAAAGTCATGCATGCCATGGACCTGCTGCGCGAGGCCGGGCTCTCCTTCTGCGGCTCCTTCACCCAGACGAGCCGCAACACCGACATCATCACCAGCGCCGACTACATCGACCTGCTGGTGGAAAAGGGGTGCTCCGCCATCTGGCTCTTCTCATACGTGCCCGTAGGCCGGAAGCCGGACCTTTCCCTGATGCCCACGCCCGAGCAGCGTGACCTGATGCGACGCACGACCATCGAGTTCCGGGCGTCAAAGCCGATGATCATCGTGGATTTCTGGAACGACGGCCCCATCATCAGCGGCTGCATCGCCGGCGGAAGGAAGTATTTCCATATCAACGCCAACGGCGATATCGAGCCGTGCGTCTTCTGCCACTTCGCGGTGGACAACATCCGGCGCACGACCCTGAAGGAGGCGCTGCGATCGCCCCTGTTCCGCACCATCCGGGAGCGCCAGGGGGAGCATGAAAATCTCCTCCGTCCCTGCATGCTCATCGACCATCCTGATGTCGGCAGGGAGATCTTCTCCACGGAAGGGGTCTATCCCACCCATGGGGGCGCCGAGCAGATATTTACCGGGCTCGCGGCCGAGATGGACGGCTACGCACGACGCTACGGGGAGATCGCCGACCCCGCCTGGGAGAAGGAGTTCCGCGGCACATCCGATCGAGAAAAGAAAATCCGCTGCGGAAACAAGCCATGACGAGCGGACTTCCGTGAGATTGTACAGCAGCATCAATCTGTTCCTCATCACGCTGCTGACCCTGCTGGTTCCCCGGTTTCTGTTCCCGCCGTTCGCCTTCCTTACCGGCGGGATCGTCTATCTCCTCATGGGGGAGAAACGGCGCATCATCCGCGCCAACCTGCGGATCGTTACCGGCAGACGAGATGTGGAACGGCTGGTGTTTTCCACGATCTACAAATACTCCCTCAACTGGACCGATGTCATGCTGATGATCCGGTTGCGGGGAAAGAAACTGGATGCCCTGATCGACAGGCGTGTCGGCAAGGAACATCTCGACGCTGCCATGGCCCGGGGCCGCGGGGCCATCCTCATCTCTCCCCACTTGGGGAACTGGGAACTGGGGGGGCTGGGCTTGGCGGAGATGGGATATCCCATCAACGTCCTCACCTTCCGGGAGCCGGACGAGCGGGTCAACGAGCTGCGTGAACGGGTGCGGAGCGAACGCGGTATCCGCTTCATCTACGTGGATCGCCACGATACCTCGCCGCTGGCCATAATCGAGGCGGTGAACGCGCTGCGGCGCAACGAGATACTGGCGCTCCTGGGGGATCGGGACGGTTCCTCCCACACAGCGACCATGGAGTTTTTCGGACTGCCGGCGGACATCCCGCTGGGCGCGGCCTACCTGGGGCTGGCGAGCGGCGCGCCGGTGTTCCCGGTTTTCGTCCCCCGGGAGGGGAGGCGCTACGCGACCATCATGGAGGATCCGGTCTGGTTCTCCGGGGGGCACGGGCTCCGCAAGCAGGCGATTGAGGAAGGCACGGCACGAATTTTACGGGTTTTTGAACGTTATATCAGAGCCTATCCGGACCAGTGGTACAATTTCTTCGACTACTGGGGAGTCATGGAGGGCCGGGAAAAGGATACCACATGTCTGAAGAATTGATTACCCAGGTTAAACAGCTCATTATCGACAGCCTGCGCATCGACGGGATGACGCCGGAGGATATCGACACCGATGCCCCCCTGTTCGGCGAAGGCCTCGGCCTCGACTCCATCGACGCCCTCCAACTGGTGGTGGCGATGGAGAAGGATTTCGGGGTGGTTGTGCCCGATGCCGAGACCGGAACCGTGGTGTTCCAGTCGGTGCGGAGCATGGCCGGGTATATCGCGGAACACCGGAAGTGAAACTCCTCCTCGTGGCCCCCGGCTGGCCGAAGGGGAGGCTGTGGGGCGAGTTGGGGTTCAAGTTCCCATCCCTCTCCCTTGCCGCGCTCGCGGCGGTCACCCCTCATCAGTGGCAGGTCGGGCTGATCGACGAGAATATCGAAACCATCGATTTCGATTCGGAAGCGGACCTGGTGGCCATCACGGCCATGACGCCCCAGGCGCCGCGGGCGTACCGGATTGCGGATTCCTTCCGTGAACGCGGTATTCCCGTGGTCATGGGCGGATTCCATGCCAGCAACCTTCCCGATGAGGCGCTGAAACACGTGGACGCGGTTGTGGTGGGAGAGGGGGAGCTTGTCTGGCCCCGGCTGCTGGACGATCTGGAAAAGGGAACTCTGGCGCGCCTCTACCGGGCATCAGACCTGCTTTCCATGGGCGAAATCCCCCCGGCCCGACGGGAGGTTTTCCATGGGAAACGGTATCTGTTCACCAACACCCTCCAGACGACACGCGGCTGCCCCCACGACTGCGAGTTTTGCTCCGTCACCGCCTTCTACGGCAGGAAATACCGGAAGCGTCCGGTGGAGTCGGTGCTCCGGGAGCTGGAAACGCTGCGCAAAAAGAATTCTTTCGCCTTTTTCGTGGACGACAACCTGGTGGGAGACCGCCGCTACGCCCTGGAGCTTTTTACCCGGATGCGTGGGATGGGTTTCAAGTGGCTGTCCCACGCGCCCATCGACCTGGCCGGCGATCCGGAACTGCTCCGTGCCGCGGGGGAATCGGGCTGCGTCGGCCTGTTCGTGGGCTTCGAATCCCTGAACGAGACCTCCCTTGCCGCCATGGGCAAGGTGACCAACCGCGCCGCCAGCTACCTGGAGGATGCGCGGGCCTTTCGCGACAACGGCATCGGCATCCTCGGCTCCTTTGTACTGGGTTACGACGGCGACACCCCCGGAGTGTTCGACGGCCTACTCCGTTTCTGCGAGGAGGCCCGGCTGGAGGCCGCCATCTTTCCCATCCTCACCCCTTTTCCCGGCACCGCGGTCCGGGCGCGGCTGGAGGCGGAGGGGAGGATCACCTCCAGCAACTGGGAGGATTACGACATGGGGCACGTCACCTTCCGCCCCGTGGGGATGACGGCGGAGGAGCTGCAGGAGGGACACGATTGGCTCAACCGCTCCTTTTATTCCTTTTCCTCCAT
>CALABV010000075.1 GCA_937886325.1 uncultured Geobacter sp.
GAGATGACCTTCTGGAGCTTTCTGGACATGAGGAAGGCAAGCAGGAAGGCGCCCGTCAGCACGAGCGGGATAATGAAAAAGGCCCACCGCAGCGGCGTATACAATTCCTCCGAATCGGATTGAATCACGACCATTCCCAGGGTCTGGCCGTTCACCACAATCGGCGCCACCGCTTCCAGGGTCCCATCCGTGTCCCAGAAGGATTGGGATTCCCGGGCAATGCCGGCAATAATCACTTCCACGGGGGGGTGGGGGAAGCGTTTTGCAGGGGAAGCTTTCGCGGCATGACAGAGGATGCCGCAACTGTCGGTCATGCGTGCGGTGCCCGTCTCGGCGGCAGGCCTGCGATGCCGGGCATGCACCCGGGGTGAGACGTAGTCGGCGAAGATCCTGTTGTCATTGGTTACGATAAAGGCCCCGAGAATATGCGGCTTTGCGCTCAGGCCGGCCAGGGTTTCCCGCGCCGAGTCCGGATCGTTGAACGCAACGGCCGCGGCGCTGTTCTTGCCGATGATATCGGCTATGACTCCCAGTTGCTGTCCAACACCAATACGGAAGGAGACTACCTCGTTGATGAGGAATGCCAGCGAAACGAACAGTACCGCGGTTACGCTTGTAAGCAGCGTAATCGCAATGAGCTTGTTCCTGATGGACATTGACCGCAATAGGTTCTTCATGGTTTGCACGTGTTTGTCCCTTGTTCCGGAATGACGATATCATGTAAACTGCGCAGTCATTCCGGGGAATCCTCCGCCGTCTAAAACCTCCAGGTCGCCTTTACCCGGAACATCCTGCCGTCCTGCCGGATGCTGTCCTGGATGAATTCTCCGCCCACGGGGACGGAGCAGCCGGTATTGAAAAGGTTGTATACGCTTCCCGACAGTTCGAGATTCTTCAGCAGATTGCGGGTGAAGAGGGTCAGGTTCGTGATGAAAAAGTCGCGGGTTTCCGCCCCCTTGAGGGTCTTTTTGGTGCCCGTGTACTGTTCTTCCAGCCCGAGAAACACCTTTTCCCGCACCAGGGGGAACAGCAGGTTCAGTTTCGCCAGGTGCCGGGCCGAGTTGGGGAGACGTTCACCCGTGGCCACGTCCTTTCCGTCCTGGAAGGCGTAGCTGAGCCTTCCCTGTATGCCGTTGTCCCATTTCCCGTTCAGTTCCAGTTCCACACCCTTCAGTTCGGCCCTGTCGATGTTCCTGAAGACCAGCATGTCGTCGGCAGGGTCGATGACCTGGGCGATGAGGTCCTTCACCCTGGTGTAGTAGCCGCTGACGGTCCCGCGGAAGCGTTTGCCCAGGTACTGCTCCAGGATCAGCTCGTAGCTCGTGCTCTGTTCCTCCTGGAGGCCCGGATTCGCTTTCTGGGTGGAACTGTCACTGTAGTAAAGCTCGTAACCGCTCGGCGGGCGAAACCCGGTACCGAACAGAAACTTGACGGTAGTATCGGCGAACGGCGAATAGATCAGGGCCACGCGGGGATTCACGGTGCCGCCGAAGGTGTCGAAGTGGTCATAGCGGATTCCGGCGGTCAGGATCAGGGTATCGAATATCCGGTACTCGTCCTGGAGATAGAGCCCCACGTTCCAGGTGGTTCTCCGGTCGTCCAGATACGTCTCCGTATCATAATTCTGCTGCTTCATGCGCAGCGCGTCCCGGAATTCCATGCCCCCGATGAGTTTGTGGCTTTCCGACAACTCCCTGGTCAGTTGCACCTCACCCTGGAGCCAGGAATTGCGGACTTTATCGATGTTGGTGACGAGGAGCGGGCCGTCGCCGGCCTCCGCCTCGTCGTATTTGTAGTAGCCGTCATAGGTGTACTGGTTCCAGGAGATCCGTCCCATCACATCCAGCCCGTTCTCGAAGGTTCGCCGGTATTTCAGGTCGAGAAACATGCTGTTGTCGGTGGTCTCGGTGCCCGGGTTGTTGAATACCGTATTCCAGGGCGCGGTGGGGAGGGTCTTGTCCCGCTTCACGTATCCCCCCTCCAGGGTCAGGTCACGGTAGACCATCTTCAGGAATGCGCTGCCCGCTCTCTCCCGGTCGCACCCCCGCGCCCAACCGAAGTTGGTGGAGGGCGAGTCGAATTCCGGATAGTAGAGGTCCTGA
>CALABV010000076.1 GCA_937886325.1 uncultured Geobacter sp.
CTTCAGGTACGTTTTCAGCGCCTCCAGGGCCAGATCCTCGCCCAGTTTCCGGCGATACCGGAACATGTCGCAAATGGTTTTCTCCCGACCATAGACCCGGATTTCACCGTCAGGGGTCTTGATATGTTCTATGGCGGGGGCGTAGAAACGTTTCCGGAAGTAAAACGGCTTGATGGGGGGATAATAGAGCTGGGGCGGCTTGGCTTCATGAGGAATGGCGACATACACCTCCGAAGGGTTGAAGGTGGTAAGGCCATGATAATCAAGGGCGGAAAGCAGGCAGATGACACCGTCCGGCAGGGCACGGCAGACCTCTGCCAGCCCGGCATATTCGCCAGACTCGCAATGCCCCGCCAGTCGGTACAGGCCCGGCTTGACCCGCTCGATATGTCCCTCGGCTACCAGGTTGGCTACATCCCGCGTCTGGAACCCGGCGGCACGCAGTTCCTTCAGACGGGCATAACCGCCGGCGGCCGAAAGGTATTTCGTAATCTTGTCCATGGGAATCTCGAATCATTTTTTCTGCCAATGTATTCTATTGGCAGAAAGTTTTCAAGCGAAGGTTTAACTCTCTCCCAACCCCTCTCATAAAACGTTTCGGAACGAACTGGTGCCATAATCCTACCATGCTCATCCTTTAAACACAGCTGATCACTCCTGAGGAATAGGAATAATTGTTTGATTTTTTCCTGCCAACTGCGAATTCCAACGGGCGGATACCGAAGCGGATAGCATTCCCTTCGTACAGATTTTCAAACTCTTCAAGGACAAGCTTCACGAACTTGTCATGATCTTCTTCCGCGACCGACGGAGGAATGGTTGCCATAACCGTTTCCCAGGCTGGGGATTGAAACTGATGGACAATCGCCTTCATGGCTTCGCTGCGTGCCTGCCGGTAGCGCAGACGGAAGGTGTCCGGCGACACCAGTTAACGGCGCAATAAAGTAATTTGTGCGTCAATAGGAATGGCGCAATAATCATTTGTGTGTCGCATAATTGTCGTGATTTGCTGCGATTCAGAATATACGACAAAATTAAACCTCAAGGACGAGGTCGTTTTCGAACTTCGGATTTACTTCGACATCCTTGTACCCATACGGGTTGACAATCACCCGCGTCTTTCCGAGCATGTAATCGAAGGAGTTGTGCGTATGGCCATGGACCCACAGGCCGGGGCCATGGTCGATGATCTCATGGGAAAGGTCGGTCATGAAGGCGCTATTGAGGCTGTCTCCTCTGAACCGTTCATGGATGGAAAGTGGTGAGATACCATGATGCGTCACAATGACCGTTTTTTTCGAGTCAGCGTCCCTTATCGCATCGAAAATATATTTCCTTGATTCATAGAACAGATCAACCGTGTCTTCCGGGAGAAGCCGTTGGCCGGTCTGCTTCTTGATGACCACAAAGTCGTTCATGTTCTTCCGGGCATGCTGCATCTTGAAGAAGTCCTTCCCTTGGAAATCGGTCCAGAGTGTGGCGCCGATGAAGACGACGTCGTTGATCTCAACGGATTCGTTTTCCAGGAAGTGGACGTTCTTGGGGAGCGACAACGTGTTCTTCAGTTCATGAATCCGCCCGAAGAAGTCATTATGGTAAAAGAAGTGATTTCCCTCGACGTAGACGACGGCCAGAAACTGCTTGGCAAAGATGCTTAGAGCCTTGAGCCAGGTATCCTGCCGATGCGCCAGTCCCAGGTCGCCGGCGATAAGGGCAACGGTTTCCCTGTCAGTCGGAAGAGGTGGCACAACTGTCCCGAGGATGCGTGTTACCTTGTTTGCGGGCCAGAACTCGGCGTGGATATCGGAAAAGGGTCGAACCAGCATGACACGCTCCAGGTTGAAATGGATAACAGCGAAAAACTTGATGCTAAAATAGTGCGTAAAATGGCGACAATCGTGAATATTGCCGAATTTGTTGCGCATTTTGGCATTAAAACATGAACTAATGCGAAATACATAAAGAGTTCCGACGATAAACTGGGGACATCTGATTTGGCAACAGCAATGAAATGAGTCAAGAATAATCCAAAGATTTGAGAATCGTAAGGGGCGGCGGGGTCGAGGCAGTTTGGTAGTGATCGCCGCTGCACCAGAAGTTTGAATCTGGTGCAGCGGCAATCAGAGCCTGACAGCTGCTGCTTGGGTCATCTCTTTTTCTTTTGGTTTGAAGTCGACAGGGCCCAGGCAGTAAAAATTCCGAAAACGAGTATCCCGAAGATACATCCCGCGTTCCAATACCGGGGATACCCATGAGGATCGGGCAGTTCATTTAGGCTTATATAACAGGCCACGGCTGCAATAATCGCCGCTACCGCGAAAAAGGATACTCCCTTGAACCTATGGCGTCCGATCGCATCCAGTATGAGCAATGGTGTCATTCCGAGAAGTATCCCCGATACCATTGCGAGCATAGTAGCCATAAAGACCCCCTGATTACCTCACTATATTCACTCAGCATGCCGGTCTTCTAGTGGATTATCGAGTACTTCGCAGTAATCCGTTTTCCGCATACGGGACACAACGGTTCAAGCAGTCTGAATTCTTTTCCTCCCACGACAATCTCTCTGAACTTGACACGTAGGGCATTGGCTATCAGATCGATAGTCATGTCACAGCATTCTGGAGGCTCCTGGCGTACGACATTTCCTTTGAAGACAATATCTGAATACACGGCAACCAGGAGAATCTTTTCCGCACGATAATTTTCGTAGGGCATACGCAGGTTTTCCCTCTTCTAACGGCAGGATGGTTTCCGAAAGAGCAGTTGTTCGGCGATTTACAGCAGGACAAAGACGAGAACTATCGTGATGCTGGCAAGTCCCAGTAGTTTCCCAATCCAGACAGTGGTACGCAACTCGGATTGCGCGATCTCATTCCTGAGATAGGCGAGTTCGAGGGGAGAAATCATGTCTGCCTGGTACCGCTCCGAAAAGGCTTTCGCTGTTTCCGAAAGAAGATCCATAAGCACTTCAGATTGTTCTTGGGTGAATCCTGTTTCTTTCAACCGCTTTGCATATGCATAGGTATCAGTTGCGTGCCCCATGGACCACTCCTTTTGTCTGACGTCAGGATAATACCCCATGTATATTTGAAACATACAATAAAATGCTTATCAAGTGGCAACAAGGCTGTCAAGAGAGATAATCCTGCGGGAAATGTGCCACCAACTTGATCAGTACCGGAGCGGATTATATGTGTCTTGATAGATCGTTTTTGGCGTGAGCAGGTTAATAGCCTTCGCCATGGCAATATCAAGCATGATGACCTCCTGGCCGTCCAGATAACACTCCTTGACCGTCGCGTTATTCTGTACCAGTGCTATGTGCAGGAAGTTTTTCCTATCCTTCTGTCGGCCAACGAAGTTCAGGAAATGCCGAGTATGGTCGGGTTTTTCGTGGAAGAGAGATTTTGCCAGGTCGACCCGGCACCCTTCCTTGCTTGAGCGTTTCCAATACGCCTGCATGAAATAGCTCAGCGTCGATTTCACAAAGGCCAGTTCCTGGAGATTGCCGTCGATAATGAACTCCCAGAAGCGAACTTGAAGCCATACTATTTTGTCGTGACGACTCCGGACCTGTTTCTCGCAGATCAGATAATCATGCTGTGTCAAGGTTGTTTCTGCTGCGATGCTGATTCCTTTGAAGTTGAACTCAATCATTCCCTTCCACCTCCTTCCATAGCTTGACGAGGTACGAGGCGGACGTTTTGACCTTTCGGGTTTTTGCCAGGTAGGCGGCAATAGGGCGGAAACCCATCCCTTCGGCTTTCAATTCCTGAATCTCCCCCCAATAGGCAAGGATTTTTCTCCGCAGTACCGGGGTCCGTCCGTGTTGGACGAGAACAGCCGCTCTGGCCTTGCGCAGGTGCGAGAAGTCTTCGTACTGCTCCTGTCCGGCTACCCGGTAGCCTTTTCCTTTCACCGTGTCCCATCCCGATTTTCTGGCAGCCAGAAGAAAAGCGCTGTACTTTGCGATCCTGCCGGGAAGTTCAGGGCGTTCCTCCTTGATCTGGTAGGATTTCCTCACACCCTCCTGAAAGATTCCGATGACAGCTTCCTCAGGGAGCGCGGCTACCCAGGAGAGCACTCGCTTTCTTTCCCTATCCGTGAGACCGGTTATCTGGGTCAACTGGTCATCCATGTGTTACCCCCTGGTGTAGGTTAATGTTTCATGGAGTCGGAAATGGGATGTCTCGAGCGAGGTCTGCTGCAGGGCTTGTTCGTGGGTCATACCGTGGGCGACGCATTCCAGGTAGCGCTCCTGTGCAAAATTGTGCTTCAATCCGTGACTGCCGCGCCCAGAGGAGTTCTGACCTGTCTGTCGGGCCGCTCGATTGATCGCTTTAACGTAATCGAGATAATCGCTCTCCAGCTTACCATGAAGCTGGATGTATCTTTCCATGCGCCGGTACGTCTCAACGGAAACATAATGTTGCGTTTCTTTCCCTCCCTTTTCAACCGAAGCAACGATTCCAGCAGGTTCACCGGTAACCGGATCACTGCCGATGCCCCGCAAACCATTTAATGATAAAGGATTCTTGACTCGGCGATTGCTCGGCGCCCCCACCCCCTCGGTCCGAAGCCCACCTTCATATTGGAGCGATGCCTGCAGTTGATATGTCCCATTGGTTATTGCCTCGATAAGCCGGATAGGATCAGGGTAGGCCCGGCTGTTGAAGAGCCTGCTTGACTTGCGCAGGAGCTTTCGGCTCTTGGCGTAGTACTCCCTGCGGAGTTTTTCGGTTTTGAGATGGGTTGCATTTGGCACATGGATCTCGATGTAATGGTTTACGGCGTACTCAAACTTCCCCATAGCGGACAGGATGGTCTCCATGGTTTGCCTTGACCTTTTTTTACAGGCGTAGTGGGCAAGACGTTCTTCAAGATATTCTGCCATATCGTCCTGAACGGACTGGAAGTCTAGGATGGTGGTTTGTCCTCTCTTCAGCATGAACTCGGCAAGACGATGCGCTTCATACTTGTAAGTCTTCCACGTTCCGAAGGAGCGGATCCCCATCGCTGTATCCGTTTTGGATGACCTGATTGAGCGGACTGATTGGAAAACCGCTTCAATCTGGGAATGGAGTGAACGTGGCCAACGATGCTTCATTCTTGGTGGTACCTCTGACCGATTCCGGCCTGCGTGTTAAGATGACATGCTTTTTTTGCGGCCGTGGCCGGCGGTAGCAGTTCCGCCTTCCTGCTTAACGTAGAGTCTCCTGTATGTGGACGAGGCAAGGAATGAATCCTTCCTGCTGTCCTCTGTCTGTCTAGCTCCGAGACTCTACCGGTTGGAACATGACAGACAGGTCCTCCATTGTGACAGCCAGATAACGCCTTTCCACGGCGTCGGATTTCGGGGGTTTCCCGGTCCGTCCTCTGATTCCATATCAACGTCAACTTCGTTGTTGACCGGAAACGCTTTCCAAGGCGCCGGTGCTGGGGGTATCCCAGTCCGTCTTCGGATTTCTTTTGTCATACGACCATGCGAGGAAGGAGTTCCGCGGACCTCGGCATGAAAGGGCTCTTATTAGGTCGGCCAATCCCTTGGGTATTCGGCCTGGGCAGTGGTAGAACGGCGCTGAATACACCTGGCAATGATGTTGCTCTAAACTCTCCTATTTGAAAGGGTTGCAACTGTTTTGTTTGTTTACTCAAATTCCGCAACCTACTGATTACACATGGTATCATCCATATTCACAGGACGATGTAGAGACCCGATATTACTCATTTGTGAACGTTTCTCCCAGGCCATGGATTTTGCTATTGCAGTGACGGCAACGGCCGGCACATGTAGGCCGACATTGATTGATGCCTTAGCAGCAATGCGAAATCCATCTCGGTCTACTTCTGAAAGTGTAGACCAGAGGTCTTCCTTCGCATTGGTTACCCTATCAGCAATCGCCTTTTTCTCTTCCTCTGCTCGGATCGCGATAAGCCGTCGTTCTTCGGCAGCCAGTGCCCTATTTTTTCTTTCTTCAGGCGATAGATACCAGGAGGGAACAACCAAGGAGGCGCACACAGTATTCAGGTAACCACCTGGGTTACGGATCTCTTCTTGCTCCCGCCGCCAAGTTTCCGCGGCTACATCAGCGGCCTGCACAACTCGTTCAAAACCATGGAGTGACAACAAACCCTCCAGCTCAGTTTTATCAAGTATTTCAAAAGGTGTTTTCACCAGCAACAACCGAATACATCGTTGTTGTTTTTCTGATTCTAAATCTGGTTCTGTCTCTGTCGCGTTACCCTGCGTTACATGTAACGTTACATCTTTCGACTTTGCTCGGCACCGTGCAACCCGCTTCCTGGTCTGTTCTCTAATCTTCTCCAACCCGCTTACATTCTGATGCTTTTCCCATTCGGGCAGGAAATATGCTCCGTCAATAACCTCAACCATCATGAATTTTAGAAAGGCGGAAATCGCAAGTCGCACCGTATTCAGAGGCCGCCTGAACACCGTAGCCAGCATTTCGTCAGAATAAGGGCACTCACCGTTGAGGAGTAAATATCCGCCAGCATTACATTTGCCTGCGAGAATCTGCATTTTAAACCAAATGACGAGAAGGGTGTCACCTTCTGGCATTGATTCGAGGAGCATGATAGTCTCCGAGTCAAAAGTGCTGGTATGCAGTTTGATCCAGAAAACTTCGGCACTCATGCATGATCCTTAAGGCTCGACTCGAAAAGAAGTTAGCCAGCGGTCGAGATCCTCGACAATGTATAATATCTTCCTGCCGATCTTCACGTAAGGTGGAGGAGGCATCCGATTTTCACGCCTTCCTTCGCATCTTCCTTGTCGCAGCGTGACTCTCGAGATACCAAGATATGCTGCTGCGTCTTGTTCGGACATTGCCCGTGGAAGTACTGATCTGTCGCTCATTTATCCCTCCTTAGCACATAAGCATGGAAATGTAGTTGATTACATGATATACATAGTCCTTTCATTGTATTTTGTAGTACATTTTAAAAAGCAATATATTACATATTGCAATTATGTGTCAATACTTTTTTGGAGGTAATTTTGTGCTGACACCAAAGACAGCTTCCGAAGTACTCGATGATATCAGACGCATCAAGCGGTTAGACTCGGATTCAGCTTTAGGGATACTTTTTGGAGTAAAACAACCTACTGTTGCCTCATGGAGAGCGCGGAATACACTTCCTTATGCAGATATCATTTCTTTCTGCATAAAGGAGAGAATTTCGACGGATTATTTATTTATTAGTCATCGAGCAACGACGATCAACGCAACAAAAAAAGACCGTTTCAGCCATGAATATACAAAAAGCTACGAAGTTGATGATTTATTCGCAACGCGATTAAGAAAATCTTTGGAAGGAAAAACGATAGATTGGCTTGCCGAGAAAAGCAAAATCGACATACAGCGTATTAATACCCTTATATCAGATCAGGATATTCCAACTGTTGATGAACTTGAGGCAATTGCAGATGCCTTTGGCAATATTAACCCTGCTTGGTTAGCCGAAAAGAGTCCATCTGCAAAAGAAAATTGGGAATATGAGTATTGCAAACGCGACAACTTTACCTGCTTGCCTGGAGAAATATTTAAATTATATCTCGTGGCTGCAGACAAATTCATCGAGCAAATGGGTGGGTTAATTGTCTTATCACCAGAAGCAAAGGCTAATGTAATCATTACCGCCTCGAGAATACATGCACAGGATTTCCCGGAAATTAGAGAAGCCAATCCAGATCTAATTGGAGTCCTTTTAGAGCAAGCACAGAAAAGCCAAATTTCCCTAAAAGTTTAAGCTGAGTTTTACAGTGTGCTTATATTGTGCTTACAAAGCAGACAAGGGGTTAAGCTAAATAGCTTAACCCCTTGTTTTTATTGGTGGAGATGAACGGGATCGAACCGTCGACCTATGCGTTGCGAACGCATCGCTCTCCCAGCTGAGCTACATCCCCTTGAAACCGTTATTGTGAGCGGAGAAGAACTATACAGGATTTTCCTCCTGTTGAAAAGGGGGAAAATAGGGGTGTGTCGGAAGGATGATCCTGAATTCGGCTCCGACATCGCTCCGGTTGTCCGCCTGAATCTCTCCTCCGTGGTTGGTGATGATGCGGTGGACGATGGGAAGACCCAGGCCTGTTCCACCTTCTTTGGTTGTGTAAAATGGATTGAAGATGTTCGGAAGGATCTCGGGAGGGATGCCGCCCCCGGTATCTCGAACCTTAATTGAAATCGCATCCCTGCCGTGCAACCGGGTGGAGGCGACCGATACGAAAAGGGTCCCCCCGGGCTCCATCGCTTCACAGGCGTTGGTGAAGAGGTTGATACATACCTGTTTCAACTGCTGGAGGTCTCCAAGGACCCGGAGCGGTTTCGAGGGAAGCCGCTTTTTTACCCGGATTCTTTTTTCTTCAATGAAACCGGTAACAACAGCGAGAGATTCGACTACGACATCCTCAAGAGGGCAGTCGGTGTAACAGATGGTAGCCCTTCTCGTAAATACCAGTATCTCCACCAGCATTTTTTCCAGGCGATTCGCTTCCCGGGCAATCGTATCGAGGTATTTCCAGTCCGTGGAACCGGGAGGTTCTTTGCGGAGAAGGCGACGGGCGAGGCCGCCGATGGACACCAGCGGCCCTTTCAGTTCATGAGCGATAGACGCCGCCGTTTCCCCGAGTGAGGCAAGGCGTTCACCCTGAAGGAGGCGTTGGCGGATTTCAATGAACTCCCGGTTCGAGTTCTCTATGCGATTGTAGAGCATGGCATTTTCGATCGCCATGCCGGTATGGTTTGCGAACAGACGGAGTATCTCCTGGTCGTCCCGGCTGATGGGTTTTCCGGTAAGCGGATTGTCGATGACCACGAGGGCAACGGCTTCTTTTTTCGCGATGAGTGGTACAGCCGCGAACGAGGTCACATGATAGCGCTCGAAGAATTCGTCGTTCGGCCGGTTTTTCCTTGTGGAATGGCTTGCCAGAACGAGCTTCTTCTCCGAGACTGCGCGGGAGAGAATGTCCTGCGGGGTGTCCAGTGAAATCCGTGTCCCTTTGACCATCCGGCAGAATGGGGAATCCTGAAGCCTTTCCATGTCTTCATCAGCCAGGTTCCATCGGCCGAATTGCGTTTCACCGTCCTCTGTCGATTGCAGCACCGAACCTTGGTTTTCCGCGGTCACTCCGAACATTCCCTGCATCATGCCGGAGCGCTTGTTTACGAGAAAAAACATTGCGCGTTCAAAGAGAGGCGGGATGCCGGAAATGAGGGCCGTCAGGCTGAGGTTGATCAGTTTGTTGATTCGTGTCGTGGAGTGTATGGCATTGCTGAGACGGTAGAGGAGGGAAAGTTTCTTCAGCCTGTTGACGTTTTCGGATGTCAGATTGGTCAATCTGCGATAGTCCCGCACTCCGACAAGGGCGTTGGAAATCAGGTTTCCCATTCCTTCGAAGAGCTCGCGGTCTTCCTCATCGAAATTTCGTCGCCCGCCGTCCCGTTCAATCTTTCCGAAAAAGGTAATCGTCCCGAACGTCTGCCCTTCGAGGTGGAGAGGAACGCATACATACGAAGGGGGCAGGTCTTCGTCACCGATGACATCGACAATAAGGAGCGGTGTTTCGGTAAAGAGCATCTTATCGGAGCACGTATCCTCGATTTCCAGCATGGACCGGAGATGGGGCCGGTGTCTCCTTCCGCACGTCTTGAGGACCTTCGAAGTGAACACGTCATAGTGGAAAATGCGCAGGATAGTGCAGGAAGAGGCGGTATATTCATGGGCAATTTTGAGAATAAAGGGGAGAATCTCCCGAAACGGAATCGGTCGGTGAAGTACCTTGCCCAGTTCATTGAGGGTAATCAGGTGCTGGATGCGCCGATCCGAACGCTCCGAGATTTCAACGGTGAACACCAGCCCCGCAATCTCCAACAGGATGTCCTGGAAGACCCTCTCCGGGGTGGTGTCGGTCAGGGACGTCTTTGTTGACGCAATGGATACGGCTCCCACCACCCTTTTTCCGCACATCAAGGGTAGAGAGAGAACCATCCGGGCGTCGCACGGGAGCGATTCGTCGCAATGGAGCGACCCGACATCGGTAAAGACGCTGTCCTTGCGGAAAACGCAGAGGCCCGCGGCCCCCTCACCGACGGGAATCGAGCAGGACGCAATCTGTTCGGGGCCGTTGCTCGACACCCTCCAGCGCAGGGTGTGGTGGTCGGCGTCGAGAAGATAGATGTCAACGGAATCCAGGTCGAAAGACCTTCCGATAAAGCGGGCGAGGGATTTGAGTCTGGCGGTAGGGGAGAGATTGGTGGAGTTGGCTATCCGAACAGTGGTGCTCAATAGAGTGTATTCGTTCGCGATGACCATGGGCGCGCCATTAAAAGCTCATTTGAGGAACCGTAGCCAGGGGAATGAGTCCCGTCGGGGTTCCTACCTCTTTTCCTTTTTTTCCTGTTCCATCTTGCAGTCGATGCAGTAGGTAGTAACCGGACGCGCCTTGAGACGTGCCTCGCTGATTTCGCAACCGCACATCTCGCAGATGCCGAAGGTGCCGTCGTCTATCTTTCCCAGCGCCTCGCGGATCTTGTTCAGCAGCTTCCGTTCCCTGTCCCGGATACGAAGCTCGAAAGTGCGGTCGGATTCCTGGGTGGCGCGATCATTGGGATCGGGAAAGGTGGTAGTATCCGCGGTCATTTCCGACACGGTTTTCTCGGCCTCTTCAAGGAGAGACCTCATTTCTTCCTGGAGAACGCTCCGAAAGTATTCCAGCTTTTTGTTGTCCATACCCACTCTCCTGACTCGATAAATCTTTGATATTCTAGGGGAATCGAGTCCTTATGTAAAGGAAAAATTCACACCGTGCCTACCGGGTGTCAAAGAGGTTTTCCAGTGTCTGCTCCACGGATGCAACTCCGATAAGTTCCACACCGTTGGCGCGGACATGCTTCACGCTTCCCGCGGGAAGGATGCACCGCGTATATCCCAGTTTTGCCGCCTCTCTCACGCGGATATCCGGTTGGGTTACGGCGCGGACTTCACCCGCGAGCCCGACTTCTCCGATAACCACGGTGCGCGGCGCAATGCTCCGGTCAAGATGACTCGATGCTACGGCGGCGACAATTCCCAGATCAGCGGCAGGTTCGCCCAGTTTCACCCCCCCAACCACGTTCAGGAAGATATCCTGTCCGGCCATGGTGAGTCCCACCTTTTTTTCCAGCACGGCAACCAGAAGCGCCAGGCGGTTGTGATCAAACCCGATGGTGGTTCGCCTCGGCACGCCATAGGAAGATGATGTGACAAGGGCCTGCAACTCCACGAGGAGAGGGCGGCTTCCCTCCATGGTGGCTGCCACGACGGAGCCGGATACGCCGAGCGGCCGTTCGGAGAGGAAAAGCTCCGATGGGTTCGAGACCTCGCGAAGACCCGTTTCTCCCATCTCGAAGACTCCAATCTCGTTGGTTGACCCGTAGCGGTTCTTGATGGCGCGCAAGATACGGAAGGGATGGCCGGTGTCTCCCTCGAAGTAGAGGACCGTATCAACCATGTGCTCCAGGACGCGGGGACCGGCAATGGAGCCGTCCTTGGTGACGTGACCCACAAGAAAGACAGGCACACCGCTTTGCTTGGCGAGCATCATCAGTTTTCCGGCGCTCTCGCGGACCTGGCTGACGGTGCCCGGCGCCGATTCCAGGGTGGCGGTGAAAACGGTCTGGATTGAATCCACCACGATTACCGTCGGATCCAGTTTCCGGACATGGGCCAGGATTCGTTCAAGGGAGTTTTCCGCCAGGATGTAGAGGTCGTCCGCTCCGACCTGGAGGCGCTCACCCCGCATCCTTGTCTGGCGCGCCGACTCCTCGCCCGAGATATACAAAACCTTTCCCCGTCGGCGGGCGAGATGGTCCGTTGCCTGAAGCATGAGAGTGGATTTGCCGATGCCCGGATCTCCTCCGATGAGGACAAGGGAGCCGGCGACAACCCCTCCGCCGAGCACTCGGTCGAATTCCGGAATGCCGCAGGAAAAGCGGTCTTCCGCCTCGCCGGATACCTGGCCGATGGGAACCGGCACAGCGGCGGTCCCGTCCTCGTCAATCCGCTTGTCCCCACGTATCATGGTCTCTTCCGCCAGGGTGTTCCATGAGTTGCAGTCCGGGCATTTTCCCAGCCATTTCGGTGACTGGTAGCCGCACTTCTGGCAGGAATAGAGGGTTTTCGTTTTCACGCGCGCCTTTCTTCAACGGGTCTTTCGGGCGATACTAGTCCCATTCGAAATCCCTGTCAACAATGAGGGGAAGAGGTCTGAATCGTTGTGAATCGATAGGGAAAGGAGACGAGGGCGCCGGTGAAAAGACGGGAATGCTGTCGCCCTCGCCGGAGTCAATGGTGAACCACTCCGCTGTGGGATCTTGGGTGGGGTTTAGAATGAGGCTTTTTCATCAGGTAGAGGTTTGAGCTCTCTCCCACCGCTACCTGCGATGGTACGATCCGTGCCCGCCGGAGGGAGGCCCGCCGCCGTGATGAGAACCGTGTCCCTGGTAGTGGGATCCATGCCCGCCGTGTCTATTCGAATAGTAGAAACTCACGCTCGGCCCAGCGTACCCATACGAACCTCCATAGTAGCCCGGTTCATAATATCCGTCATACCACGGGTACACCAGACAGCCGCTTGTGGTTGCCGCAAAAGCGATCCACGCGACGAGAAGCAGCTTTTTCATGTTGCACCTCCTGTCAAGGGTCCTTGTCCCAGCGTGTTCCTTCGGTTTTATAAACGTTCCGGCAGAGACGGGGTTTACCGTCGCCGCCCCAGCGCGAGAGACCCGGGAAGAGCTTCTTGCCGACGTGTCGCTGGTTGTGATGTCACGGGATAGATGGTATGGTGTGCCTCACCGAACAAGTTCCCATCCGGCGATCCCGAATAAGAACCCATTACCAGGAGAGTACCCCTATGAAGAATACCGCTCACCCCTTCGATACTCTCACCCCCGGTTTCATCATGGACGCAGTGGAAAGCCGCGGCTTCCGCTGCGATTGCCGCACCCTGGCCCTGAACAGCTACGAGAACCGCGTCTATCAGGTGGGTATCGAGGAGGGGAAGCCGCTCATCGCAAAGTTCTACCGTCCCGGCCGCTGGAGTGACGCACAGATCCTTGAGGAGCACCGGTTCTGCCTGGAACTGGCGGAACACGAACTGCCGGTGGTGGCGCCGTGGGCGGAAGCGGGGGGGGATACCCTGTTTCGGCATGAAGGTTTCCGTTTCGCCCTCTATCCCCGCCAGGGGGGGCATGCGCCGGAATTCGACAACCTGGGCAACCTGGAAATCCTCGGCCGCATGCTGGGACGCATTCACCGGGTCGGCGCCGCGCGTCCCTTTGTCCACAGGCCTGAGATAACCGTCGATACGTTCGGTCGCGAGGGTTTCGCCCTGATACGGGAGCGGTTCATTCCGGAGGAGTATAGGGAGAGTTACACGGCGGTGGTCGACCGCCTGTTGGGGAGAATTGAAGCCGTTTTTGCCGAAACCGGGCCGGTCCGATCGATACGCTGCCACGGTGACTGCCACAGCGGCAACATCCTCTGGCGTGACGACGCGCCCCATTTCGTGGATTTCGACGATGCGCGCACCGCCCCGGCGATGCAGGACCTGTGGATGATGCTCTCCGGCGACCGTGCCCGCAGGACGGCCCAGCTTAGCGCGCTCATGGAAGGGTACACGGCGTTCTGCGACTTCGACCCTCGCGAAATGCTCCTCATGGAGGCCCTGCGCGCCCTGCGCATGCTCCACTACAGCGCCTGGCTCGCAGCGCGATGGGAAGACCCGATGTTCCCCCGAACCTTCCCCTGGTTCAATACCGTCCGTTACTGGGGTGAGCAGATCCTTGCCCTGCGCGAGCAGCTGGCGGCGCTTGACGAACCTCCGCTGGAACTTCACTAAGAGCTGATTGCAGGGGAGATACGGAAAAGTCTCCTGTCACCGTTCCCCCGGTTGTGGTAGACTTGCGGGAAATTCATTGGCCGGCACATGTCGGGCAACCAGAAAACACGGAAATTCACACAAGGAGAAAACGATGAAAAGAGCCAGTGCCCGCCACATTCTCGTGGCCAGCGAGGAACAATGCAACACCCTGAAGGCGCAGATTGAAGGAGGCGCGGACTTTGCCGCCGTTGCCAAGGAACACTCCCTGTGCCCTTCCAAGAGGGATGGCGGCGCCCTGGGCGCCTTCAGCCCTGGTCAGATGGTGCGGGAATTCGACCAGGTCGTTTTCACCGGCGAGATAGGCAAGGTCCTGGGTCCGGTCAAGACCCAGTTCGGATACCACCTGATCGAGATCACCAGCCGTACGGAATAAGGAGAAATCACGGCCGTTTGCAGGACAAAAAAAGCCGGAACCTTGAAAGGGAACCGGCTTTGCGCTTTTCACCCACCTTCCCATCAACGAGGCACTCATGAGCGCTCCGGCACATCAGACCATCTACCGCAAGGACTACACTCCGCCCGACTACCTGGTCGATACCATCGAGCTCCGCTTCGAACTGGGCGAGGAAACCACCAGGGTCCATTCCCGCATGGCGATGCGGAAAAACCCGGATGCAGCGCCGGGCAGTCCTCCGCTTCACCTGGACGGCCGGCGTTCCTCCCTGCCGGGCCTGATCCTTGACGGCATGCCCCTCGCAAGCGACCGGTACGCGCTCGACAGCGAAGGGTTGACCATCCCCGATGTTCCGGCCTCCTTCATCCTGGAAGTTACCACCGAGATTCGCCCCCGGGACAATACCTACCTGGAAGGGCTGTACCGCTCCGGCGGCATGCTCTGCACCCAGTGCGAGGCAGAGGGGTTCCGCTCCATCACCTATTTCCCGGATCGCCCCGATGTGCTCTCGGTCTATACCGTGACCATCGTCGCCGACAAGAGCCGTTACCCGGTGCTGCTTTCCAACGGCAATCCCGTGGGAAGCGGGGCGCTGGACGACGGCCGCCACTATGCCGTCTGGCATGACCCGTTCCCCAAGCCCTGCTACCTCTTCGCCCTGGTGGCCGGCGACCTGGTCTGCCACGAGGGGAGTTTCACCACCTGCTCCGGACGAGCCGTGACCCTGCGCATATTCGTGGAGGAGAGGAACCGGGACAAGTGCGGCCATGCCCTCCGCTCCCTGCAAAAGGCCATGCAATGGGACGAGGAGAGGTTCGGCCGGGAATACGACCTGGAACTGTTCATGATCGTGGCGGTGGATGATTTCAACATGGGGGCCATGGAGAACAAGGGGCTCAACATCTTCAACTCCCGCTACGTGCTGGCAAGTCCGGAGACTGCCACCGACGACGACTTCCAGGCAATCGAGGAGGTTGTCGGGCATGAGTACTTCCATAACTGGACCGGCAACCGGGTCACCTGCCGCGACTGGTTCCAGCTTTCCCTCAAGGAGGGGCTGACAATCTTCCGCGACCAGGAATTTTCCGCGGACATGGAGTCGCGGGGCGTGAAGCGAATCAATGACGTGCGTTTCCTGCGGACCTATCAGTTCGCCGAGGACGCCGGTCCCATGGCCCACCCGGTCCGGCCCGATTCCTACATGGAGATCAACAACTTCTACACCGCGACCGTCTACCGCAAAGGTTCCGAGGTTATCCGCATGCTGTACACCCTGCTTGGCGAGAAACCGTTTCGCGCGGGAATGGACCTCTACTTTCAGCGCCATGACGGCTCAGCGGCGACGGTGGAGGATTTCGTCCGGGCCATGGAGGATGCGGGCGGCAGAGACCTCGGGCAGTTCCGCTTCTGGTACGGGCAGGCCGGGACACCACGACTGGAGGCAACCGGCAGTTTCGACCCGGAGGCCGGAACCTACACCCTGTCCGTCCGACAGTCGTGCCCGCCTACACCGGGCCAGCCGGAAAAGAAGCCGTTTCACCTGCCCCTGGTCATGGGTCTTCTCGACCGGCAGGGCATGGAACTGCCGTGCACCCTTACGGGAGAGAACGGCGAAGCGCCGACGACCCGCATCCTGGAGATCAGACGCGCCGAGGAAACCTTCGTCTTCACCGGCCTTGCCTCTCAGCCCGTTCCGGCCCTGCTGCGCGGTTTTTCCGCTCCGGTCAGGCTTTCCTACCCCTACCGTCACGACGACCTTGTGCTGCTCATGGCCCATGAAAAAGACCCCTTCTGTCGATGGGAGGCGGGGCAGCAGTTGGCCGTCCGGCTCCTCCTCGACCTGGTGGAGGATCTGCAATCAGGGCGGGAGCCCCGGCTCGATCCGGGATTCGTTGCCGCTTTCCGCGCCACCCTCACATCCGGGGAACGGGACCGGGCCTTTCTGGCCGAGGCCCTGACACTGCCGTCCGAGTCATACCTGGCCGAACTCCTGGAGGTGGCTGATCCCACCGCAATCCACCGGGCCCGCCAATTCGTCCGGAAAGGGCTTGCGGAGGGGTTGCGGGCGGAGTTCCTGGCGGTGCGGGAGGAGTGCCGCCGCGCCGCCCCCTATGCCGTGGATGACGGGCGGGCGGGGGAGCGGCGCCTGGCGAATCTCTGCCTCGCATACCTGATGACCCCGGGGGCGCCGGACATCGTTGAAATCAGCCTTCGCCAGTTTCGTGAGGCCGACAACATGACCGATGTCATGGGCGCGCTCGTCCCTCTCGCATCCTGCGATTGCCCGGAGCGTCGCGTTGCCCTGGCCGGATTCTACGATAAATGGCGCGACGACCGTCAGGTGGTGGACAAGTGGTTTTCGGTGCAGGCCTCCTCGACCCTGCCGGATACCCTGGCCGAAGTGACGGATCTCCTTGAACATCCATCCTTCGAGCTGACCAATCCCAACCGCTTCCGCTCCCTGGTGGGAGTCTTTTCCCAGGCCAATCCGGTGCGGTTCCACGACCCGAGCGGCGCAGGATACCGTTTTTTCGGCGAGCAGCTGCGGCGCCTCATACCGTTCAATCCCCAAGTCGCGGCCCGTCTCCTCGCGCCGCTCGTCCGCTGGCGTCGCTACGACCAGGCGCGTCAGGAGATGATGCTCAGGGAGTTGCGCGCTATCAAGGCATTGCCGGATCTGCCCCGTGATGTGTTCGAGGTGGTGGAGAAAAGCCTGGCCGGCACGGTGTAGAAATGGCAAAGAATAGCCCGAATTCTCCCTGTGTTCGCATCCTGCCATGCTTTTCATGTCTCGGAAATTTCATCTCCACGATTCTTCCGATTTCGCACGGTTGAAAAATGCATGAATCTTACTATCATGACTGATGAAATCCGGTAGAATCGTTTTACAGATGGCCCGCATTTGAAAACCGGGCGCCAGCGGAGATGGCGGCACGATTGATACAGCCGTAAGAACGGCGCCCTCCGCCGGAGGGCAGAGGCAAAGGAGGATGACATGTCCAAGAAAATCGCGATAATCGGCGCGGGTCCGGGGGGCTTGACCGCCGGCATGATCCTGGCGAGGCATGGCTATGACGTTGAGATATTTGAGAAAGAGGGTCACGTGGGCGGCAGGAACGCTCCCCTCACGCTCGGCGGCTATACCTTTGATACCGGACCCACATTCCTGATGATGAGCTTCATTCTGGAGGAAATCTTCAGCCTGGCGGGGAGAGATGCCGCAAAGTACATGGAAATGGTCAGGCTCGACCCCATGTACCGTCTCGTGTTCTCGGACATGGAGATATCCCCGTCCAGCGATCACCGGAAGATGGAGCAGGAACTTGCCAGGGTGTTCCCGGGCAGTGAAGAGGGCTACCGGAAATTCCTGCAGCGGGAAAAAATCCGCTTCGACAAAATGTATCCCTGCCTGAAGGCGGACTATTCTTCGTTCCGGTCGCTCTTTTCGGCCAACCTGATCAAGGCTCTCCCCCATCTCTCCCTGGGACGATCCATCTTTGAAAATCTCGGAGAGTATTTCACCCCCGAGAAGCTGAAGCTTTCCTTCACGTTCCAGTCCAAATACCTGGGGATGTCGGCCTGGGATTGTCCGGCGGCCTTCACCATCATTCCCTATGTCGAGCACTCCTTCGGCATATACCATGTCATCGGCGGGCTGAATGTCATATCGCAGGCCATGGGCAGGGTGTTTGCGGAACAGGGAGGGAAACTGCGCCTGTCAGCGCCGGTCGAACGCATCCTGGTCGAGGACGGGACGGCACGGGGCGTTGAGCTGGCTGGCGGAGAAAGGGTCTATGCGGACGAGGTGATCATCAATGCCGATTTCGCCTATGCCATGGCCAACCTGACCGGTACCGCCGTTCCCCGATACTCCCGGGAACGGCTCGATGCCATGGACTATTCCTGTTCCACGTTCATGCTCTATCTGGGGATTGACCACTGCTACGACATCCCCCACCACAATGTCTTTTTTGCGGAAGAGTACCGGGAAAACATCGAGAATATCTTCCACAAAGGCCGCCTGTCCGACGATATGTCCTTCTACGTGCAGAACGCCTCGGTAACGGATCCGACGCTGGCGCCGGCAGGCCATTCAACCATCTATGTGCTGGTCCCGGTTCCGAACCTGTCGTTTCCTATTCCCTGGGAGGTAGAAAAGGAGCGGTATGCGGAAAAGGTGCTGACGGCTCTCGAGTCGCGGGCCGGGCTCACCGGGCTGCGTTCCCGTATCAAGGTCAGAAAAATCACGACTCCGGAGGATTGGCGGGACAGCTACCATGTGTACAAGGGAGCGACGTTCAATCTTGCTCACACGCTGGGCCAGATGTTGTATTTCCGTCCCCACAACGAATTCGAGGGGCTGAGGAACTGTTATCTGGTGGGCGGGGGGACCCATCCCGGGAGCGGGCTGCCCACCATCTACGAGTCGGGACGGATTTCGGCTCACATGATTCTGGCAAAACACGCGGCAGGAAAGAAATGAGCCGGATACGGCGGTTCGCGTTCATTGTGAAAGCCGTGGCGGCGGTTGCGCTGCTTGCTCCGTCGTTTCTCTGCGCCCAGGGAGAACGGGGCGCCATCGTGGTCGAGATAACGGGGTTCAGGAATTCCCACGGCAAGGCCGGCGTACTGCTGTTTTCCCGGGAAAAGGGTTTTCCCGCGGATCACCGGCAGGCCCTGGAATCTCGGTTCGCGGAAATAGTGGGCAACGCATGCCGGGTAACGCTGGAGGATATCCCGTACGGGAATTATGCGGTAAGCGTGTTCCACGACGAGAATGGCGACGGAGCGTTGCAGCTGAGCATGTTCGGCATCCCCCGGGAGGGCGTCGGGGCGTCGCGCAACCCGGCCATGCGGTTCGGCCCGCCCAGGTTCAGGGATGCGCGCTTTACCCTGGATTCACATGAACACCGGCTTGCCATTTCCATGAGGTATCCGGGGAAACGGCCAGAGCCGGACACTGGGGACGGCGGGGCGGGAAAGTAGATAACAGACCTCTATTTCCAAGGGTGATTCTTCCATGAAAAAAACTTTGCCGCCATTTCTGAAGTCCTATGGTTTTTCCATCCTTCTGATTATCTCGATTATTGTCGGCGCCGTTCTCGGCATCCTCCTTCAAAAGGATGCCGCGGTACTCAAGCCGCTGGGCGACATATTCCTGAATCTGCTCTTCACCGTGATTGTCCCGCTGGTGTTCTTTTCCATCTCCTCAGCGGTCGCCTCCATGAACAATGTCGGGCGCCTGGGCAGGATCCTTTCCGTGATGGTACTGATATTCGTCGCAACGGGCCTCATCGCGTCGACGGTCATGATCGCCGCGGTCGTCCTCTATCCCCCTGCCGCCGGTGTGAACATCCCCCTTCCCGTGACGGCCGATGTTCACAACCTCAAGGTGTCCGAGCACATCGTCCGGGCATTCACCGTCTCCGACTTTCCTCACCTTTTGTCCAAGAACAACATGCTTGCCCTGATTGTCTTCTCTATCCTGACCGGTCTCGCCACGTCCGCCGCGGGAGAAAAAGGGAGGGCGTTCGCCGCGTTCCTGGCCTCGGCCAACGAGGTCGTGATGAAGCTGATCTCCTTCATCATGTTGTACGCGCCGATCGGCCTGTGCGCATACTTCGCTTACCTGGTCGGCTCTTTCGGCCCCGAGCTTCTCGGCTCGTACGCCCGCGCAATGACGCTCTACTATCCGACGGCCTTTGCATATTACATCCTTGCCTTTTCCCTGTATGCCTTCCTTGCCGGCCGCGCAGCCGGTGTGAAGAAGTTCTGGCGCGCAATCATCCCGCCGTCGCTTACGGCACTCGCCACCGGCAGTTCGATGGCGACGATCCCCTCCAATCTCCAGGCGGCGGATTCCATCGGCGTGCCCAGGGATATCAGTGAAGTGGTCATTCCCATCGGAGCGACCATCCACATGGAGGGATCGTGCCTGGCCGCGGTCTTGAAGATTGCCTTTCTCTTCGGAGTATTCCAGATGCCCTTTACCGGAATCGAGCCGATTCTGACCGCCCTGGGGATTGCCCTCCTGACCGGCGTGGTGGTGAGCGGCATCCCCGGCGGAGGCACCATCGGCGAGTTGCTGATCCTGTCCCTGTACGGTTTTCCCCCTGAAGCGTTTCCCCTGATCACGATGGTCGGCACGCTGGTGGATGCGCCC
Organism: uncultured Geobacter sp.; assembly: GCA_937886325.1. GTDB lineage: Bacteria > Desulfobacterota > Desulfuromonadia > Geobacterales > Geobacteraceae > RPRC01. The sequence continues at coordinate 20,500 of CALABV010000076.1, forward strand.
GCTACCATGCTCAACGCCGTCGGCGACAATGTGTCCAGCATGATGGTTGCCCGCGTGCTGGGAGGCAGGGGATGGATGGAGGAAGCTCAATAATCGCCGCACCACGATTCCTTCGCGGAAGAATCCGGTATACACATACAGAGGTGAAATGGAGGAGAGGCCTGGTGAAAGGAAAGGTGACGGTGTAGTCATGAAAAATACCCATAGCCCCCCGGTCAGCGCGGCAGCACTGCGGATCGTCGCTATATATGCGATGGTTGCGGCATTGTGGATATATCTTTCGGACACTGTCGTGGGCCTTCTCACAAACGACCCGGCCATCCTCTACCGTATTGCCGTTGTAAAAGGGTTCCTGTTCATCCTGGTGACCGGGGTTATCCTGTATCTGCTTATCTCCCGCTTCATCACCGATCAAAAGAAGGCGGAAGGGGCACGGGAAGCCACGATTGAGCTGCTGCGAATCTGTAACAGGGCCGTCGACCTGAAGGAGCTGATGAGCGACCTGATGCTGTATTTGCAGCGGTTCACGGGGTGCGAGGCCGTTGGTGTCAGATTGCAGGAAGGGTATGATTTCCCCTATTACGAAACACGCGGCTTTCCCGTGGAATTCGTGGAAGTGGAGAACTGCCTCTGCGCCCACGACCAGGCCGGAGAACTGGTCCGAGATTCCGTGGGCCATCCCGCATTGCATTGCATGTGCGGAAATGTCCTCTGCGGGCGTTTCGACCCGTCAAAGCCTTTCTTTACACAGCACGGAAGTTTCTGGACAAACTGCACCTCGCAACTGCTGGCAACCACGACGGATGAAGACCGGCAGGCAAGGACGCGCAACCGCTGCAACGGAGAAGGGTATGAGTCGGTGGCGCTCATTCCGTTGCGGGTGCATGACCAGACTATTGGCCTGTTCCAGTTCAACGACAAACGCCGGGACCGCTTCACCGTCGAAAAAATGGCCCTGCTGGAGGATCTGGTTGACTACGTGGCAATCGCCATGGCGAAATTCAGGGTCGACGACGCCCTGATGGAGGCGTGCCAGTTCGGTCAGCAGGTCATCAACAGCGTTGACGAGGGCGTTGTCGTCCTGGACCGGGGGTTGCGCTACCAGGTCTGGAACCCGTACATGGAACAGCTGTCCGGCGTGCGGGCTTCCGAGATAATGGGCAGGCATCTGCCGGAACCCTTCCCCATTTTCAGGGAACTCGGCATTGTGCAGAGAGCCGAAGCGACACTGTCCGGCAGCAGGCCCGCTTCCATCGATATGCGGATTCCTTTCCACCGGTTCGACTCTTCAGACTGGATAACGGTGATGCATTCCCCCCTCCGGAACACGAAGGACGACATTATCGGCGTGATCCTGACAATGCGTGACATAACCGACCGCAGAAAGGCTCAGGAGGAGCTGCTGGAAGCATCTCACCGGCTTCGGCTCGCCGTTGATTCGGGACGGTTGGGCATCTGGGACAGGGATTTGATGACGGACAGAGTGATCTGGGACGATCGGATGTTCGAAATATACGGAATGGACAGGGACTCGTTCACCGGCTGTTTTGACGCATGGCTGAAGAGGATTCACCCGGATGATTGCGCGGCGGCGCTGGAAGCAAATCTGGCCGCAATCCGCGGCGAGAGGGACTATGAAACCGAATTCCGCGTCATGCATCCCCATGGGACCGTAAAGAACATCAAGGCCTGCGGTATCGTAATCAGAAACGAAAACGGCGAAGCCGAACGGATGATCGGCCTCAACCAGGATATCACGGACCAGAAACTCCTGGAGGAACAACTCCGCCAGTCCCAGAAAATGGAGGCAATCGGGCAGCTTGCCGGAGGGATTGCCCATGATTTCAACAATATCCTGACGGTAATTTACGGATATTGCCATATGATGAAGGCCGGCACGGAAAACCAGCCGGCCCTCAGATCAGGCGTAGACCAGATTCACGGGGCAGCGGAAAGGGCCGCCAAGCTGACCGGGAGCCTGCTCGCCTTCAGCAGGAAACAGGTTATGAGTCTGAAGTCTATCAACCTGAATGACCATATCCTGAATATCGGCGCGTTGCTTGCCAGGATTATCGGTGAGGACATCCGGTTGAAGACGGAATTCCGGGCGAATCCCCTGATGATATATGCTGACGGAGGTCAGATAGAACAGGTTCTGATGAACCTTGCGGCCAATGCCAGGGACGCGATGCCCAGGGGAGGAGTGCTGACCATCGAGACGGGGGTCGAGGTTATCCGGGAAGACTTTGTCCATGCGCACGGTTCCGGATCACCGGGCAGGTATGTCGTTCTATCGGTATCCGATACCGGCGAAGGCATGGATGCCGATACGGTACGGAAAATCTTCGAACCGTTTTTCACAACCAAAGGGGTGGGAAAGGGTACCGGCCTGGGGCTTTCGATAGTATACGGGGTCGTCAAGCAGCATAACGGTTTTATTGACGTCCGCAGTGAACCGGACAAAGGCACGACATTCAGAATCTACCTCCCACTTGATACGGAAGAACATGCGGACGATGAAGAAAGGGTTGACCCGGAGTATCCCCGGATGGGCACTGAAACGGTGCTGGTGGCGGAGGATGATGCTTCCATCCGGCAACTCGCGGATTCCGTCCTGAGAAAATTCGGGTACGACGTGCTGCTTGCCCGTAACGGCGCTGATGCTGTCGAGAAATTCACGGCAAACAGCGGGAAGATCGAACTGATCGTCATGGACATGATCATGCCGTCAAAAAGCGGCAAAGAGGCCCATGAGGAAATCAGAAGGCTCGGGCATGATGTGAAAGTCCTGTTCATGAGCGGGTACAGCACCGATCTGCTTGCATCCAAGGGAGTTCTGGAAGAGGGGGACGAGATTCTCATGAAACCCTTCCAGCCTCTGGAACTGGTCCGGAAGGTGCGATTCATGCTAGACCGGAAAAGGCGATAACGCGTCGCCACCGGATGACCGGGGAGATTGCGTCCAGCCGCGCAACTCCCGTGAACAGGCAACCGAATCCGGCGGCTCTCAGTGAACGAAAGACGACTCCAACCGACTAATCAAGGATTTGAAAGGATGCTGCCATGGGTATTTCCGAAACCTGGCCACGGCGCGGATTGATCCGCCGGGTTCGCCGCGCGTATGCGGGAATGAATCGGAGGGAGGTCACGTTGTGGTTGAAGGAAAGGCTGTTCTGGCGCCCTTTCCGCACCTGCCGCCCGCTCCTCTACAGTGTCGGGGCCTTGGCGTTCCTGTGGAGGCGCCTGATGTTCCGGACCACCTTCATTGCAATCACCGGAAGCCTCGGCAAGACCACGGCCAAGGAATGCCTCGCTGCGATACTCGCTACGAAAGCGCCGACGATCAAGACCGGAGGCAACCACAACAGCGGTCTTGGATTGTGCGTGAGCATTCTGCGGGTCCGTCCCTGGCATCGCTTCGCGGTACTCGAGGTCGCGGGAGCGGCGCCGAACAACATGCTTCGCGGCGCCCAGCTGGTGCGACCGGATGTGGCCGTTATTCTCAACGTACTGAGAACGCACACCACGGTTTTCGCTACACTGGAAGACCATGCCGCCGAGAAATCCCACCTTCTCGATGCTCTTCGCCCCGGAGGCACGGCTATCGTAAACGGTGAGGATCCGCTCGTCGCCTCCATGGCGAATCGGCCTGGACTCCGGGTGATCCGATTCGGAACATCCCCGGAGTTTGACGTCCGGGCGGACGGCGTCACCTCGCGCTGGCCGGATCGGCTCGCTTTCCGGGTACACAGTCATGGTGAGTCGGCCGACGTGGAGACGCGGCTCGTGGGCCGGCACTGGATCAACTCGCTGCTTGCCGCGCTCTGCACCGCGCAGCAGTGTGGCGTGAGCCCGCGTCAGGCCGCCAAGGCCCTGCGGGATGTCGAACCTTTCCCCGCCAGGCTCCAACCAGTGGCGCTACCCATGGGAGCTATCGTGCTGCGGGACGATTATAATGCATCCATCGACACGCTCGAAACAAGTTGCCGCGTTCTCGAAGAGGCGGATGCACAGCGCCGCCTGCTGGTGGTCAACGACTTCTCCGACTCCGGGGTCAACCGCAAGAACCGACTCAGGCGCCTGGCTGAAACCGCCCGGCGTGCCGCGGATGTGGCCCTCTTCATAGGAGAGAGCGCGGAGTATGGAAGGCGTCGGGCCATTGAAGCCGGAATGCGTCCGGATTACGTCCATCATTTCCCGACCCTCAAGGAGGCGGCCCGCTTTCTGAAGAACGAGCTCCGGAGCGGCGACCTTGTGCTTCTCAAAGGTCGAACCACCGATCATGCCGCGCGGATTTTCTTCGCGCTGACGGGAGAGGTGGGGTGCTGGAAGGACTACTGCCGAAAGACGATGCTGTGCGACAACTGTTGGGCGCTCCGCCTGGATGCCGACGTCGCGCAGGGACTGTAGAACCACCTGAATTCGTGATGTCTGAATGCCGAGGCGAGCGGAATGCCGGGGTTTGAACGTCGCCGACGCTGTTTCACGCCGGTTACGCCGGGTGACCGTCGTCGGGCCGGTTCAACCCACGCGAATGCAAGAAACCGAGGCGTTCCGCGAAGGCGAAGGCGTGAAGGCGTCACGTATTCAGGAGTCAAAAACGGCTGTCGGAGTCGTCCGGAGAGAACGGCTCTATTTCTCCTTCGAGGAGACAACCGATCCCAGCAGATCGCGATAGGTGTCATGGGGCGTCATCCTCCCCTGGTCAAAGGAGAGGCACATGAAGTGCAGGTGGGTCGGAGAACGTTTGGGCCAGGCATTCTTGCCGGTCCTGCCGAGCAGGGCGATGGTGTCGCCTGCCTTCACGCGCGCTCCAGGGACGACCAGCGCCCGGGCAAGGTGAGCGTAGTAGTAATAGCGGTCTCCGGACGGGTCGTAGATCCAGATGTAGACCCCGCCCCTGATTTCGCTTGGATGCTGCCAGGCGGGATTGACGCCGACGACGATGCCGTCGCTGAACGAGACTATCTCCGCCGGTTTTCCCGTTCCGCCGTCCATTCCGTCACTGCCCATGTCGCGGATGAACAGGTCATGGGCAGGGTGGCCGCCGTGGCGATTGCCGTCGTAGAAATTGTAAACCCCCGGCTTGAATCCGCTGCCCTGTTTCCCGCCGATGCAGTCCGGCCCATACCCTTTGACCGGGAAATGAAACGGGGAGCGGGCGACCTTGTCGGAATGTTTTTCCCGCAGCTTCCCGCCCAACCTGACGATTTCCCTCTGTGCGTCATCCTTCGGTATCGTCCCGTCTCTCACGGCGGCTTGCAGTGCGTTCCATTCTTCATGGATCGGGGTTGAAACGGTATCGGCCGACACCGGTCCGGCGAGGAGGAGGTATACGAGGCACAGCAAGCAGCAGAGTGTACGCGGGGATATCATTTCACGTCTCCCGGATGGATTGACCCGTTGTATCCCGGATTCGGCATTAGTCGTTCTCTTTGGATGACTCCAACTGCCGTTTTCAGGTTCATAGGATGGACGGGCCGCGTTTTCGTTGTACTCTACCAGATTGACTCACGGTCCGCCAGACCGGAGTGGAAAACGCGGTGAGGCGCCTCGCTCGACTCATGATCCGCAAGGCGGCACGTGACTGCAGAAAGAATCAGTATGTAACATAACTACATTGCAAAGAATAAAAAATATACCCTATATTGTTCGTGTCCCGGTCTCACCTTTCCATTCTCAGAATATTCCTGATTCCTCAAATCTTATAATATACCGAAATTATTATATATTATTGCATCATTAAAAATATGGTGGAGCGACTTGGTTTTGGCATTGTGTTTGCTGTGTAGCCGTTTCACCGGGTGATATATCAGTGTGCTTTCCCGATGGACGGACTGATACTCGCCCGAAACGAGACACCAAGATTACAACCCGCTGCCGGTCGACGGCGACCGAGGCAGCGCATAGCGGAGGAATCGTTCATGTGTCGCATTGGCGCCATAAAAAGTCTCAACTACGTGCACCCGAGCACGGCACTGCACCTGATGAATTCACAGCAGAAGGGGCATGACAATTCCGGGTTTGCCATGGTCATGCAGGATCTGGGCGGCATTTTCGCCGACTACAAGGACAAGCCGACCCTTTCGCTGGCCTGTACCGATGAAGGCCTTCAGATTACGGAGGAAATCCTGGGTGTCCTCGGTTTCCGGCAGGTCTTCCAATGGGCTCCGGAAACCAACTGGAAACCGGGTATGGACATCAAGAAGATGCCGAACTACGTATTCCGCACCTTTGACTACCCCGACTATTGCAGGGACATGTCTCAGCGTGACAAGGAAGAACTGCTGACCAACACCCGGCTGCGTATCCGCGCTGCTCTGGAAAAGGATGAAACGGGCTTCGTCTACTCCTTCTGGCCGGATGTCATAACGCTGAAGGAGATCGGCGACCCCCGGGACATCGGCACCTTCTTCGGGCTCTGGGAGCCGGATGAGTCCTTCACGGCCAGGACCATCACCGCCCAGTGCCGCCAGAACACCAACTACGCCATCGTACGGTATGCGGCCCATCCCTTCTTCCTCCAGGGCTACGTGACCCTGACCAATGGCGAGAACACCTTCTACCAGAAGAACAAGGAGTTCCAGTCCACCCTGCATCCCGGCTACCTCGGTTTCGAATCCGATTCCCAGTGCTTCCTTTACACCATGCACTACATGCACCGCCGGCTCGGGTGGCCGCTCCAGTACTACAAGCACATCATCACGCCGCTCCCCTTCGAGGAAGTCGTGAAGCGCGAAGACAAAGAAGAGCTGCTCGCCATCCGCCAGTCCCTGGCTCACCTGGAGATCAACGGCCCCAACACCATCATCGGCACCCTGCCCGACTTCACCATGTGGGTCGTGTGCGACGCAAAGAAGCTCAGACCCATTGTAGTGGGGCGCACCGAGGATACCGTGGTCTTCTCCTCGGAGGTGTGCGGCATCAACGAGATCCTGCCCGGACGGGACTGGGAAAGCGACATCTATCCCAACGAGAGGGAAATTGTCGTGGTCGACAACAATCTGGAGGTCCAGCGATGGAAACAGTAAAAATAAACGATCTGGCCTGCAACGATCTTCCCTGGAAGGTCATCTACGATACCAAGCGCTGCACCCTGTGCGGATCCTGTGTGTCGGCATGCAGCTTCGGCGCCATCAAGCCGAAAGTGGAGCGCCGCCGCAAATCCTTCTCGGACACCGAGACCCCGGAGCCGAAGATCTCCTTCAGCGCGACGCCGGTCATCACCCAGGTGAACATTTTGAAGCACTTCTGCCGAGGCTGCGGCGTATGCGAGCGGGTCTGCCCCAACAGCGCCATCCGTTCCGAGCGCAACCCGGATTCGCGCTTCAACGTGGTGTACCAGGCGACCACGGCCAGCGGTCCCAAGCGCGGCGGGCGCAACAACCTGGAGGTCCAGGCCCGTACCCTGGACACCCTGCGGGTGGGCCGCATCTCCCAGATGACCGACCCGAGCCTGGATGCCGAGCGCCACACCTTTGACTGTCTGGCGCCCCTGGGCCGCGTGCTCCCGGCGCAGAACCTGCCTTTCACCCTCGGCCCGGACGGCAAGCTTACCAAAACCGGACAGACTCCCCCGTTGAACTGGATCTACCCGATCATTATCGGCGACATGTCCATCGGCGCCCTGTCCTGGAGGATGTGGGAGGCGGTCTCCATGGCCGTGGCCTACCTGAACGAGGAGTGCGGCCTGCCGGTCCGCCAGTGCTCGGGCGAGGGCGGCATGCCGGTGCGCCTGCTGAAGAGCAAGTACCTGAAGTACGTCATCCTGCAGATCGCCTCCGGCCACTTTGGGTGGAACCGCATCATCAAGGCCATGCCCCACATGGTGGAAGACCCGGCCGGCGTTCTCATCAAGATAGGCCAGGGCGCCAAGCCCGGCGACGGCGGCCTGCTCATGGCGGCAAAGGTTGCATCCCATATCCAGTCCATCCGCGGCGTGCCCAAGTCGGACCTGCTGTCGCCGCCCAACCACCAGGGCCTGTACTCCATCGAGGAGAGCGTGCAGAAGATGTTCCTCTCCTTCAACGCGGCCTTCAAGTTCCGCGTGCCGGTGGCCATCAAGGTGGCTGCCAGCGCCACCTCGGTCTCCGTGTTCAACAACCTGGTGCGCGACCCGTACAACATCGTCGGCGGATTCTTCCTCGACGGCATCGACGGCGGCACCGGCGCGGCCCACGACATATCCCTGGACCACACCGGCCATCCGGTGGTCAGCAAGCTGCGCGACTGCTACCAGGCAGCCTGCGCCCAGGGGCGCCAGGGACAGATCCCCCTGTGGGCGGCCGGCGGTCTGGGCAAGACCGGCAACCTGGCGGCGGATGCCTTCAAGATGTTCTGCCTCGGGGCCAACGGCGTCTTTACCGGCAAGCTGATGCTGCAGCTGGCAGGCTGCCTCGGCAACGAGCACAGCCGCTGCAACGCCTGCAACACCGGCCTCTGCCCGGCGGGGATAACCACCCAGGAGCCGCTCCTGGTGAAAAGGCTCAACCCGGACAAGGTCGCGGAAAACATCGTCAATTACTTTCTGGGCGTGGACAAGGAGCTGCGCAAGCTCATGGCCCCCATCGGCAACTCGTCGTTGCCGGTCGGCCGTTCCGACTGCCTCATCTCCACCGACAAAGCCGTTGCGGACCGCCTGCAGGTCCAATACGTCTGCTAAGGAGGATATAGATACATGCCAGCTTTTATCTCAGGTTTTGATGAACAGAATAAGCGGATCTCGACGCAGCAGCTGCTGCAGAAGATATATGCGGCCCTGGATCAGGGAGAGACGGAATTCGAGATTCTCGCCTCCGGCCACCACGACATCGGCGGCCCGCTCTGGACCAAAGACGGCAAACCTCTGAAATTTACCGTCAAGAACCCCGGACAGAGGGTCGGCTCCTTCGGCCTGGAAGGCACGGAGATCCTGGTGGACGGCCCTGCCCCGGCCGACGTCGGCTGGCTCAACGCCGGCGCCACCCTCACCCTGAAAGGGGACGGCGGAGACACCACCGGCCACTGCTCCGCAAGCGGCAAGATCTACGTGGGCGGCCGGGCGGGCACCCGCACCGGCTCCCTCATGAAACACGACCCGTCCTATGAGCCGCCGGAACTCTGGATCCTGAAGAATACCGGATCCTTCTCCTTCGAGTTCATGGGCGGAGGCATCGCCGTGGTGTGCGGCCACGACTCCGAGCAGTTCGAGTCGGTGCTGGGCGACCGGGCCTGCATCGGCATGGTCGGCGGCACCATCTATGTGCGAGGCCCGGTAAAGGGGCTGTCGAAACAGGTATGGCTCCTGGATCTCGATGAAGCGGATCAGGAATTCCTCCTCTCCAACATGCCGGTGTTCCTGGAAAAGATCGATCGCCCGCACCTGCTTTCCCAACTGACCGATCTCTCCCAGTGGAAGAAGATCGTGGCCATGACCTGGGAAGAGCGCCAGCGTCTGGACCGGATCTCCATGAAGGAATTCCGTACCCAGAAATGGGTCGAAGGCGGCATCTTCGGCGACGTGGTCGCCGACGATTACGATCGGGTGGTCAACTTCGTCAATACCGGAGAAGACCGCCTCAAGGTCCCCCACTGGCAGAACAAGCTGTTCGGCGCGCCCTGCCAGACCGCCTGCCCGACGGGCATACCGACCCAGGATCGCATCAACCTGCTCCGCCAGGGCAAGATAAAGGAAGCGCTGGAACTTGTGCTCAACTTCTCCCCTTTCCCTGCCAGCGTCTGCGGCCAGGTCTGCCCCAACCTGTGCAAGGATGCCTGCAGCCGCCAGTTCATCGACCTTCCGGTGGCCATGCAGGAACTGGGACGCCTTTCCCAGGATGCGGCGCCGCCGGCAAAGAACGCGGCCACCGGGAAAAAGGTCGCCATCATCGGCGGCGGCCCCGGCGGCCTGTCCGCGGCATGGCAACTGAGCCTCCTCGGCCACAGCGTCACGCTGTTCGAAGGCGACAGGGAAGTGGGCGGCAAGCTGCGCCAGGCCATCCCCATGGAGCGACTGCCCCGCGAGATACTGGACAGCGAGGTCAACCGCATCAAGGAAATGGGCGCGGATATCCGCGTTTCCCAGAAGATTGACAAGACCTCCTTCGACGCCATGCAGTCGGACTACGACGTTCTGGTTATCGCCAGCGGCGCCCACAATCCGGTGGTGATTCCTTTCCCCGGCCACGAGCGTCTGGTCAAGGGATTGGATTTCCTCAAGGCCATCAACAACGGTGAAAACCCCAAGGTGGGGAAAAAGGTGGTCGTTATCGGCGCGGGCAACGCGGGCATGGATGTGGCGCTGGGGGCATATGCCATGGGCGCCGAGAAGGTGACCGCCATCGACGTGCAGCGCCCCGCGGCCTACCAGAAGGAGATCGATCACTTCAAGGCCCTTGGTGGAGATATCCAGTGGCCGGTGTTCACCGAGAGAATAGATGCCGAAGGCCTTCGCACCAAGGACGGCCGCCTGATCGAGGCAGACACGGTCATCATCTCCATCGGCGAAAGGCCCGACCTCTCCTACGTGCCCCGCGAATGGCTTACGGATCGCGGCATGATGGACGTGACGGAATGCTGGCAGTCGGTCCGGAATGAAAAGGTGTTTGCCATCGGCGACACCATAAAGCCGGGGCTCTTGACCAACGCCATCGCCGGTGGTCGCGAGGTGGCCGAATATATCAATGCCTACCTCAGCGGCTGGGAACTGGTCCCCAAGAAGAAGCCGGAGATGATCCCCCAGGAGAAGCTGAGCCGCGAACTGTTCATCCCCCAGAACCGCAGCCGCTTCCGCGTAACGGACGCGAAAAACGAGGTGCACCGCTGCATCTCCTGCGGCACCTGCCGCGACTGCTCCATGTGCCTGGAAACCTGTCCGGAGGGCGCCATCGTCCGCACGGAGAAGGAAGACGGCTCCGTGGAGTACACCTCGGACGACAGGTACTGCATCGGCTGCGGCATCTGCGCGGGCATCTGTCCGTGCGGCGTCTGGGCCATGGAGAACATGATCGTCTGACAATTCCGCACAGGCCGGCGAATTATCCCGAAAGGGGTGTCTCGACCTGCTCGTCGGATTCCTGATGTGCAGAAAAACAAAGCGGCTCTCCCGCCTCGGGAAAGCCGCTTTGTTTTTCCTGCCAAAACCTTCCTGCTACTTGATCTTCCGATAAACCTCTCTCCGGTGTCCGACCTTGACGATCCAGATCGTAAGAGCATTGTCCTCGATGGAGTAAACTATCCGGTACTCACCTTGTCGTATCCGCCACAACTCTACCCCGGCAAGCTTCTCCGCACCGGTGGGCCTCGGGTTTTCAGCAAGCGCCTCGATCCGCTTCAGGACCTTCGGGAGATCTTTTTTCGCCAGGACCTCCAATTCACGGGCCGCGGACTTCTTTATGAAGA
>CALABV010000077.1 GCA_937886325.1 uncultured Geobacter sp.
ACCAAATGCATCAAGTGCGGCGCCTGCGTGCCCAAGTGCAAGTTCGACGCAATAGAGAAGGCATAGAAATCAGGTAATAAGGCTGAAGACCGAAGGCTGAAGTAACCCCGCATGCAAAGGCATATGTCGTGTGTCAGGCGTATTTGTCTGCCGGTCGTCGAATGTATTTCTGACAGTCTTCAGCCTTCAGTCTATACACCTATAAAAAGGAGGTATCACAATTGTCTACCGTAACTCTTACAATTAACGGCAAGGAAGTTACCGTCCCGGCGGGTACCACGGTTCTGGACGCCGCATTGGGAGCAGGTTTCTTTATACCCACTTTTTGCCATGACCCCGCGTATCCGGGATACGGCGGATGCCGAATCTGTGTCGTGGAAATAAAGGGCGCCCGCAACCTGCCCGCGTCATGCGTAACCGCATGCGCCAACGGCATGGTCGTGGAAACCGATTCACCTGCGGTCATGGAAGCCAGGAGAACCATCCTCGAGCTGATGCTGGCAAATCACCCCGTTGACTGCATGACCTGCGAGAAGAGCGGTGAATGCAAGCTGCAGGACTATGCCTTCCGCTACGACGTGAAGGGCGCGGGCTTCGGCGGAGAGAAGAAGGATTATGAGTTTGACGACTCCAATCCGTACATCAATCGCGACATGAACAAATGCGTGCTGTGCGGCAGATGCGTCAGATCCTGTTCCGATGTGGAAGAGCGCGCGGTCATCAATTTCGCCTATCGCGGATTCAAGACCAAGGTCGCGCCCGCGCTTGACGCAGGGCTGGCCGAGTCCGCCTGCGTTTCCTGTTCCCGTTGCGTGTCGGTCTGTCCTGTGGGCGCACTCACGTACAAATCTCTGGCTGGAAAAGCCCGTGTCTGGGAAATGGAAAAGGAGCAACTGACCTGCGGTTGGTGCGAGGCGGGTTGTCTGTTCGACCTGGTTCGCAAGGACGGCAAGGTTATCGGCGTTGTGGCCAAGGCCGCCGGTGAAGGGAGGCCTCTCTGCCTCAAGGGTAGACTCGGTATGGAACTGCGTTACAACGATGAGCCTCTGAAGCCGATGCTGAAGAAGGGCGACGAGTATGTAGAGGTGTCCTGGGTCGAAGCTCTCGGCCTGGACGATCTTGTCGGGAAGCTGAAGTAGAAGGAGTACGGACAGTCTGAACAGACATCCATAGGAAAGAAAAAGCCGGGCCGATTGCTTGCCCGGCTTTTTCTTTCCCGGCGCCGCCCGGCGCCCGAAAAGTCGTCTTTTCCCCTCAACCCACATTCGTCATTTGGAGTCATCCTTCGTTCACTCCGGATGCACTTCTTCTTCTGCTCCAGAATCATTTCGCTACAGCCGCTGAACTCATCCTACGGGTTCGGACACCGTCGGCTGTCAACGCTTCATTTCGCCAAGAGCAGCAACGAATAAGGCCAACGTCATTCTCTTCGGATGACTCCAACTGCCGTTTTCAGGCTCAATCCTCCGTGCCGGAGGAACCGCCCCGCACCACCACTCCGAGTATCCGGACAGCGAGGACCGCCTGCACGGGGCTCCTGCGTCGGTGATACGGAAGTTACTTACTTTCCCATCACAGCACACTCAATAAGCTCTCATAGGATACATAACAATACGAAATATAATTTATGACATAACGAAATGTAGAATCTGATACCGTTTAGAGCAAATACTAAACTAATAATGACTGTAAGCAATTGCCATTGATATCAAAACCATCTATATAAGTTCTCTTATGTCGATAAAATATTATTAATTCGGTAAAAAAGCGTTTGTTTTTTTGTTTTATTTATAGTAATACTTACCTCCAGCATAGACATGTATATGTGCTTGGAGGCTCGTATGCACTGTTACGGGCTGCGGGCCTTCGTTTTTTACGTTATCACATATGTTTATGTCAACGTAATGTAATATATTATATAGCGATAGTCTGTTCCTCTGTCAAATAATCCACTGCCACTATATTTAGTAATTATAAAATCGGTTTTCCGTTAGGCCGAATATGCGCTGAAATGGTATGTCTGTTTGACCTCAGCCGGTGGGGGAATCACGGAGTCCCGCGTGCTGGGGGTGCTATGTTTTTTATGCAGGAGTGCCGCTCCCTGATTCTCTGTAGTCCGCGGTAGCCCCGGAAGGATATGTCCGGGAGAGAACAGGTTGTTGTCGCGCATTCCGGATGATGTGCTTGGGCGGGAAGAACACTAAAAAGGGAAAGGAAAAAGGAATGGTTAAGGTAACGATTGATGGTAAATCGGTCGAAGTTCCCAAGGGGTCAATGCTCATTGACGCCGCAAAGGCAGCCGGCGTGTCGGTTCCGACACTCTGCTACCTGGAACTTCACAGTGACATGTCGGGTGCAAACTCGTCATGCAGGGTCTGTATGGTGGAGGTCGCCGGCAGGAAAAACCTTGCTCCTGCCTGTTCCACGCCGGTGATGGACGGCATGGACGTCAAAACCGACACGGATCGCGTCAACGGCGCCCGGAGACTTAATCTGGAGCTGCTCCTGTCGGACCATGCCCAGGATTGTCTGACCTGCCCCAAGGCGGGCAAGTGCGGGCTGCAGGACCTCTGCTATCTGTATGATATCAAGGAAACCCGTTTCCCCGGCATCATGAACAGTTTCCCGCTTGACGAGTCCAACGAATTCTATGTTCGTGACAACAACAAGTGCGTTCACTGCCGCCGCTGCGTGAACGCCTGTACCGCCAAGCAGTGCACGGAGGCAATCGATTTCGCAAACCGCGGCTTTACCTCCCATCCTGCCGCGCCGTTTGATGATCCGGTCAATGAGTCGGTCTGCGTTTCCTGCGGCAACTGTGTTTCCGTGTGCCCCACGGCCGCTCTCATGCCGAAGTCGAAAGAGAAGTTCCGTACCTGGGAAGTGGCGAGAACCACTACCACCTGCTCGTACTGCGGCGTCGGCTGCCAGATGGACCTGCTGACCAAGGGCGGCAAGGTGGTCGGCATCGAGCCCGTAGACGGCGCGGCCAACAACGGCCTGCTGTGCGTCAAGGGCAAATTCGGCTACAACTTCATCAACCATCCCGACCGTCTCACCACGCCTCTCATCAAGAAAGACGGCAAGTTCGTGGAAGCCGGCTGGGATGAGGCGTACAGCCTTATCGTGGAAAAAATCACGAAAACGAAGGCGGAATTCGGCGGGGATGCGCTTGCCGGTCTGACGTCGGCTCGTGTCACGAACGAAGAAAACTATCTCTTCCAGAAGATGGTTCGCGCGGGGTTCGGCACCAACAATGTCGATCACTGCGCCCGACTTTGACACTCCTCGACTGTTGCCGGTCTGGCAACTACGCTTGGCAGTGGCGCAATGACCAACAGCATCGCCGAAGTAGTCAATTCCGATGTGGTCTTCATTACCGGTTCCAATACAACGGCCGGCCATCCCGTTATCGGCGCGAGAATTCGACAGGCAAAACAGAGAGGCGCGAAGATTATCGTAGCTGAACCGCGCGTTATCGATCTGTCGGGCGACGCCGATGTCTTCCTCCAGATCCTCCCCGGCACCAACGTGGCGCTCTACAATGCCATGATGAACGTCATCATCTCCGAAGGGCTCCAGAATTCAGCCTATATAGAAGAGCGGACCGAGAAATACGAGGATCTCGTTGCGGCCGTTTCTTCCTGCACTCCTGAAAAAGCGGCGGAGATATGCGGCGTAAGCGCCGATGACATCCGTGCGGCGGCGCGTCTTTATGCAAAGGCGGAAAAGGCGTCGATTTTCTACTCCATGGGCGTAACCCAGCACACCACGGGTACCGAGGGTGTCATGTCCCTCTCCAACCTGTCGCTGCTGTGCGGAAATATCGGCATTGAATCAGGCGGCATCAACCCTCTGCGCGGCCAGAACAACGTTCAGGGCGCCTGCGACATGGGCGGCCTCCCCGGCGACCTTACCGGCTACCAGAAGGTGGCGAATCCCGAGGCCCTCGCAAAATTCGAGAAGGCCTGGGGCGTCAAGCTGTCCGACAAGCCCGGCGTCACCCTCACCGAGATCGTGCACAAGGCCGGTCACGGCGATATCAAGTTCCTCTACATCATGGGTGAGAACCCGATGGTGTCCGACCCGGACCTGAACCACGTGGAAGAGGCGTTGAAGAACACCGAATTCCTGGTGGTGCAGGACATCTTCCTCACCGAAACCGCCGCTTTAGCTGACGTTGTTCTGCCGGCGGCTTCCTTTGCCGAGAAGGAAGGAACCTTCTCCAATACCGAACGTCGCGTGCAGCGCGTGCGCAAGGCCATCGAGCCCATCGGCAAGTCCAAGGCGGACTGGGTCATCCTGATGGATATCATGAACAGGCTCGGTATCGAAACCAAGTACAATAACGCGTCCGAAATCATGGCCGAGATCGCCTCCCTGACGCCGTCCTACGGCGGAATCACCTATGACCGTCTCGATCAGCTGGGCAGCCTCCAGTGGCCGTGCCCGACCACGGATCATCCGGGCACCGTGTACCTGCACAAGGCGGCAATCGCACGGGGCAAGGGTCTGTTCAAAGCGATTGACTACAAGGCGAGCAACGAGCTTCCGGACAAGGAATACCCGTTCGTGCTCACCACCGGCCGAGTCCTGTACCACTACCATACCAGGACCATGACCGGAAAGGTTGACGGCCTGAACGCCCTCAGCCCCGAATCCTTCATCGAGATCAATCCCAAGACGGCCAAGACCCTCGGCGTAGTGGACGGTTCCAAGGTCAGCGTTTCGTCCCGCAGGGGCAGCATAACAACGGTCGCCAAACTGACCCGTACCATCAAGGAAGGCGTGCTGTTTATGCCGTTCCATTTTGCGGAAGGCGCGGCAAACATGCTGACCAACCCGGCCCTTGACCCGATCTCCAAGATTCCGGAGTACAAGGTCTGCGCAGTGAAGGTCGAACCTTTTGATCGCGTGTCCGATTATGTCTAGGATGTTTTTCGGCATCGCATTTTTCTGAGCATATGGCGCCTCTCTCCCCATGGAGAGAGGCGCTGTTTTGTGGGCGGCGCTCGTCATGGGCTGTCGATTTGTTTTTGATAAAACAGTATCAAATTTCTTGACTCGCGTGGCGGGCTTTTGTATAGTGCGCCAAAAGCCATTTTACTATACGTAAATTTATTTCTTCCGGATTTTGCTTCCGATACTGTTTATCCGGCAGCGCGTGTTGACGGACGCATATCCTCTTTTGCCGCTGGAAAACGCCTCAGAGTCAGGCGTTTCAAGGCATCACGTACGGTTAGACCTCTTAATTCGATGCCTGGAAATTAAAAACATCAAACATCGTTATTTTATTCTTTTCATTTTCCGTGGGATGCAGTATAGAGGTGTAAAATTTTTTTTTAGGGGGAGTAACAATGAGTAACGAGAATTTTATGTCGAAGCGGTGGATAATTGCCGCCGCGGGTGTGGTAATCCAGCTTCTGCTGGGTACCGTGTATGCTTGGTCTGTATTCGTCAAGCCTATCATGGCCGCTACCGGTTGGGAAAAAACGGCGGTAGCCACGACCTTCATGATCATCATCGGCATGATTGGTCTTTCAGCCGCCTTCGGCGGGATGCTGGTGGACAAGAAGGGCCCCCGCTTCGCCGCGACGCTTGGCGTCATTCTGTATGGTATCGGTACCATGCTTGCCTTCGTGGCAATCAAGACCGGTAACATATGGATCCTCTATTTGGGCTATGGTGTCATCGGCGGCGCCGGTAACGGATTGGCCTACGTAGTACCCATCGCTACCCTGATTCGCTGGTTCCCGGACAGGCGTGGTCTGATTACCGGGTTGGCCGTAATGGGCTTCGGTCTGGGCGCCTTTTTCGTCGGCAAGATTGTTCCCGGTCTCATCAACAGCATGGGCGTAGCAACTGCATTTCTTGCTCTTGGTGTCGTGTATCTGGTCGGCAACGCTTTGGCTGCAACTCAGCTCTATAATCCGCCGGCAGGATGGCTCCCCGACGGATTTACCCCCTCAGCAAAAACTGTTTCGGCCGCCGACTCCTTCAGCTGGGCTGAAGCGAAGAAGACTCCCCAGTGGTACATGATCTGGGGCATGTTGTTCCTCAACGTGAGCGCGGGCATGGGCCTTCTCTCCAAGCTGTCCCCCATGGCCCAGGAAGTCATCAGCGCTGCGAAAGGTATCACTGATCCGGCTCAGCTTGCGGTTCTCGGCGGCGGCGTTCTGGCAACCGCGTCCATTTTCAACGGCCTCGGCCGTCTCTTCTGGGCTTCCGTTTCCGACAAGATCGGCCGCAAGAACGTGTTCCTGACCATGTTCGCCACCCAGGCAGCACTCTATTTCTACCTGCCGCAGGTTACCGACGTGACCATCTTTACCGTTATCGCCTGCTACCTGCTCGCCTGTCTCGGCGGCGGATTCGCGGTCATGCCGGCATTCGCGGCCGACTCCTTCGGCCCGACCTACATCGGCAAGGTGTACGGTTTCGTTCTTACCGCCTGGGGCGCGGCGGGTGTTGCCGGCG
>CALABV010000078.1 GCA_937886325.1 uncultured Geobacter sp.
GCCTTGCGGGAATACCGGGCACCGTCGGCGCTTCGCCGATTCAGAATATCGGCGCTTACGGCCAGGAGGTGTCGCAGGTCATTGTGCGGGTCAGGTGCCTGGAGATCGCGACAGGCAAAGCAGTGACATTCGATGGCGAAGAATGCTCTTTTCGCTACCGGGAGAGCATCTTCAACACACGGGAGGCAGGGAGGTATCTCGTGACATCCGTCACCTTCCGCCTCGCGCGGGGAGGAGCCCCGTTCGTGCAATACCACGAACTCGCGGAACGGTTTTCAGGAATTTCGAGACCGACGCCGGCGGATGTACGTGATGCCGTGATAGTGATCCGTGCAGGCAAGGGGGTTCTGGTGCGGACCGACTACGAATCGTTCCGGAGCGCCGGTTCCTTCTTCAAAAACCCGATCGTAACCCGCGCCCGGTTGGACCGGATCGAGGCGCTCCTTGCCGGGAAGGGTGGGGCGGCAAACTGGGCCTGGCCTTTGCCCGGCGGCGACGTCAAGGTTTCCGCGGCGTACCTGATCCAGAGTTCGGGATTCGAACGAGGCCATCACAGGGGAAACGTCGGCATTTCGCCTCACCACACCCTGATCCTGATTAACCGCGGCGGGGCGACTGCCCGCGAAATCGTCGACTTCGCCGCGGAGGTGCGGCAACGGGTACTTGATCGGTTTGGAGTGACCCTGATGCCTGAAGCCCGTCTCATCGGTTTCGGTTCTTCCCCATTAAGGTGCAATCGAGAATAAAAGAGGTCGTCCCTTGAAAAATTGAATTACATCTTCCAAAAGACGACCCCTGTTTTCTGTTGCCGCGAACAGTTAATTGTTCGTCGTTTCGGCTACTGGACGCATTCCAGCATCGCATCGATACGACGGTTCTTCTGGCGTCCCGCCGCGGTCTCGTTGGTCGCGATCGGTTTCGTATAGCCGTATCCCTTTATTGAGAGACGTGATGACTCAATGCCGAATTTCTCGACCAGGTAGTTCCTGACGTTTTCGGCGCGACGCTCGGAGAGCTTGATGTTGTACTCATATTTGCCGCGATTGTCTGTGTGTCCCTCTATGACGGTTGTGGTGCTCGGGTATTGTTTCATGAATTCAGCGACTTTCCCGATAACATCGTGGTACTTTGGCTTTACGTCCGATTTGTCGTAATCAAACTCTACATTAAGTGTCATGCAGATCTTTTCAGGAGCCGGCGCGGGAGCAGGTGGCGGTTCAGGTTGCGCAACCGGCGGCGGTGTGCATCCTTCGGCTTCTTTGGCAAGCTTTCGGGCTTCCGCCAGGAGTCCCATGGCCTCGTCAGTGTGGCAGGCCCAGTAGGTCTCGGCGGCCTGTCTGCCCAATTCCCTTGCTTTCTTGATCTTCTCCGGGCAGTACTTCGCTCCTGGAGACTTCTCAGCCTGTGCGATAACCGCTTCAGTCTGTCCGAACTCATCCGGGACAAAGATAGCCCTGTCCATCACACCGAAGTGATATGTGGTGGTGCAGGAGGCGCCCAGTAACAGAATCATTATCAAGCCTGGTACGAAAAACCATTTTTTCATTGTTTTTCCCCTTTCTGTTGGATGAATCCCGTTATTTTATAGTTTTGTATCAGTCTACAGGGGAAAGTGAATCATGCAAGACCGGAATAGCTAGCGTGGCTACGTGGTCACTTGTCCGGCACGGCGCGAATGTAATTGGTGATCGATTCAAGGGAGCCGTACGTATTCTCGCTGTCCGCTGTTACAGCGTATCCGCGGCCCGAGCACCACATGGCGTTAGGCAAAAAAGACACACATGCGGGTTTCTTGTGTTTGCGTTGTGCTCCCCTTGAATCAAAATCTTTTTCTCTGTGTTCCGTACGAACTCCTACGGCGAAGTGAGCTTAAGATTGATTGCCGTGTCGCGCGCGCCGAGAACCACCAGATACTTCGCGCCGGCGCCGGAAAAGAGGGGCGTGCCGCTTGCCGTGCCTGAGGCAAGCTCCGCGAAATCCTCGTCATACAGGAACCAGTAGGTTGCACCGCTGATGGAGAGAGTGCCCGACGAGGGGAGCCTTCGCCATTCGGCGAATCCGTCACCGCCGATGGAGATGGTGGTCGCTCCCGACGCAAGAAGCGGGATGCCCGACAGGGGGCGATAGAGGGAACTGCCGAGGCGCAGCCAGTTCTGGCCCTGCCAGGCTTCGATACCCGCGTCCTGCAGGTCTCTGCCGCTGTCGGGCAGCGTCATGAACATGGCGTCCAGCCTGTTGTCGGAGGGCGGGAACATGTCACACAGGATCGTATTGCCCATCAGGTATCCGGTCAGGCCGGTTATTGTCCTGAACCGGAAGCCGGGATCGCCTTTCAGTAACAGGAACCACCACGGGTCGGCGTTGACCGGCAGCCACCTCTCGTCAAGTCGCGCCCTCCAGGCATCGGATATGGCGGCTTTGTCGTCAAGCCGCTGCCCGAACAGGATGCTGACGCTGTAGTGCCCATACCCCCGTTTCATCCGGAGAGCGAAATAGCGGTGTCCCGCCCGAGTCAGCAGGCGGACCGCCGTGA
>CALABV010000079.1 GCA_937886325.1 uncultured Geobacter sp.
GGGTCAGAATATACAGCAGATACAAGAGAACGCACCCGTTCGCGGCAAGAACCACACCGATGACCAGTCCGGGAATCAGCTGTGAAACGAGCATTGAGACACCGAACAGGATCGTGAGCAGGTTCATTGTCAGTTGGGCCGCGAAAAGCTTCCCCAGCAGCAGGGAGACGGGACCGCCTGTTTCACCCGATTTTCTCAGGCGGGGAATGCATATCTTCCACAACGTGATGACACCGCCGAGGATATTGAGCACACCAACAAGAACCGTCAACGGCGCAACCAGAATTTCAGGAATAACGCAGGAGACGATGCCGAGCGCCGCAAACAACAGTCCGAACAAAACCATCAGCAATGAACGGGGAAACGGACCTATCGGCGTACTTCCGGTTGCCAGCATCTGAACCGCGAAAATCACCATCAGAAGTCCGAGCTGAGCGCTTCCGGAAAAAGGGAGCAGGCCAAGACTCACCGGGATCAGCAGCACGCCGAGAAGCAGCATGAAAGTTCCCATCAGCAGAATCATGGCAGTATCGGTGGAAAGTTCGACACCTCCCGCACGGGGTTTCCCTGCATCCGGATATTCACCATAAATCGTGCGGAGAACACCGGCAAGATAGATAAGCGCCGCTCCGAAAAGCAGAGCCGCCACAGCCGTCAGGCGCGTCGGCGGCAGGCCATGTTGCCAGACAAGCAGCCCGATGAGCATCGACAATCCATAGACCGCGCCGCAAGCAAAAATAAGGTGGCGGAAAATCCCCTCGTATTTCAACCAGGTATTGAGCTTATCCTTTGCAAGACACATCCGCAGAAGAAGAAGCAGACCTCCCGGCCCGAAGCAGAGAAAAAGCAGCAGGCGGGGAATCCTGCCCAAAATGCCGGGGATAAAGCAGGTGACGATACCCATCGCCGCAATCAGCACACCGAGGCTAAGCAACGGTATCGATCTGCGCATATCGCCTGCCGGTGTCTTCCCGAGCGTTATCATCTGCAGGGCAAACATGATCAGGAGCAATCCGTACAAACCGTTTTCATAGTAGGGGAGTGCTCCGGCAGACACCGGAAAGAGCAAGACTCCGGAAATCAGCAGCATCATTCCGGCGATAAGCAGAATCACCGTCTCAAGGGGGAGGTCCGCCTCCTTCATTATCCTGCACTCACTCATATCATGGTTCCTTTCCGCAACGAGTTCGGTAGGACACAAGATCGTCGTCTATTATTCCTCACCGCAATACAATCGGGCCGGAAGCATATTCAGCAATGGTGGTTACTCCGGACGGCTTTACACCATTGAGATCGTGAACCGGTTACCCGAAGCCGGGGCGAATCACAAAATCCCTTTGTCCCTGGAAACGCTGGAAACCATCTGCCGGACCATCGCCGTAAACCTCCTGCCGTAGTACGAGAAATCACCCCGGTCAAAGGACCACCATTTCGGTCGCCAGCCTGACCATACGGTCAAGTCGAGGTAATGGAAAAACCGATCTCTTCGCGGGTGGCCGCAACAAGTATTCCAGGGTTTATTCGGCCCGCAATAGTGGAGCAGTTTTGCGCGCGCAAGGAGGTCCTCATGGCTCTTCTTGCTCAACAAGGAATAGCTTCCGGCAATGTGCATGTATGGAAGCACGTTCCAACAGGGGTCGAGCCGCCCCCACGTGTCCCCGAACACAGCGTTCATGGCGTCCTGATCACACAGCCGTATGTATCTGGAGTTTTCCCTGAGATAGCGCACCAACCTGTTGGTTGCATTTTCCTTGCGCCATTTGGCGGTGTTCAACACAAGAACTCCCGTATTAAAAAGCTCATCGCTCGGCTGCCTTCCCAATTCGCGCCAATTTTTCAAGCCGAAAGGAGAACTTACGAAAGGATTGATCAAGTCGCGAACTGCAAGCACATAGTTCTTTCCAACGTCGGCGTACCAGAGCTCGGTTATGTCGCCTTCGACGACAACATCGCAGTCAAGATAGAGTATTCGTTGGTATGCAGGCCCGAGCAGCTCCGGGATAAGCAGCTTGTAGTAGGCGGATTTGCCGACGTAGCCGCATGGAAGTGAACGGAGAAGATCGAAGTGCGATTCTGATGGCTGAAGCCATTGTATCCTCACCCTTCTTCTGTCTTCTAATTGTCCAATCTTCTGTTTGTTGCTCGACGACACATGTCCGTCAACAATGAATACCTGTATTTTTTGATTTTTGCCAAGGTTGGCAACGACCGAGGAGATTGCCGCTGCAAGAGGCATTGCGTAGTGATCGTCGGCAACGAAAACGACCACCGGCATCCCTGGGGCGCTGCCGGAAAAGTCCCCGTCATCCTTGGGTTTACAATCACGTATCGACGTCATTGTGCCGTCCCTTCCAATAGAAAAGCCGCCCGGTCGGTCTTCACCGACACGGACGGCGTACGTCTTGTTCGCGCTTGATCGTTCGACGCCATGCGTCAGCTCCACGTGCAAAAGATTTCACATGAGCATCTTTTTACACTGGACCTCTGCCCGATGTCAATATTCGTAATCCGGGGAGAAAAAAAGGCGGGCGGAAGAACATATCCGCCCGCTTCGCAGGCCATTCCCTTATTCCTGGATCCGTGATGTCCGAATGCCGAGTCGAGCGGAATGCCGGGGTTTGAACGTCGCCGATGCCGGTTCACGCCGCTTACGCCGGGACACCTTCGTAGGGCTGGCTCAAACCGCGCAAATGCAAGAAACCGAGGCGTTCCACGAAGGCAAAGGCGTGAAGGCGTCACGGAATCAGGTTATTTGATGACGTTTATGGATGCTGACCCCATATTCCCGGCCGAGTCGTAGGCCCTTACCGAGATGGTGTGCGTTCCGGACGTGACGGCCGAGGTATACCACAGATAGCTGATGGAGCGCCCGGTAACGGACTTCTTCAGGACACCGTCCACGTACAGTTCCATCCGCTTCACTACCACGTTATCGGTTGCAGCCGCCGCAATGGTGACGGCGGAGAGTTTCGTGATGGAAGTGCCGTTCGCCGGTCTTGTGATGGTTACCTTGGGGGCTATCGTGTCGCTGGCCGCCGAAACCGTAACCGCCACCTGTCCTGATGGGCCTGCGTTACCGGCCGCATCATAGGCGACGGCCTCCAGGTAATTGGTTCCGCTTTTCGCCCCGTTCGTATTCCACGAGAAGCTGTACGGCGCGGTCGTATCCGTGGAAAGGAGCGCTCCGTTCACGAAAAGCTCGACCCGCGTCACACCCACATTGTCCGTGGCAGTGACATCCACATTCACCGTCCCGCTCACGGTTGCGCCGTTTGCAGGGGACGTGATGGAAGTGACGGGCGCGGCGCCGTCGGCGGCTATCGAAACCGTGACCGCCACCTGACCTGACGGACCGGAATTACCGGCGGCATCATAGGCGATTGCTTGCAGGCTGTAGTTTCCGCTTCCCGCCGCGGTCGTATCCCACGAGAAGCTGTACGGCGCGGTCGTATCCGTGGAAAGGAGCGTTCCGTTCACGAAGAGTTCGACCCGCGTAACCCCCACGTTGTCCGTGGCAGTGACATCCACATTCACCGTCCCGCTTACGATTGCGCCATTTACAGGAGACGTGATGGAAGTGACGGGCGCGGTGTCGTCCACCTGGGTCACGGTGTTCTTCGCAAGAGTCAGGCTCCTGTAGACGTTGATTCTGCCGTACCCGAAATACTGGTCAAACCCTGTCGTCCACTTGTCATCAACGCCCTGCTTGATGATATCAACCACCTGTGTAGCTGTGAGATTGGGGTTGACGGACAGGATCAGAGCCCCAAGGCCCGCGGTGATAGGCGCCGAAAAGGATGTGCCGCTGGCGTAGGAGTAGCCGCCTCCGTTGCTGGTGGTGAGGATGGACTTTCCGGGGGCGGAAACCGTAACCCAGTTGCCGTAGCTTGAGAAGCTCGCCAGGGAATCCGTCGAGGTGGTCGCGGTGACTGCAACGACATGGTTGCAGGCGGCGGGATACTGGGGGGTGCTGTTGGCGCTGTTCCCCGCGGAGGCAAAGACGATGGTTCCCTTGTTCCATGCATAATCAATGGCGTTCTGCAGGGTAACGGAACTCATGGTCCCGCCGAAGCTCAGGTTGATGATGCGAATGCCGTGATCCGCCGCATACGTGATGGAATTTGCCAGGGACGAATAGGTGGCGTAACCGTTTGAATCGGCAACGACCAGCGGGACGATGGGGTTGCTCCAGGCGACACCGGCGACACCGACGCTGTTGTTGCTGAGGGCCGCGGCGGAACCGGCTACGAGGGTCCCGTGACCGTACACGTCATGGGTATCGGTGTTGCCCTGAACAAAATTGTAGCCGGTCAGCAGTTTCGAGGCAAGGTCGGGATGCGTCGGATCCACGCCGGTATCGGCGATTGCGATTTTCACGGAGGAGGAGCCGGTGGAGATATCCCATGCCGTGGGTGCGGTGATAATCGGCAGGTGCCACTGGCTGGAGTAGTACCCGTCATTGGGGATGCTTTCCGCCTTCACCAGGTAGTTCTTTTCCACGAACTTCACATGGGGACATCGGGCAAGGGCCGCGAGGATCATTTCGAGGGCCCGGGGTGGGACCTTGATCCTCTTGATCCTGATAGGGAGGATTTCTTCCACCTGGGTCGCGTTGAGGCCGGCAAGCACTTCATCTATCTTGGCCTTGAGCACTCCCGCCCTGGGCTGCAGCAGGAGTTCGTCGGCGACGAAGGGCGCCGAAGACGCGCTTCCGAGCCCCTTGGTCTCGTTGCCGAAATCCTCTTCCGCCTTTATTTCGGAGTCCTGTGATGCGGTGAAAGCATCATCTCCGGCTCCGCATCCCCAGAACGAGGCAATCAGGACGAACAGTACCGCGGAAAGCACCGCCTTCAGACGGAATTCCTTTCTTCCCTTCATGAACCACCTCCTAAAGCGCCTGTTTCAGTTGCGAATAAAACAGATCCAAAATGACAGGGGAAGAACGCATTTCATCGCCGGCCCGGCCGGTCAGAGCCGTGCGCCGGGATCGGTCGATTGCGCCCCCGGCTAAACACGGTTCAGCAATTCGCAAAAAGCCGTTCTTTCAGACTGTTACATACATATAATCGCGGGAAGGGAAAAAAAGCAAGTGACACGGATCACACAAACTCGACATTTCACGAAAAATCAAAGGGAATATGCTTGTTTGGGAGAAACGCAAGGTGATCCTTCTCTCAACTCAACACCTTGAACACAACCTTGGTACGATTGCCGGAATCAACCGTCTCTCCGAATATAAGGGCTCCTTCGCCCGAGAGGGAATACGTCTGATGATTTATCAGTACGGGCGGCACGTCTTTCTTCATGACAAGCGTGCCGTTCGTGCTGTGATCGATGACGTAGAAAGCGCTGCATCGCCATTCAATGACGGCGTGATGGCGGGAAACGCCGGGGTGGTCGATGTGGATCGTATTTTCCCTCCCCCTGCCGATACAGACCCTCACGGCAACATCCATCTCCAGGGAAACGCCGTTGTATTCCAGATACAGCTTACATGGGGTACCGTCCAGATCGGAGCGCCCCATAACCGTAAGAGTGTCGTCGAATTTCCAGATCACCTCGCAACACTCTATCGGCTCGCGTTTCCCTTTGAATGTGTACGTTCCGATGGCGCGGAAATCGAACTTCCGCCGGCACTCTTCGTCGGAAAATATCGTCGCTGAAGTGACTATCTTTCCCGGCGCGGCAAAATCGACGAAGCGTGCGGCACTATTAACCGTATCGCCGAAGACATCGCCGTTTTCATGCCTCAGTTCCCCGGCATGTACGCCTATCCGGAGAAAAAGCTCCCTACCCGTCTCGGCGCCGCGGCTTTCCATCATGTGTTGCAGTTCGACGGCTGTCGACAGAGCTCCGCATGGGCTCGTAAAACAAAGCATTACTTCATCGCCGATTGTTTTGACCAGAGCCCCCCCGTATTTCCGGGCAATTTCCTCTGATTTGAGAAAAATACTCTTGACGAGCCTCAATGCGGCCCCGTCCCCCAAGCTTTCATACAGTTCAGTGCTGTGACAGAGATCCGCAAACAGCACGGCGCCGGCATGGCAGCCGGATATTTTTCGAGTAACCATTGTCATATTCTAAAACCTGAATAGTTACTTACTGAATCCCGACTGCTTTCTGAGGGTGTCAATTTCCTTCTTCAGCAAGGCATTTTCCTGCTTCAGAATGTCGTTTTCCTTTTTCAGAAGCTCAAGCTCGCTCATGGGGGGCTCCACCGAGGTGGGGTGAAGAACGGCCCGCTTTTCTTTGTCCGGTGCGTCAGATGCAGCGCTCTTGGCTTCAATCACCGGCGCCGGTTCACCTTTCTGCAGAACGTACTCCGTACCGAAACAGATACATTCATGGGGCAGGCAGGTGGGACAGGGCGTATAGCGATAGTGTTCCGCCGTCACTTGTTTCGGAGAAGAGCCGACGATCTTCCAGCCCTCTGACAGGAACGACTTCACATCAGGGTCGGATCTCCTGCCGCACTTGTCGCGACACCTCTCCACGCCGGTGCCTGATTCGTACT
>CALABV010000080.1 GCA_937886325.1 uncultured Geobacter sp.
GTTCCAGGGTTTTCAGCCCGAGCCGGTAGTTTTCGGTTACCTTGTTCTGTTCGATGTATCCGCGCGATTCAAGGGTGGCCAGCAGCCGGAAGACATTATTCTTGTGAAGGTTCAGCCGTTTACTCAGTTCCGTAACGCCCAGTTCGTCGATTTCCTCGTGGAACTGTTCAAGCAGATCCAGTGCATGGGATACGGACTGGATTAAATAGTCGGATTTTTCTTTTTTCGCCATGGCGCGCTATCCTTCGTTCGGTAGTTTCTTGATGGCCGGCCACGGGAAAATGGTGGGGAATGACCTGGGAACGGTACGCCCGCGCACGGTGGAAGAAGCCGCAGATAACTGGTTGATATGAAAACTTCTTACAATGTGAATCTCAATCATGATGTTTTATTTTGCGTGGTAGCATGAGTTGGTGTGAAAATCATTTTCAACAATAAACTTACAGAAACCGTATTGCCTGGTAGAAAGGGCACTATTCTAGATTAGATAGAATATTGTTTTACTATTGTCAAGACGGAAAATGATTTTTCATTATCTCCCGCACTACCGATGTCGCATAGGCCCCTTTCGGCAGGGAGAAAGTCAGGGAAAATCCTTCGGGGTCCGGCGATGTGGAAAGGTTCCGCAGCGGAATGCGAAGCGGGCGCCGTTCTCCCTCCATCCTGAGGGGACCTGCCAGGTCAAACGATGACAGGGCGAGTCCCTCTTCGCGCAGCACCCCTTCTTCCAGTTCACGGGGATTTCCTTCCGGGAGTTTCATTTTGCAGCCGAACATGGGGCCGCTGGGCGAGATGCCGAAATCCCGTGCCCGTTCCTGTTCCGCGGCAGCGTCTTCCACGAGAAAACAGGCGCCGTTGTCGTGACGGAAAGCCAGATCACCTTCCTCAACCGTGTCGATGCGGTCAATCCGCCGTTCAAGCACCTGGTCGAATAGGGAGGACTGGCAGGCTGACAGGTAGAGCCTTTTCAGTCGAGGTGGAACAGCGTCCAACGCCCGTTCATGCCCGTCCGGTCGTTTCACCAGCCGCTTCAGGATTTCCCGTTCCGTGCGGCACTGTCCGGGAAAGAGTTCGAGGCTTCCGGCAAGGTCTCCCCGGTGATAGGCTTCGACGGCGCTTCGCCATCCCTCGTCGCGAATTGATTCAGGGTCACCCATTATTGCATCGACCGCCGCCTTGAAATCGAGGTTCAGGAGTGCCCGGCCTATCAGGTGGGAATTGCCGAGGCCGCCGTACCGCTGCTGACCGAAGTAATTGGGTACGCCCCGTTGCGACAGAACGTCGAGAATTGCGGATGCCTTGTCATTGGCGTCCCGGTCGACAGTGCGTATGCGGATGGTGAAGCTGTTCCCTGCCAGGTGCCCCGTTTTCAGTTTGTTCCGGTGGCGGGCAGCGGAAAGGACCCTGATGCCGGGGAGGGAGAGGGACAGGAGGCGGTCCGGTTCTATGCGTGGAAATGAAAGAGTCTGGCGGGTTATCCCCCGGGCGTCCTTCATCCCCGCATAGCCGATGTCCCGTTCCTGGATGCCGAGGCTCCGGGAGAGGCGCCGGACGGCGTCCAGCGTGGTCACGCCACGCTTCTCGATCTCCGCATAGGTGTGTTCACCCTCACCGCACGGCTGGTAGAGCGGAATCTCCGTGACCAGAAAGTCTTCCGGCGATTCCTTGATAATCCCGCCGATGCCGGGCAGATCGGTTGTCAGGTATGCGCGCATGGGCTTCTCCTGTGAAATCGGGTGAAAAGTGAAAAGTGAAAAGTAAAATGTGAAAAGTGAAAAGTAGAAGGTGTTGGGCAAAGGGAATGGCTGAGCCGGCCCCCGGCGCCCGATCCCTAGCCCCCGGTTTTCCGGTAGTGGACGAAGTAGATTTTCTTCCCTTCGGCCATGAATTTTCTCATATATTTGGACAGGTGGTACCCTTCCATTTCATGCCTGTAGAGGTCCGGGGCCAGGCGGTTTTCGAATCCGTCCAGTCCCGCCATCATGCCGGCAACGTCGATGCCGTAATCGTCGAAGTCGGTGGCAAAGTAGAAGTCCGCGTCCGCTGAGAGGTACTCCCGCAGGAATTCCATGAACTGGCGGTTCACCAACCGCCGCTTGCGGTGCTTTTTCTTCGGCCACGGATCCGGGCAGTTGATGTAGACCGCGGACAGCGACCCGGCCGGGATGCGTTCCGTGATGAACTGCCGCGCTTCTTCCCGCAGGACGCGCACGTTCTTCAGCCCGCGAACGTCTATCCTGCGGCAAGTCTTGTAGCATCCCTTGTTGTAGAAGTCGATGGCGATGAAATTCGTCTCCGGACGCTCCGCCGCGGTCAGGGCGATGAAGTCGCCGATGCCGCAGCCTATTTCCAGGGCAAGGGGGTTCCCGTTGCCGAAGATAGCCGCCCAGTCGGCCGGTTTTTCCAGGTTTTCCGCCCGCAGATAGTTGGGCGATTCGATGTGGATGAAAGACTGCATGGTTTCTTCCCCTGATTGTGATGTGGGCCTACTCTACCACAGCAAAACCCGGTGGAGAAGCGCCATGTGTGCGACGCCCCGTTGGTGATGCCCCGGTTGCGTCGGGCGGCCGGCGTCCGCCTTGCCATTTGTCGTCCGCTGTGCTATAGCTATCCTCTTGAAATAGCGAAAAAAAAGGAAATACGACTATGAAATTCACCGAACTGAACCTTCCGGAACAGGTGATGCGGGGTATCGAGGCCGCGGGTTTTACCGAGTGTACGCCGATACAGGAAAAGACACTCCCAATCGCCTTGGGGGGCAAGGATGTGGCCGGCCAGGCCCAGACCGGTACCGGAAAGACCGCCGCCTTTCTCATCACCCTCTTCACCCGCCTTCTGGCACACCCCGACCAGGCGAAGGAGAGCAATCCCCGTGCTCTCATCCTCGCGCCGACACGGGAACTGGTGGTGCAGATTGAAAAGGACGCCCGGTTGCTGGGGATCCACGCCGGTTTCTCCATCCAGGCAATCTACGGAGGTGTCGACTACCAGAAGCAGCGTGACGCACTGAAGGAGGGTGCCGACATCGTCATCGGAACACCCGGAAGACTCATCGACTACCTGAAGCAGAAGGTCTACACCCTGAAGCAGATCGAGGCGCTGGTCATCGACGAGGCGGATCGCATGTTCGACATGGGCTTCATCTCGGACCTCCGTTTCATCCTCCGTCGCCTTCCCCCTTTTGACAAGCGGCAGAACATGATGTTTTCCGCCACCCTCAACCAGCGGGTCATGGAACTGGCCTACGAATTCATGAACCTCCCGGAAAAGGTGTCCGCCACGCCGGAGAAGATGACCGCCGAGCGGGTCGAGCAGGTTCTCTACCATGTGGCCAGCAAGGAAAAGTTTCCGCTCCTCCTCGGCCTCCTCAGGAAAGAGGGGATGGAGCGCACCATGATCTTCGTCAATACCAAGCGCGAGACCGAGTTCCTCCGCGATCGTCTCAATGCCAACGGCTTCCCGTGCAGGGTGATCTCCGGAGACGTGGACCAGAAGAGGCGGCTGCGCATCCTGGATGATTTCAAGGAGGGAAAGCTGCCGATCCTTATCGCCACCGACGTGGCATCGCGCGGCCTCCACATCGACGGGGTCACCCATGTGATCAACTACGACCTTCCCCAGGACGCCGAGGACTACGTTCATCGTATCGGCAGAACGGCCCGGGCAGGCGCGGAGGGAAAGGCCATCTCCCTGGCCGACGAGAACGGCGCCTTCCACCTGGAGGCAATCGAGGAGTACTCGAAGCAGAAGATACCCGTTGAATGGGCTGACGACGAACTGTACGTCCACGACTACGTCCGCGCGAAGCCGAGACCTAAAGAGAAGGCGGCGCCTTCGCGGGGGAAGACGGGGCGCGGGAAGGGCGGCGCCGGCAAGGATGGCGGCAGGCCGAGACAGGAGAAGCCCGTGATACCAGGAGCCGGCGCACAAGAGTCCGTATCCCCTGTCGCGGAAGCCGCGACGAATGTGCAGGGCGGGGAGGGTGAGGTGATGAAGAAGCGTCGCAGACGCCCGCGGAAGAAAAAGCCGGCGGGAGAGGGGGAGGCTCCGACATGAAAAAAGCGGTGGTCCTGTACAGCGGCGGCCTCGACTCCACCACCTGCCTCGCCATCGCGCGGGCCGACGGTTTCGAGCCCTATGCCATGAGCTTCGCCTACGGCCAGCGGCATGGGGCGGAATTGAAGATGGCAAAGGAGAATGCCCGGTCCATGGGGGCGGCGGAGCATCTCCTCGTGGAGATTGATCTGCGGAAGATCGGCGGCAGCGCCCTGACCGCAGAGATCGATGTCCCCAAGGAGGGTGTGGGGAGCGACATCCCGGTCACCTACGTTCCTGCGAGGAATACCATCTTCCTTTCCTTTGCCCTTGGGTGGGCCGAGGTCCTCGGCGCTTTCGACATCTACATCGGGGTCAATGCCCTGGACTACTCGGGCTATCCCGACTGCCGTCCCGAGTATATCGCAGCCTTCGAGACCCTGGCCAACCTGGCTACCAAGGCCGCGGTGGAGGGCGCCGGACAGTACCGCATCCATACCCCGCTCATTCATCTGACCAAGGCGGAGATCATCGGGAAAGGGCTGGCGCTGGGGGTGGATTACGCCGCGACCCATTCCTGCTACGACCCGACGCCCGAAGGGTTGGCCTGCGGCCGGTGCGATTCCTGCCGCCTGCGGCTCAAGGGGTTCGCCGAGGCCGGGGTGGCGGATCCGGTGCGCTATGCCATGAGAAACGAGGAGTAAGGGGTATGCGCGACGTTCAGAAGACACGGGATTTCCGCAAGCTGGCCATCAACAAGGTGGGGGTGAAGGACATCTCCTACCCCATCACGGTGATGGACAAGAACAACGCCTTCCAGCACACCGTGGCCCGGATCAACATGTACGTTGACCTTCCCCACCACTTCAAGGGGACCCACATGAGCCGCTTTGTGGAGATACTCAACGCGCATCGGAAAGACATGGCGCTGGACAAGATGGAGGCCACGCTCCAGAAGATTAAGGACAAGCTCGGCGCCTCCCGCGCCCACCTGGAGATGGAGTTCCCCTACTTCATCGAGAAGCGCGCCCCGGTGTCCGGCGCAGTGAGCCTCATGGAGTACACCTGCCGTTTCCTTGCCAGCCTCTCCGACCGCTTCGACTTCATCCTGGAGATGCGGGTGCCTGTTACGTCCCTGTGCCCGTGCAGCAAGGAACTCAGCCGGTTCGGAGCGCACAATCAGAGGGGCGTGATTACGGTGCAGGTGCGCTACCGTGAGTTCGTCTGGATCGAGGACTTGGTTGCCGCCATCGAGGAATGCGGCAGCAGTCCTGTCTATGCGCTTCTGAAGAGGGAAGACGAGAAGTTCGTCACCGAGCAGGCGTATGAAAACCCGCGTTTCGTGGAGGATATGGTGCGGGAGGCCGCTCTCCGTCTCCGGAATATGGACAACGTCTCATGGTTCTCCGTTTCGGCCGAGAATATCGAGTCGATCCATAATCATTCCGCCTATGCGTCAATCGAAATGGACAAGGAAAAATCCCCGGATAGTGCCCCTGTGTGTGGATAATTCTGTTGAAAACCTCCTACTATGTGGATAAAGCTAGTTTTCCCGTGAGAAGAGCGTTGGCGATCTTTGCAAAGCAGCCGGTCGCGGGCAGGGTCAAGACCAGGATGTGCCCGCCCCTCTCTCCGTCCGACGCGGCTGAGCTTTACCGCCGCATGCTGGCGGATACCCTGGCAAGGGTCACGTCGTTGCGTGAGGTCGAGATTTTCCTCTTTTTCGATCCGTCGGGCGGAACGGAAGACTATTTCCGGGGAAAGTGGCCCGACGTGACGTTGTTTCCCCAGGAGGGGGATGGGCTCGGGGCGCGCCTGGAAAACGCCTTCCGGCGGGTTTTCTCCGCCGGTTTCACGCTCGCGGCGGCGATGGGCACCGATTCGCCGGACCTTCCCCTGAGCCGTGTGGAAGAAGCCTTTCGGGCCCTGGAACAGGGCACGGCGGACGTGGTATTCGGACCGACCACGGACGGAGGGTATTACCTCGTCGCCATGGGAAGGCTCCATCCGGAACTTTTTCGCTCAATTCCCTGGAGCACGGAGCGGGTGCTGGCCGAAAGCCTGGCCCGTGCCGAAGCCGCGTCCCTTTTGAGCTCTCTCCTTCCCACGTGGGAAGATGTGGATACGATTCGTGAGCTGAGGCGCTTTCTTCTTCGAAAACCCGACGGAACCGCTCCCCTCACCAGGGAGTATGCCGCGGCTCTGGAGGGTCGGTATCTCTGATGCACGGCACTGGTATCGGCGTTGCGGGAATCGGGAGGCCCTGCGCAAGGAGGATGCAATGAATGTCTCGGTCATCATTCCGACCAGGGATCGATCCCTTTTCCTTGAGGACGCGGTCCGGTCGGTGCTGATGCAGACGAGGACGGTCCACGAGATCCTGGTCATCGACGACGGGTCCCGTGCGGAAGACAGGAGCGGGGTTGAGCGCGTGGTTTCCCTTTCTCCGCTGATCCGACTGCTACGTCTTCCCGTTGCCGGCGGTGTGTCGGCGGCGAGGAACGTCGGTCTGGATCATGCGACCGGAGATGGAATCCTGTTCCTGGACGACGATGACCTTCTTCATCCACGCATGGTAGAGGAATGCGCCCGTTTGCTGGAGCAGGAACCCCCCGTGGATGTGGCGAGCTGTCTCTACGAGATGTTCTTTACACCCGACGGCCAGGGCCCGTGGATTGCCGCCGCCCTGCTCTTCAACCACCGGCTGCTTGACAGCCATCCCCTCCGGCTTGTGGATGCCACAAATGTGGCGAACCGGAAGATATTCGAAGAGGATCCCTTTTCCGCCTTCCTCCGTTACCTGATTCCAATCCATACCTGCCTGATTCGCCGTTCCGCGGTGACGGGCGTTCGTTTTCCAGAGGATCTCCGGCAGGGAGAGGACACCTATTTCTTTCTATCCCTGGCGCGACAGGGGCGCCGTTTTCGCCGCGTGGAAGAGACCCTGGCCCTGGTGAGGAGACACGGCGGGAACATGACCCGATCCCGCCGGCGGTATTTCGAGGAGATCCCTTCTTTCTACCACCGCATCATGCGGGAAGGTATGGTGACGACGCGAGCGGACCGCTTTCTCGTAAACCTGAAGCTGGCCTATTTCGCCAGGATGCGGGGTGACTGGAGGTGGTTCGGGCATGCGCTGAAGGTGGGGGGCTGCCCTGATCTGCTGGTGCGCGAGGTGGCGGTGTTCGGCATGAAGAACCTCAGGGCGCGACGACAGTTGCTGCAGTACTATTTTCACCAGTGAAGACGGTCATGCGCCGACACGTCCTATTTATCTCACCCGCCATTCCGCTGCCCGCCGGCAATGGTCTTTCCATGCGGGCCTGGCAGACGCTCCGTTCCCTTGCATCGGAATATGAAGTCCATCTCCTGGCTGGAAGCCGCTACTTTCCATGCTCCGCAGCCGAACTGGCCGCCGCTGAGCTTCCGGTCGTGTCACGCCGGCGGATTCCCGTGCAATCATGGGCGGACCCGTTGGGAGTGCTGCACCGCTTCCTGGGCCGTATGGGGCTGGTGCGGACACCCGCTGACTGGCTGACGGTAACGCCGTACGTTGCCGGGGGTATCCGGAGGTTTGTCAGGGACAAACCCATCGAGCTGCTCCATATCATGCGGCTCTATATGTGGCCGGCAGCGGAGGTTGCCGGGAGCGTCGCGCCCTGCGCGAGACGCCAGCTCGACCTTGATGACGTTGAATCGGAAACCCGCGGCCGACTGGCTGATCTGGCCCGGATCACCGGGGACCGGAAGCAGGCGGAGAGGCTCCGGCGGGAGGCCCTGTTTCTGGAGCACCAGGAGCGCCGGATCCTCCCCCGCTGCGACCGTGTATGGGTCTGTTCCGGGAAGGACCGCGCCAATCTCGCCGCGAGAAGGCTGGGCGACATGGTGGGGGTCGTGCCGAATACGGCTCCGCTGCCGACGGTCCGCCCGGATGCGCCGAACAACGGTCCTTTCACGTTCCTCTTCATCGGTTCCATGGGATACCTGCCCAATCGGGATGGAGCGGTTTTTCTCTGTCGGGAGATCGTTCCCCGCATGCGGAGCATGACGCGGCAGCCGTTCCGTTTCCTGATTGTGGGGCGCCTGCCGACGGGTGTCGGTGTCCCGGAATTGACGGATGCCCCTGAAGTGACGTACCTGGGGGGAAGAGAGGACCTGGCGGCCTGCTATGGGGAGGCCAACGCCGTGGTGGTGCCGCTGCGGACAGGTGGGGGGACGAGGATCAAGGTGCTGGAGGCGTTTTCGATGGCACGGCCGGTGGTGACGACACCGGTGGGGGCGGAGGGGATCGACGCGGCGGACGGTGTCCATGTCCTGATGGGTGCCGATGCCGAGTCGCTGGCGCGCCAGTGTGTGAGGCTCATGGAGGAACCGGGCCTTGCGCGGTCGCTGGTTCAGTCGGCGGAGGAACTGTATCTGCGCGCGTACCGTCCCGAGGTTGCGGCAGCGGCGGCGCTGGAAAACACGTCGATCTGCCTGTCCCGTGCCGGCGCGGACGCGAGATGAAATTCCACGCCATGGATACGGTGCTGATTCTTTTCTACAACACCATGTGGGGCGCTCCCCTGGACGTGCCCGAAAGCCTCCCTGCCGGGTGCGAAATCACCACGGACCGGAGCCGGTACGCGGATGCGGCCGCGGTCGTATTTCACCTTCCCGAGTGGGGACGGTGGCGCAGGCTTCTTCTTCCGCCCAAGCGCCGCGGACAGCTGTGGGTTGCCTGGTCCATGGAATGCGAACGGAATTACCCTCTGCTGCTGCATCCCGGCTTCATGCGGCGCTTCGACCTGACCATGACCTACCGTCAGAATTCCGATATCCCGCTATGCTACGGCAGCGCCTATGCGGAGACGGATTTCCGCAACCCTCCCGGCCCCAAAAAGGACTATCCCCCGGCAGCGGCGTTCATTTCAAGCAGCGCCGATTCCAGCGGCCGGAGGAGATATGTCAGGGAGCTTTCCCACCTGATTCCGCTGGATTCCTACGGCAGATTTCTGCGGAACAGGACTCTGGCGCGGGATCAGGGGAGACTCACCAAACTGCGGACCATCTCCGGCTACAAATTCACGCTCGCATTCGAAAACGCCGTGGGGGTGGATTACGTCACCGAGAAGTTCTACGACCCGCTCCTTGCCGGCTCCGTGCCTGTCTACCTGGGCGCTCCGAATATCGACGACTTCGCGCCCGGCGAGCGGTGCTTCATCAACGCGGCGGACTTTCCCCATCCCAGGGCGCTCGCGAACTATCTGTCCGATCTCGGGAACGATGGGGAGGCCTACCGGTCGTACTTCGCGTGGAAGGAGCAGCCCTTTCGGCCGGTGTTCCGGAAGCTGATGGAATGCGCCGCACAGCATCCGTTTGTCCGGTTGTGCGAGATGGTCAGGGCTTCCAGAGCCGGGCTCCGGTATCGCTGAACCTGAAAACGGCAGTTGGAGTGGTCCGAAGCGAACGAAGGATGACTTCGACTGCCCAATATAGCTTGACATCATCCGGGACCGAGGAAGCGGCGCGCGGCCAGGCTGTACGTGGTTTCGGCGCCGCGGACGTATTCCTCGGTCAGCATGCCCGCGTGGAAATCCGAGAAGTCACGGCGATTCCTATCCCACCATAGATGCCCCCACAGGTGGATACTCACCATTTCAGAGAAATCCGGGTCGCACCCTTCGAAAAGCATCCGCAGGTCTTCCCTTGTCCACATGTACCGGTAGAAGGAGCGAGCCTGCTCAATGTGCACCAGGGTCGGGTTTTCCCGGCTCAGCCGGTGCGGCAGCAGCGTGGAGTGGCGGCTCCATGAGCCGTCGAATTCCTCCAACATACGCGAACGCCACAGGCGCGCAAACTTGGACGCCGGCGGAGCCATCAGGAAAGCGTTGCAGAGGGATGCCTCCATGCGGCCGGAGGTGCGGCAGGCGACATCATTTTCACGGCCGATGACGAAGGGCTTCCGGAAAAGCTCGGCGGGGATGGGATTGATGAAGAGTGTGTCCATGTCGGCATAGATACCGCCGTGTTCCAGCAGGGCGTCGAGCCGGAGGAAATCCGACTGGTGCGCGTACCGGTACCTGCCGCACGCCCGGTTCTTCCATCCGTAGCGCAGCCAGGCTCGGAGAGGGGACAGGGGGGATTCCACCCGGTGCAGGATCAGTCGATCCCTGATCCGCTCCCAGTTCGGGCCGTACGGTTCGTGGCGGTAATGGAAATACACCGCTTCGGGGCGGTTTACCTGCAGGCAGGACTCAAGACAGAGGTAGTGGCACAGGTGGAAGGGTTCGGTCTGCCGACGCAGACCGAAAATGAAATGGAAGCGGTTTGGGATGGTCGGAGTCGACATTCCTTTCGTACCTCCGGAAGGGAAATACCAGAATGCGTGATGCCTTCACGCCCTCGTCTTCGCGGAACGCCTCGGTTTCTTGCATTCGCGTGGGTTGAACCGGCCCGACGAAGTTCACCCTGCGTACCCGGCGTCAACCGGCATCGCGACGTTCAAACCCCGGCATTCCGCTCGCCTCGGCATTCAGGCATGGCGCATTCTGGAAACATATCAGGCAAGCACGGGTCGCAGCGCATCCAGCAGTGTGCGTGTGACAACCTCGTCCGGGAAAGTCTTCCGTACATGCTCACCCAGTCGACGGCCCCTTTCTTCAGCCTCGGCCCGCCGGGAAAAGACCTTGCGCATCAATGTCCCGGCTGCCGCCAGGTCCGGTTCCGCCCATCTCTGGTCGGGGGAATAGGAGTCCGGGCAGATTCGGTCAAGGACCGCCGCCTCTTTCCACGGGAC
Source organism: uncultured Geobacter sp. (assembly GCA_937886325.1). Lineage (GTDB taxonomy): Bacteria > Desulfobacterota > Desulfuromonadia > Geobacterales > Geobacteraceae > RPRC01. The sequence continues at coordinate 10,814 of CALABV010000080.1, forward strand.
ATGGTACGAGAGCTCCGGTGGCAGGTAGTCCAGTTGTCCGCCGAATTCGGTCATTATCACGGGTTTGCCCAGTCCGGCGGCGTCAAATGCGCCCAGTCCCCACCCTTCACCATGGGTCAGGGAGACATAGGCGTCGCCGCGCCGGTGCAGTCCCGCCATCCGCGCTTCGCTCAGGCGCCCGGTGAGCAGTACGACGCGCGGACATGGCCGGGGGAACAGGCTCATCCTCATGAGCCGGTACGACCAGCGCGCGAGCGGGTGCCACCGATGCAGCCGCCGGCAATGGTCCAGGCGGGAGGTCTTCACCACCAGCGCCACCGGGTCGCGGGAGGTGAAGGTTTCCAGGAAGCAGCGGATGGTCAGTGCCACGGCCTTGCGCGGGTTCCATGCTCCAATGGTGTAAAACACGAAGACGTCGTCGGGGATGCTGAACGGCGGAGCGGGCTCGGGTTCCGACGCCCCTGGCGGGTCGAACATGTGCGGCACGACCGCAATGGGCGGAGTGACGCCGCACGCGCGGAAGACCTCACGGTTCCAGTCGCAGGGTACCAGGATCAGGTCCGCCTGGTTGAGCATTTCCGGCCAGTGTTTCGGAATGCGGTCCGTTTCCCAGGTCGTATACAGCACAAGCCTCGCGCCGGGGTTCTGTCGTCGGCACCACGGGACATATTCCGGGACAGCGTGAAGCAGCACTGCGTCATATTCCAGCGCCCGGTTGCAGAGCGCGTCCAGCGAACCTTCTCCAGGGCACGTGCCGGTGAACGGTTCATAGCCGAGCCGGCGGCCGAGGCCTGGACCCTCTACCAACGGGGTCCAGGTGACGGGCACACCGGCCCGGTCCAGTGCGCGCAGATAGGAAAGAGCGGCCTTGCCGTACCCGGTTGATCCCGTTCCCATCGATATGTAGCGAATCCCTCTCACGTGCGCCTCGCCTGGACGGGAACCGTCCGCCCCCCATGGGGACTGGTTGTATTCGTAAAAAGCCGCGAACGCAAGGGAAAAAATGTAAACTCATTTCCGCTTCATGCGTTCTCTACAGCAAACAGCTCAGCAGATGGTAGGTGTACGGGCACGTCCGACAACCGGGAACGGTGATGCGGAAAGGGATGGGAGGATAAAGAGATGAAACGGCATATATTCTGTCTGGCTCTTCTTCTTGTGGCTCCGGCGTCGGCGGCATACGCTTCCAATGTCGCCTTCAACGCGGGGTTTTCCGTAGGCGTGCCGGGCGCGTCCGTCAGTTTTGGCGTTGGGACGCCCGCATACCCGTACCAGGGGGTGGCGGCATACCCGTCCGCATATCCGTACCAGGGAGCTGCCGCATACCCGTACGAGCCGGTGGCGATTGAAGAGCCGCCGCTGTTCGTCCAACCGCCCGAGTTGGGATTTTACGCCGCGGTAGGCGTTCCCTACGATCTCTTCTTCCTCAACAATCTGTTCTATCTGTTCTTCGGGAATGCCTGGTATTCATCCCCCTACTACAATGGCCCCTGGTCGAGTATGTACGCCTATGATGTGCCCTATGTTCTGAACAGATATCCTTTTGAGAGAATACGGCACTACCGGGACGATTATTACGGACGATACCAGAGATATGGCGCCTGGGACGGGTACCGGCATTTCCGGCCTAACCGTCACGAGGGGAGGAGAGAAGGGTACGGCCGTACCAGATATGACTATTCCCGGCCGAACGGCCCCGGCCATGCTAACGGTTACGGCGAGAGGCCATCGTACTCACGGCCGGACGGCCACGGACAGGGATACGGAGGCAGGCCGTCGTATTCCCGGCCTACCAGTGCTCCGCAGGGATACGGTGACAGGCCCGTGTATGCAAGACCAAACAACTCCGGTCAAGGTGGGTACGGTGACAGGCCGTCGTATTCCCGGCCGAACAACACGACACAGGGATACGGCGGTAGACCGATGTATGCGAGACCCACAAGGTACAACACCGGCCAGAGGTACGGCGGGCAATCGTACACGAGGCCGAACAATACCTCGCAGTTCTACGGCGCCAGGCCTGTCTATGCCCCGCCCAACAGCACCGGTCGGAGCTATGGTGACAGGCCCTCGTACTCCCGCCCGTCCAATACTGCTCAGGCAAATGCGTCCAGACCCGCATTCACCCGTCCGTCCGGTCAGGGGCACGGCGGCGGAAACACGGTAGCCTACAGCAGGCCGAGCAGCTTTGGTCAAAGCTACGGTGGCGGCATCAGCAGGCCGTCGTTCTCAAGGCCGAACACAAGCGGGCATGCATTCGGAGGCGGGTCCGTAAGCGGACGGCCGAGCGGCGCGCAGCAGGGTAATTCGGGTAGATCCGGCGGATCCGGTCGCGGAGGTGGTGAAAGGTCCGGACACGGCAATGGGGAGAGGTTCGGGCACGGCAGGTAAGAGGGACAGGGGATATTCCCCCCCCGATAGTGAATATCCGAGAGTTGCACAAGCAGCATATGAAAAGGGCCATATCTTCACGGGACATGGCCCTTTTCTCATTCGCCTTCACCTTTACGGAACGCTCTCTTCCCCATACCCCACTTCTCGCCCGGGCAGCGCGTTTTTGACGGGCCAGTGACAGGAAGTGTTTTTCCGGGCCGTCCTTTGCGCTTGTCGCCCGGCCAGGTATACTTTTCTCCATCATGTCGCATGAATCTCGGTGCAAGCCGCCGGGAAGAAAGGGGGAGAACAGTGGAAAAGTCGGTCACCATCCTGATTGGAGGGGAGGCCGGACAGGGATTGCTGACCGTGGGCCAGATCCTTTCCAAAGCCCTGGTCCGTTCCGGCTACCATATCGTCGTGACACAGGACTACATGTCACGGATACGGGGAGGGCACAACACCTTTGTCGTCAGGGCATCCGCCTCTCCCATCCATGCTCCGCGCGAGGGTGCGGACATCCTGATCGCTTTCGATGCCCGTTCGGTGAACGAGCATATCCGGAACCTCAACGATGGCGGCATCATCGTCATGGATGCGGAAGAACAGGCTGATTGCCAGGGGTTTGCCTGCCTGCGGGTTCCCGCTGCGTCGTTGGGCAAACCGGCGCTGTTCAATATCATGGCCGCCGGAATTGCCGGCGCACTCCTCGGCCTGGACGACGGCTTGCTGGAAAAATGCCTCCGTGAGGAGGTGGGCGATTCCCTCCAGGAAGGCGGCGAAGCTCTCCGGGCGGGCAGCACATGGGCGCGGGAAACCGGGGTCAGCCGTTCCCTTCCTCCCCCTTCTCCCGATACTCCCCGCATCATGGTAAATGGCAACGAGGCGTTGGCTCTGGGAGCCATGGCCGGAGGGCTCAGGTTCGCCTCTTTCTATCCCATGACGCCGGGCACCTCGGTAATGCTGGCGCTTCTTTCCCATGCCGACCGCATGGGGCTGATAGTCGAGCAGGCCGAGGACGAGATTGCCGCCGTCAACATGGCGCTCGGCGCTTCCTTTGCCGGCGCCCCCGCGCTGGTCGCCACATCGGGGGGGGGATTCGCCCTCATGGCGGAAGGGGTGAGTCTTGCCGGGATGACGGAGACCCCAATCGTCATTATCGTGGCCCAGCGGCCCGGTCCCGCAACCGGCCTGCCCACCCGTACCGAGCAGGGTGATCTCAATTTCGTCCTGCATGCGGGACACGGGGAATTCCCCCGGGCACTGCTGGCGCCGGGGTCACCGGAGCAATGCTTCAAACTCGCGGCCCGCGCCCTCCGTCTCGCGGAGCAGAGCCAGGGTCCGGTCTTTATCCTCACCGACCAGTTCCTGGCCGATTCCTGCCGGGCCGTGGAACCCTTTGATCCGGGTTCCGTGCAGCCCGTGCACCCGCGGGAGTCCTGCCCTGCCGATGAAACGGGCTACGCCCGCTACGCATTCACGGAAAGCGGGGTTTCACCCCGCGCGCTCCCCGGTTTCGGCGCTAACCTGGTGGTGGCTGACAGCGATGAGCATACGGAAGACGGCCATATCACGGAAAACCTCGCCGTTCGCGCACGGATGGTCGAGAAACGCCTCAGAAAATCGGATATCCTGCGGAAGGAGTGCATCAGGCCCGTCTGTCTGGGAGACGAAGATCCGGACATCCTCCTCGTGTGCTGGGGATCTACCCTGGGCGCGGCGCGGGAGGCTGCGGCGGAACTCTCTTCACGCGCCATCAAGGCGGCAACCCTCCACTTTTCCCAGGTCTGGCCCCTTGTGCCCGAGGGGTTCCTTCCCCTCCTCGAACGATCCCGCAAGGTTGTCATCGTGGAAGGGAACGCCACCGGACAGTTTGCCCGGCTGCTGCGGAGGGAGTGCGGATTCGTGCCCCATGCCCGTGTCAGCCGGTATGACGGCCTGCCCCTGACTCCGGAGTACATCCTGCGGGAACTGGTTGATGAAGGGATTGTGTAAGGTCTGTGCGGAGCACGATGAGGGGTATAGGGGAGGGGAAAATGGTCTGTATCGAGGATTTCGGAACGTTTGAGACCGCCTGGTGTCCGGGGTGCGGGAACTTTGCGATCCTGGAGGCGATGAAGAAGGCCCTGGTGGCGAGCGGGCTCGCGCCCCGCGATGTCCTGTTCGTATCGGGCATCGGTCAGGCGGCCAAGGCCCCGCACTACCTGAACGCCAACGTGTTCAACGGCCTGCACGGCCGGGCGCTGCCCGCGGCCACCGGCGCGAAGCTCGCCAACCCGCGCCTGACCGTGATTGCGGAAAGCGGCGATGGCTGCACCTATGGCGAAGGGGGAAACCATTTCCTGGCTGCCGTCCGCAGAAATATCAATCTGACCCTGGTGGTTCACGACAACCAGGTGTACGGGCTCACCAAGGGACAGGCAAGCCCGACCTCCGAGCAGGGTTTCGTCACCAAGACCCAGCCCCATGGGGTCTTCTCGGCGCCTTTCAATCCCGTGGCGGTTGCGGTTGCCATGCATGCCGGTTTCGTGGCGCGGGGCTTTTCCGGAGAGATAGAGGCGCTGGCCGGGCTCATCGCCCAGGGCATCGCCCATCCCGGATTCGCCCTTGTCGATGTCCTGCAGCCGTGCGTCTCCTTCAACAAGGTGAACACCTTCAGCTGGTATCGGAAACGGTGCGCGCCGCTCCCGCCCGAGTACGACCCCACGGATTGGGACGCCGCGGTGCACACGGCGGCGGAGTGGGGGGAGCGCATCCCGGTCGGCGTCATCTACCGCAACGACCGTCCCTGCTTTGAATCCCATTTTCCCGTACTTGATACCCGGCCACCGGCATACGGCAGTGTCGACAGGGATGCGCTCAGGGAAATCATTAAAGCAATGGGGTAGTCGGGCAGGCTTATTGACGCGCCGCCTCGAACATCAGGTCCAGGTCTTCCAGCAGGGACTGGAGGTCCTCTTCGTGTTCCACCTCCTGCTGGAGGATCTGCAGCACCATGTTGTAGGTGACCGGGTCCCTGTCCTTGGTGATGTCCATGAGGCGTTTGTAGACGCTGATGGCGCACTGCTCGCCCTTGATGTTCTGATTGAGGATGGTCCTGACGAACGGATCGTCGGGCGCGTCATAGCCGCAGTTCGTCAGCTTGTACCATTCCTCCGGTTTGGTGACCGGCGTGCCGCCGAGCTGGATGATGCGCATGGCCACCATGTCGGCGTGCATCAGTTCCTCGGTGGCATGCTGGAGCAGTTCGGCGCCCACGGCGTCCTTCATGGGCCCCTTCACCACCTTGGCTCCCAGCCAGTACTGGTAGTAGGCAAGCCACTCATCGCTGAAGGCGCGCCGCAGCAGATCGAGAAGTTCATTTACGTCCATGCCGATAATTTCCCGCCCTTTCGAACCCATACATCCTCCCTTGACAGCTGAAATCTACGTCGTGGTGATAGTGTATCCCAAATGGAACCATGGTCAAACGGCCCGCCGTATTCGATGAGGCGACATGACCATGTTCCCTGTTATTGCAATTTCGGATGGCTGCTGGTAACGTAGCGAAAAACGCTATCCCGGAGGTTCCCCTAATGGATACGACCCATCATCGCCTCTTGATCCTCGGCTCCGGCCCGGCCGGGTATACCGCGGCCATCTACGCGGCCCGGGCCAATCTGGAGCCCGCCCTTATTACCGGAATACAACAGGGTGGACAGCTCACCACCACGACCATGGTCGACAACTGGCCCGGCGACCCGGACGGCGTCCTCGGGACCGATCTCATGGATCGGATGCTGCGCCATGCCGAGCGCTTCGAAACAAAGATTATCTACGACCACATCAACCGGATCGACCTTTCCCGGCGTCCGTTCCTCCTGGAAGGGGACGCGGGCGCGTATACCTGCGATGCCCTGATTATCGCCACCGGCGCTTCCGCCCGCTACCTGGGACTCCCCTCTGAAGAGGCATTCAAGGGAAAGGGCGTGTCCGCCTGCGCCACCTGCGACGGTTTCTTCTACCGCGGCAAGGACGTGGCCGTCATCGGCGGCGGCAGCACGGCGGTGGAAGAGGCGCTCTATCTGTCCAACATCGCCTCCCACGTCACGCTCGTGCACCGCAGGGACCAGTTGCGTGCGGAGAAGTTCCTTGCCGACAAGATTATCGAGAAGAGCAGGACCGGAAACGTCACCATCGAATGGAACAGCGTACTGAACGAGGTGCTCGGCGACGAGAGCGGCGTCACCGGGGTGCGGCTGCTGAACAAGAACGGGTCCTTCAAGGAGGTCCCGGTACACGGGGTGTTCATCGCCATCGGGCACAAGCCCAACACCGACCTCTTCGAGGGACAGCTGGAGATGGACAGCGGCTATATCAGGACCCGCTGCGGACAGGAGGGGAACGCCTCGGCAACCAGCGTACCCGGTGTCTTTGCCGCCGGCGATGTTCAGGACCAGTACTACCGCCAGGCGGTCACCTCGGCCGGAACCGGCTGCATGGCGGCCCTGGATGCGGAGAAGTACCTGGAAACACTGGAGGCGTAAGGGAAAGGCGCCTCTTTTCCTGTTTTAGCTGTTGACACCCGGACGGTTCGTCGTGTAGTAAATCACGGTACATTAATTGATCTTTATTGCTCCTCTCGTACGTCGAGGGAGTACATTTTCTTGTGGGGGAGAAATCTATGAGAGTCGAGTGTCCGAACTGCGGCGCGAAGGGTCAGATAGACGAGTCGAAGAGGCCGCCCGGAGTCAATTCCATCCGCTGTCCGAAGTGCAAGGGAAGCATCCCCCTGGATGTCGTGTCCGCCGTCGTCGCGACCGAAACGATGCGGGAGGAGCCGCTTGCCGCGCCGGTGCCTCCCCCGCAGCCGCCTCCGGCGGCAACCCCTCCGCCTTTGGTCGAACCTCCCGTGACGAATATCTGCTCGGTATGCAACAAGCCCTTTCCCCGCGAGGAAATGGTTCGCTTCGGCCCTTCGCTGGTATGCGCGGCCTGCAAACCAACATATGTTCAGATGCTGGAGCAGGGCACTTCGACGCCGGGAAGCTTCCGCTATGGAGGGTTCTGGATACGTTTCGCCGCGAAATTCGTCGACGGTCTCATAATCGGCGTCGTAAACCTCCTTATCTCGTATCTCATCACGCTCCCCATAGCAAACCCCGCGGATCCCACATCGGCCCTGATAGCAGGCGGCATTTCCACGTTGGCGAACTTTGCCTTTGCCATCGGCATGACGACCTGGTTTCTCGGCAGGTTCGGCGCGACACCGGGAAAGATGGCTTTCGGGCTTGTGGTGGTGCATCCCGATGGCCGGCGCATCAGCTACGGCAGGGCGTTCGGCCGCTATTTCGCGGAGCTGCTGAGCAGTATCACGCTCTGCATCGGGTATCTGATGGCGGCCTTTGACGATGAAAAGCGAGCGCTCCACGACCGGATATGCGACACGAGGGTCGTCTATAAATGACGCTCCCCAAAGCGCGGCATGATGCAGTGGTCTGCGGCGGCTGCGGAACGCCGGTCCCCCTGCTGCCGAGAACGGGACTGAAATGGCTCAGGTGCGCGGGGTGCGACGGGGAGTTGCTGGTTGAGACCTTTCCCGCACTTTTTCGGGGCCGGAGGGCTTCATCATCCGGAGAACTCCTCGGTACGGACGGGGAGTCCGGCTGCTTCTATCATGAACGTAAAAAAGCGGTCGCGGTCTGCGAGGAGTGCGGCCGTTTTCTCTGCTCCCTGTGCGAGGTGCGTCTCGGCGGCAAAGTTCTCTGCCCCGTGTGCATCGAAAGGGGACGGGAGGCGGAAAGCCTCGAAGCGCTCGTTACCCGACGTACTCTGTATGACGGCATGGCATTGTCACTGGCCGTGCTGCCCCTCCTGTTATTCTTCGTAACGCTGTTCACGGCCCCCCTGTCACTCTATTTCGCGATCCGCTTCTGGAACAGGCCGGGCAGTATTCTGCCCAGGACCAGGATACGCTTTGTCCTTGCGATCCTGATTTCCCTGCTTCAGCTGGCAGGGTGGGGATTCGTGTTCATGGAGATGGCACGGCATGCGTAGGCGGCCCGGTATGACATATCGTCGTCTTCCCGGCAAGAAGAGAGGCATCGGCCATTGGAGCACCCTCTGGATGGGGGACGACCATCTGCTTTCGGTGAGTTCCAACGGCTATTCGGAATCCTATACCCGCTTCTATTTCAAGGATATCAAGGCGGTGGTCGCCCGTCGCACGAACCGGGGGCGGATGTGGAACGTCATTCTGGGTATGATGCTCGGAGTCTCGCTTCTTGCCTTCTTCTCCTCGTTCGGGGATGGAACGACGTCCTGGTCGGTCACCATGACAATCCTTGCATTCCTGCTGCTCGTCGGGCTCCTTGTCAATACCCTTCGGGGACCCACCTGCCGGTGTCATATCCTTATGCCCCTCGGTATCCACGAACTGCCGACCCTGGGAAGAATCAGGACGGTCCGGAAAGTCCTGGATCGACTGCGACCCTTGATCGAGGAGCGTCAGGGCACAACGGTTCCTGATGATGCCGTCATCCTACCATCGCCGCCGCCGTCGGACGAACCCGTTCCCATGCCCGTCGCCGCGACTTCCCGCCCCGCCGCGCCGATGTCCTCGGCCGGTGCCGCTTCCTCCTACCGGGGAAGCGCACATTACGCGGCCTTTTCCCTGCTCATCGTCCATGCGTTTCTTGGTGTAACAATCCTTGAATATCACGGTACACCCTTTCTCTTTGCGTACGGGCTCCTGACGCTGGGGCTGCTCGTCTGTCTGGTGACGGCTGTCGTACAGCAGTATTCCCATCCGTTTCCCCTCCCGGCGCGAAGGCTTGTGTGGGGGGCTCTTCTGGCGATGGCGTGCGCCATTCCCTTCGGATACTACGTGGGAATCTTTCTCAGTGCCATGAAGACCGTGGAAAAAGCAAACCCCGCCATGGACATGAAAGGGATTGTGTCCACAATCACCGCCAATCCTTTCTTCCCGATCTGCATGGTCTTCTTTTCCGCCTGTAGCGCAATCGTCGGCGCACTGGGCCTTATTACATGCCTGCGGGGCAAGGGGGCCGTCGATGACGCGGGACGGAGAAACGGTGTCATCACGACGAAGGATGCCGTCCCATGAGCCGCATCGTCGATACCCGCTGCCACAACCACCCTGACCGGGAAGCGGTTGCTCGGTGCGTTTTATGCGGGCGGTTTTATTGCCGGGAGTGCATTACCGAGCATCATGGAAGGATGATATGCGCCTTCTGCCTCAAGCCGACCTCTGAACGCAGGAGGGGAATGCGTCCGCTTTCGGTGGTTGTGACGCTGTTCCGGGTCGCCGTCGGGGTGATCGTTCTCTGGTTCGCATTCTATTCCCTGGGCAGGGTCCTTGTTCACGTTCCTTCCCACTTCGGTCCGGACGACCTTGCCGGCCTCTTTCTTGACAAGCCATGACAACCGTTCGCACGTCCCATACCGTATACAGGCAGAAAGGCAAGGGGGCCGTTGAAATCCTGGAGGAGGCCGCGGGTCTCGTGCGCGGGGCGTCGGCCGCGGACCTTTTCTGTTACGGGATTGGAACCCTGCCCTTTGTATTCTATTTCCTTTTCTTCTTCAGCCAAAGTACCGGCGTTGACGGGTTTGCCAACCTTGTTCCCGAGTCTCTCGCACTCACTCTTCTCTACCTCTGGATGAAATACTGGCAGTCCGTGTACTCCCACAGGCTCCTGGCGGGAGCCCGGAACGTGCGGAAGGAATTCATCTCCCCATGCGGGCCGGCGGCGGTCCAGGCGGTTCTCCAGCCCTGGAGTCTTCTCCTTGTGCCGGTCGCCCTGCTCCTGACGGTTCCGTTCGGCTGGTGTTACGCCTTTTTCCAGAACGTCACCGTGCTGGGCGCGGAAGGGGACGTGAGAACCGTTGTCAGACGGGCGTATCGCCAGTCGCTGCTCTTCCCGGGCCAGAATCTGCTCGTGATCCTCTTTGCCCTGGTCCTCTCCCTGATTGTCTTCGTAAACCTCTTTGCCGCTGCGTTTCTCATCCCCCTCTTGATCAAGAAACTGCTGGGGATCGAAACGGTTTTCTCCAGAAGCCACCACTTCCTGTTCAATACGTCCTTTCTTGCTTTCCTGGCGGCCCTCACGTTCCTCTGTGTCGACCCCTTCGTAAAGGCCGCGTATGTGCTCCGCTGCTATTACGGCGAATGCCTAGAGACAGGGGCCGATCTCCTCGCCGAGTTGCGGGCGCTGCGCCGCCCGGCGGGAAAGACGGCCGCCGCTCTCCTGGCAGCGTCGTTGCTCCTGGCGCCGGCGGCCTTTCCCGCGGCGGCTTCGACTCCTGCAGCGGAGCAAACCATCAACGGTCCGGCCTCCCGTTCGGCCGAGGCGCGGGACCTGGACAGGGCAATCAACGATGTGCTGAAAAGGCCGGAATTCTCCTGGCCGTCTCTCGAAAAATCCCCTCGGGAAAAACAGCGGATCCCCGGATTTCTGGACCCGGTTTTCTCGACCGTGAAAGGCTGGGCGAATCAGGTGGGACAGTGGATAGGGAGATTTTTCGACTGGCTGGCGGAACACCTGCTCAGGAAGTCAAGGAAGGGAATGTCGTCCGATGGTGGAGGTGGTACCGGTTTCTGGACGGTACCGGCGCTCATGTACGGATTCCTGACGGTGCTGTTGTGCATCTGCGGGGTCATGCTGTGGCGCCGTATTCGAAACCGACGCAGGGTTGCCGTTCCGGCGCCGGCGTCGGTTTCCGTTTCCGAAACGGATATCCGGGACGAGGACGTCACGCCCGGAGAGCTTTCCGGGGACCGCTGGCACCGCCTGGCAGGAGAACTCCTTGCCGCCGGCGAGTCGCGTCTTGCAATTCGCGCCCTCTATTTCGCCTCCATCGCCCACCTGGCGGAAGCGGGGCTTCTCTCGGTGGACAAGGCAAAATCGGATCGGGACTATGAACGGGAGTTGCGGAGAAGGGCGCACTCCAGGATTACCCTGCTGGAAGCGTTCAGCGCGAATGTCTTTCTGTTCCAGCGGGTCTGGTACGGCAAGCACGCCGTGGACGACACCTTGGTGGAAACATTCCGGAGTAACATGCTGAGGATGGCGTCCCATGAGCGGTAAAGGAAAAATTTTCGGGGTTCTCCTGGTACTCATGGTCTGCGCATTCGGGTTCGGGGTGTACGCCATCCTCAACGAGCGATTCGAAAGGGGGGACGCCTATCCGCCATATTCGTCGTTCAGAAGCGACCCCGGTGGGACCAAGGCCTTCTATCTGGCACTCGATCGCCTGGCCGGAATGAAGGTCCGACGCAATTTTCTGGATCCGTCTCGTCTCCTCCATGAAAAGGGGTCAACGTTCTTTTTCCTGGGCGTCAAGGCCGGAGCGATGCGCGCCATATCAAAAAAGGATATCGAATCCCTGGAGCTGCTTGCACGAAAGGGGAACCGTCTGGTTTTCGCCTTCGCACCCCTTTCCTGGGATAAAGGTGAAGGAACAGAGGAGAAAAAGAAGGGCGCAGGGGGCAAGAAGAAACCCGACGCCCAAACCGGAAATCAGGGAGGGAACGCTCCGTGCTGGTGTCTGGCCTGGAGGTGGAACGTGATCCTCAACGACACCCCGCCGGAAAAGGGTTTTCGGAATAGCGGCGGGATCGCCGTGCCGGCGCCGGGGGAGAAGGACCTTCCCGAAGCCCTTCCCGTGCGTTCGAGCCTCTCTTTCAGGCCTGACGGCAGTTTCTGGAAGACGGTATACTCCATCGGTGGGGATGCGGTGCTCATTGAACGACGGATGGGCAAGGGGAGCATTGTCTTCCTCTCGGAATCGTATCCGACGCTCAACGGGGCAATGAGGGACCGGCGGTATCCCGTGCTGCTCCTCCGGCTCCTGGGAGCAAACAGGAGTGCGGTGTTCGACGAAACGCATCTGGGGGTCTCGGAAAATCCCGGGATCATGTCGCTCGTGGAGAAATACCGGCTGACATATTTTCTGGCGGCGCTTTTTCTGCTCGCAGTCCTCTATCTCTGGAAGAATTCCGTTCCGATTGTTCCGTCCGTGGCTGCCGAGACCTCCGGAGACGGCGGGATAACGACGGACAAGGATGCCGTGGGCGGGTTGATCAGCCTGCTGCGCCGGAACATCCCCACGGCGGACATCCTGGATGTCTGTTTCCGGGAGTGGATGAAATCCTTTTCGCGGGAATACCGCGAAGATAACGGCACGCGGGAACGGCTGCGGGCGATTGTGGATCAGGAGATGGCAAAACCTCCCGCCAGAAGGGATCTGGCGGCGGGATATCGGAGAATGGCGCGAATACTCGCGGAGAGGAAATGAAAATGAGCAATGAACTGTCCCGACTGCTGGAGGTCATCGAGAAAATCAGGGAACAGGTAGGCACGGTCATTATCGGCCAGCGTGACGTAATCGACAAGGCGCTGGTAACGGTGCTGGCAGGCGGCCATGCCCTGGTGGAGGGTGTGCCCGGCGTGGGCAAGACCCTGCTGGTTAGGGCCCTGGCAAAGACCCTGGGAGGCGTATTCTCCCGTATCCAGTTCACGCCGGACCTGATGCCTGCCGATATCACCGGAGCCACTATCTTTAATATGAAGACGAATGAGTTCGTGCTGAGCCCGGGACCGGTTTTCTGCGGCTTCCTCCTGGCGGACGAGATCAACCGCGCACCGGCAAAGACCCAGTCGGCGCTGCTCCAGGCCATGCAGGAAAAGACAGTGACCATCGATCGCAAGACCTACCGGCTCCCGGCGGGTTTCACCGTGTTCGCTACCCAGAACCCCGTTGAGTTCGAGGGTACCTATCCTCTCCCCGAAGCGCAAAAGGACCGTTTTCTTCTCAAGATCACCATGGAAGAGCTGGATAGGGAAGAGGAATTTTCCCTTGTTACGCGCACTCTCGGCGCAGACGCTCCCGAGGAACTGCTTGCCGCCAACCGGGTGGAGTGCGTGGTCAGCGCCGATGAAGCGCTGCGCTGCAGGGATCTCCTCAGGAGCCTGACGGTCCGCGATGAGGTGGCCGGCTACGTGCTCGACGTGGTGCGGGCAACCCGTACCCATCATGCCGTGCAGCTCGGCGCCGGACCCCGGGCCGCCCAGGCCCTTGTCCTTGCCGTCAGAGCCTGCGCCGCCGTGTCGGGCCGTGATTTTGTGACCCCGGACGACGTGCGGCGGATGGCCGTGCCGGTGCTGGAGCATCGTCTCATCATCCAGCCCGATTTCGAAATCGAGGGGGTTACCGCTGTGGAGGTCATCGACTCGATCCTTCGCGAGATCCCGGTGCCCCGGTGACCATTCCCTCCGAGAGAATGCTTCTGGCTTTTGCCCTGACGGTTGTTCCGGCGTCCCTTGCGTCTGTCTTCGTTCCGATGGGGGTGGAGCTTTTCACCGGGGCGCTGTTCCTCTTCTGCTGTGTTGCCGCCGCGGACGCCGTCGCGGTGGTTCAGGGGATGAAGGGGATCTCCATTTCGTTTCCGGAGCGCCTCAATCTGGCCCGAAGCCGTGAGGGCGCCCTGGAAATCCGCATAGCGGACACAAAGGGTCGCCCTCTGTCATTCCTGATGGGAATCGTAGTGCCCCACGGTGTTGACTCTCCCGTGAAAACCACCTCTGTTCTCCTTCCGGGAGGAGGGGGCGGGCTTGATGTTTCATGGCCGCTTACCGGCTTCCGGCAGGGCGTGCACGCCATCGAACGATGCCGTGTCCGGATGCCTTCCCCGCTCGGTCTCTGGTTCGGACAGGCGGCGATGGCCGTCGGAACGGCGGTCCATGTCTATCCGGGGCTTCAGGAAGAGCGGAAAAAACTCTCCGCGCTGCTGGCTCACCGCAACGATATGCGGATCCGGCCGCACCGGCAGATAGGGCAGGGGCGTGAATTCGAAAAGCTGCGAAACTACCTGCCGGGAGACAGCCAGGGCGATATCCACTGGAAAGCCACTGCCAGGCGAGGTCATCCCGTAACCAAGGAATTCCGCATCGAGCGAACCCAGGAAGTCTACTGCATCATCGACGCTTCGCGGCTGAGCGCGCGGTGGACCGATCATGGGCGGGAGGGTGGTCCGCGGGACTCCTTCCTTGACGCCTACCTTTCCGCGAGTCTCCTCCTGGCCACCATAGCCCGGCGGCAGGGGGATCTCTTCGGTGTCATGTCATTCAGCGATCAGCCGCTCGCCTTTATTCGGGCAAAGAGCGGCATTGACCATTTCGGCGTCTGCCGCGAGGTCCTGTCAACGGTGCAGACGGCACCGGTCACGCCCAACTTCCAGGAAACCGCCTCGTTTCTTGCAACCCGGCTCCGGCGCAGGGCGCTTCTCCTGTTCCTGACGAGCCTCGACGAGCCGGCCCTTGCCGAGAGTTTTATCCGCTCGGTGCCTGTTCTGAGCCGTCGCCACCTGGTTCTGGTGCATGCGATACAGCCCTCCGCTGCTTCGCCATTGTTCTCCGATGACGTGACGAATACGCCCGATGACCTCTACCGGCTGCTCGGCGGGCATTTCGTCTGGCACGGTCTTCGCCAGATACGGGAGAACCTGAAGCTCCGGGGTGTTGATATGTCCCTGTCGGACCGGGAAAGGTTCTGCGCAAGCCTTGTGACACGATACCTGAACGTCAAGCGGAGGCAAATACTGTGATAGCGGACATGGATCGCTTCATAGCCGAGGAAACCTCCTGCTGGAAGGAGCTTGAGGCCGTCCTGGACAGGATGGACCGCGATGTAGCGTTTCGTATGGACAGCGCCGGGGTGAGGCGTTTCCATTACCTGTACCAGCGTACATCCAGCGATCTTGCGCGGATAGGGAGTTTCGCCGCCGACCCGGAGCTTCGCTCATACCTTGATTCATTGGTGGCCCGGGGGTTCAGCGAGGTTCACGAGCCGCGTCGGCTCAGAGGAGGCTTCTCGCCTTCCGCGTGGTTTTTCAGAACCTTTCCCTCCACCTTTCGTCGCCATATCCGGGCATTTGCACTGGCAGCGGCTGTGACGCTTCTCGGGGGTGTGTTCGGAGCCGTTACCCTCCACATGGATCGTGCGGACAAGGAGATCCTTCTTCCTTTCGAGCACCTCCTCGGGAGCCCCGCGGAAAGGGTGGCCCGGGAAGAGAGGATGGTGAACGAAAACCTTGCCCGGGGAAAGCTGACCTTTTCCGGATATCTCATGACTCACAATACCCGAGTTGCAATCTCGTGCCTGGCCCTCGGGCTCACCTTCGGCATCGGGACGCTCATCTTTCTTTTCTATAACGGCGTGATCCTTGGCGCGGTAGTGTTCGATTATTTCGCGGCCGGCAAGGTTGCCTTTCTTTTCGGCTGGCTCCTTCCCCACGGCGTCATTGAAATTCCAGCTATCCTTATCGCCGGTCAGGGCGGCTTCGTTCTTGCCGGCGCACTGCTGGGCAGGTCCGACGGACTTCCCCTTGGAGAGAGGTTCCGTCTCGTCTGGACCGACCTGGCGACCCTCATGGGGGGTGTCGCGCTGCTGCTGGTTTGGGCCGGACTCGTGGAGGCGCTTTTCTCCCAATACCATGAGCCGGTCCTTCCCTATTCCCTTAAGATCGGTTTCGGCATTGCTGAGCTGGCTGCGCTGACACTCTTTCTCGCCCTGGGCGGAGCCGCGGCGCAAAAGACTCCCGGAGGCCGGAATGTCTAACGAAAGGGTTCCCTCTCTCCGTATCCGGACCCCGGAAGGAATCGGTTTTTCCCTGCTGCTTGCCGGCCCGTTCGTCCGGTTTCTGGCGATGCTGGTCGACGCCGCCTGCATTGCATGCGCCACCTCCGTGCTTTCTACCGTCCTACACTTCTTCGCGATTATCAGTCTTGACTTTGCCAAAGCACTCTTCATTGTGGGAGGTTTTCTGCTTTCCGTGGGATACGGGATATCCTTCGAGTGGTTCTGGCGCGGCCAGACCCTCGGAAAAAGGCTGTTTCGCCTGCGGGTCATGGACGGACAGTGCCTCCATTTGCAGTTCGGGCAGGTTGTGATCCGCAACCTGGTGCGGACGCTCGACATGTTTCCCGTACTCTACCTGCTCGGAGGAGCGGTCTGCTTTCTCAGCGGGAGAAGCCAGCGACTGGGCGATATCGCGGCCGGTACCATCGTTGTCAGGACGCCTGCCGTGGCTCCGCCGAACCTGGAAAGTCTCTCCAATCATAAGTACAACTCCCTGCGTCAGTACCGCAGGCAGGGCTTGCAGCTGCGCAGGACAGTATCCGGTGAAGAGGCATCCATAGCGCTGCGAGCCGTCCTTCGCAGGGATGAAATGGCGCCGGAGGCGCGGTGCGTATTTTTCGCGGAGCTTGCGGACTATTTCAGGTCTCGGGTACCCTTCCCTCCTGAAGCGTCCGAGGGGCTGTCCGACGAAAGCTTTGTCCGCAATGTGCTCGATATCGTGTATGCATCCCCCGACCCCGCTCGGTCCAAGGACCGACCGCGTTGAATAGTGCGTCCTGTTCCTCTCACCATGCATGGTTCCCCCCTGCCCCCCCCAGAGAAGGCTTTTTTCGTCTGCTGTTCCCTTTCCGTGACGGGAATACCGTCCGCTGTGCAATCGATAATATCGTTGACAGGGGTTGCCGATACTGGTAGATTCTTCTGTCTTTGAAACGGGCCGGACTATGCGATATTCCGGCGGATCTTCGTATCACTACCTTGCCTGCGCGCCGGAGAGAATCGAAACGTGACAGCTCCCAGGAACATCGAGGCCCCCTTGCCAAAGGGGGTTACTGATTTTCTCCCCGAGAAAGCCGCCAAGTTCGGCTATATCAGGGAAAAGATCCTCAGGATCTTCGAGCTGTGGGGATTCAGGAGACTGATTACTCCTCTTCTCGAATTCCACGATGTGATGGCGCTTTCCATGGGGGAGGGCCTCATGGAAAAGGTGTTCCGTTTTGATGACCGCCAGACCGGCAGGCTGTTGGTCATTCCGCCGGACATTACTCCCCAGGTCGCCAGGATTGTCGCCACGAGGATGAAGGGCTATCCATTGCCGCATCGCCTCTATTACAGCGGAAGAATTCTTCGTCATGCGGAGAGCCAGTCGGGGCGAAGCCGGGAAATCTTTCAGGCGGGCGTGGAGTTGATAGGGCTCGTCTCGCCCGAGGCCGATGCGGAAATGGCGGCCATGGCGGTTGAGATACTGAAGAGCATAGGGTTTGAAGGATTCAGGATAGCTGTCGGCCAAGTTGAATTCTTCCGCGGGATTATGGATTCAGCGGAATTTTCTCCCGGCTCCCGCGATCTGCTGCGTGCCGCCATCGGCAAGAAGGATGCCTCCGCTCTTCGGGAGATCCTGGAGAATGAACCGGTCAGCGATGCCGTGAAGGAAGAAATGGCTGCAGTGCCGCGTCTGTTCGGCGGTCGGGAGGTGCTTGCGGAGGCAGACCGCATTGTCGCGAACGACCGTTCGAAGCGGGCGCTGGACAATATTTCGCACGTCATTGATATCCTGGACATATACGGTGTGGGAGAGTTTCTGACCATCGATCTGGGAGAAATTCGCGGACTGGACTACTATACGGGCGTTACCCTGGAGGGTTTCGTGGGGGGCGTGGGAGAACCGGTGTGCAGCGGAGGGCGATACGATAACCTCACTGCCCGGTATGGATTCCCGGCGCCTGCCACCGGATTTGCCTGCAATCTCATGGCATTGTTGCAAGCCGCTGAGAAGCGTCCTGATGTGGAGGCAAGCAAGACCGGGGATTTCCTGATTGTCAACCTGAAGGAAGAACGCAGCGAAGCCCTGGAGATTGCGAAGCGTCTGCGGAAAAAAGGGTTCACGGCCGCGCGGGATATTATCAGGCGCGACGTGGCGGATTCCCTGAAATATGCAGAAAAGATGAATATTCTTCATATGATCGTCATCGGCCGGCAAGGCTGTTCGGAAGACGAGGTATATGTCGTGAGGGTCGCGGACAAAAAGGGGATTACGGTAAAGAAAAATGACCTGTATCGGAAGGATTTTCCCCTGTCCTTCGGACTCGTGTAGGGAGACTAGGAATGGCAAACGTAGTAGTTGTGGGCGCCCAGTGGGGCGATGAGGGAAAAGGGAAAGTCGTTGATATCTTCACCGAGTACGCCGACGACGTGATCCGGTTTCAGGGGGGCAACAACGCCGGCCATACCCTGGTTGTCGGTGACGAAAAGGTTGTCCTTCACCTAATCCCGTCAGGTATCCTCCATCCGGGGAAAAAGTGCATTATCGGCAACGGCGTGGTGCTTGACCCGGAGGTCTTTCTCGCCGAAGTTTCCAAGCTGAAGGCCAATGGCCGCTTGGTTGACGACGAATGCCTCAAGTTGAGTGAGTCCCTTCACGTCATAATGCCCTATCACAAGAGGATCGATCTCGCCCGTGAGAAGAAGAGCGGGGCGGGCAGGATAGGAACCACCGGCAGGGGCATCGGACCCTGCTACGAGGACAAAATAGGGCGTCGAGGTATCCGGCTCATGGACCTTCTCGACGAGGATATTTTCGCCCGCAAGCTCCGTATATTCCTGGAAGAGAAGAATTTCCTCCTGGAGAAGCTTTTCGGCGAGTCGCCCGTTCTTTTTGATGAAGTCTTTGAAAAGTACTGCGCTTATGCGGAAATTCTTCGTCCGTACGCTGCCGATACTTCGTTGATTCTCCATCGCGATATTCTCGCGGATAAGAAGATCCTTTTCGAAGGAGCGCAGGGTACCATGCTGGACATAGACTTCGGCACCTATCCCTTCGTGACATCTTCCTCCACCTGTGCGGGCGGCGCATGTACTGGAAGCGGGGCCGGACCCGGGGATATTCATGAGATCATCGGTATTTCGAAGGCGTATGTGACTCGTGTGGGCAGTGGCCCGTTTCCCACGGAATTGGATGACGAAGTTGGCGAAGAGATTCGGCAGGCAGGCGGAGAGTTCGGTTCCACCACGGGGCGCCCCCGTCGCTGTGGATGGTTCGATGCGCTTGTTGGACGGTACGCTGTGCGGATTAACGGTCTGACAGGCATTGCCCTCACGAAGCTTGACGTGCTGAGCGGTTTTGAGACCATAAAAATCTGCACCGGATACTCATATGGAGACAGTATTCTCGATGAGGTTCCTTCCTCCATGGAAGTCTTCTCCAAGTGCCGACCGATCTACGAAGATTTTCCCGGCTGGTGTTCGGATATCAGTTCCGTCAAAAAGTTCGAAGACCTGCCGGAAAATGCCCGGAAGTACATCGGGAAGCTTGAAGAACTGATTGGTTGTCCCATCATTCTAGTGTCGGTTGGCGCACGAAGGGACGAAACCATTGTATTGCGGAACCCGTTTTTGTAGTCGAAAAAATTTTCAGAATATAGAAAAAAGAGCTTGACGAGAAACCGATGATATACTATAAAACACGTCTCGATTGTTTGAGCCGCTAGCTCAGTCGGTAGAGCACCTGACTTTTAATCAGGTGGTCGTTGGTTCGACCCCAACGCGGCTCACCATGTCCCCTTCGTCTAGCCCGGCCCAGGACACCGCCCTTTCACGGCGGCGACGGGGGTTCGAATCCCCCAGGGGACGCCAAAAAAACAAAAAAGGACTGCCTTGCTGAAAGGTGGTCCTTTTTTTGTTTTCAGCGGAATACCTCCTTTCGTGCAATGGTGATGGACAGGGTATCATGAGCAGTTTCCGGAAGTTTGGTTTCTTTGGCGGAGCAGGGTGCGGTTCCGTGCTTCCACGCCTGGTTTCTCTTGTCACCGGTTGTTTCGTTTTTGCATCGATACTCTTTTTGAAAACAAGTCGCTTGTCGGCAGTGCTTCGCCTGCAACTGTTCTATTATAGGACTTCGTGTTTCTCTATCATTATTCTTCAAACTTTGTTTGTCTTCTTGCAAAGAAATGAAATTTGTGGATAATGTTCAAGCGAGTTCCTAAATAGAACACATATGCCGAGGCCACGATTGCCTGTGTTGTTGGAAAAACAGAGTTTTTTTGTGGCATGTAACTTGCTTTTACCAAACGATGTTTTGGTTTTATCCCATCCACAGGAAGGAGGTGCGAGGCAGTTCGGCCGTTGATTCAATGGCCGGAAGGAGTCTTTCCCATATGTAACTGCCCGGAGGAACGCGGTATTTTTGGAAACCCGGGCGACACAAGGGGGTGACGGCCTTTTGATGGTGTCTGTGATTGTTGAGGGGGAATGGGATTCGTCGTCGCCGGAAACTGTCCTGTTTGTGTTGGAAAGACTCTGAGGTTGTTATTCTGTTGTGTTTTGTAAGTCTCCCGGCGAGCTGCTTTCCCGTGAGTATCCGAGAAAGAAGTTCAAAGTGAGCGACCTATTTATTAATTACCATGAGAAGGAGGAAAAGGATGAAGAGATTTAGTTTCAGTAGTGCAATTCTGGGATTGATGGGGTGTGCCGCCCTGGCTCTGACGGCGACAACTCCCGCGCATGCGGGCTTCGTGGTCGGCGGCGAGAACGGCTGGCAGTTCAGTGTTGACGGTATGATCAACGTGTTCATGGTGTACGATGCGAAGGACCAGTTGCAGTACAGAGACGGTACGATAAAAGCAGCGTCTCCGTACAGTGAACTGCAGTCATTCCGCATCCGTACCGGTCTCCTTCCGAGCATTTTCGGTTTCAACGTGAAATCGCCGACCATTAACGGTGTTGACTATGCTGCTCGCTTAGGTCTGTATCCCCAGATCCAGAACAACGGTACCAGGACCGGCCTCGGACCGGGTTCCCCGATTGATCAGGGAACCTCCGTCGATATTCGCGAAGTATTTTTCACCGCTGACGGTAAATTCGGTCAGTTCCTCATCGGCCGTGCGCTGAACCTGTATGAAGGCAAGAACATCCTTACCGACATGACCCTTATGGGTAACGGTGTGCCCCTCAACATGACTGGCGGTGGTGTGGACCTCGGTCACATCGGCTACGGCTACACCTATACCTCATTTGGTCCCCAGTTCCGGTACACCACCCCGGATATGCAAGGATTCAAAGTGGCTTTTGCCATCGCTGATCCGAGCCAGATTGATGGAGCAACAACGATTAACCAACCCCGTTTCGAGACGGAGCTTTCCTATGCCAAGGACTTCGGATCATGGAAGCTGAACAGCTGGCTTGCCGGCCTGTATCAGCAGGCAAAGTTTAACGGTTCCGGTCACAAGGTTTGCTCCCTCGGTGGCGCAGGCGGCCTCCAGGCATGGTTCGGCCCGGTGGAATTCCTGCTCTCCGGCTTCGGCGGCCAGGGCATCGGTATGGGACTCACCCAGGATGATGCTGCCGCCCTTGACGGCGCAAACAAAGAGCGCGTTACCTTCGGTGGCCTCACCCACGTGACGTACACGATCGGCAAAGCTAAGATTGGCGCACAGTACGGTATCAACTATGCCGACAGGACGGAAGCGGATAACGCGACCGTCGGTTTTGACGGCGTCAAGTCTAAGCAGGCTGTTACCGGCGGCGTATATTACAACCTCACCAAGTCCCTTCTGCTGGTGGGCGAGTACACCTGGGCCATGGATCAGTACTATGACAGCTCGCGTCAGACCCAGAACATCGTATCTCTCGGAACCATTTTCACCTGGTAAGAAGAAGATACTCTCAATCTGTTGATGGACCGGCAGGGGCCTGAAAAAGGCCCCTGTTTTTTTCTGCGCCTTTTCCGGTTTGTTTCATATTCCTCCTGTACGGGGAGGCTGAAGAGACTCATTTTCTTTGACTTCCCCCGCTTTCTAGTGCTATACAGGGCAAACGGCGTCCGGCCTGCGCAATTACCCTTGGACGTCTTCGTTTCCCTCCTCAGGACGGCTGATCCGCCGTTCGAACAAAACAGGACACTACTTGACAAGGAGCACGCTATGAGACTTGTTTCTTTTCCATTACCCGTACCAGCTTCTCTGCTCTTGAGGCTGATGACATTGATTGTAGTCTTTATGGGAGTCGTGGGGTGCTCCACGATCAAGTCGATTACCGCCGGTACCGATTCAAAAGAGTTTTTCAGGTCGCGGGAACAATACGTGCGGCTCGTCAAGCAGGACGGACCGAAGGGCGTGAAGATTCCGCCTAATGAGCATCCTGTCCTGCTTGAACCGGGTCAGTTGCGCACTGCTCTTGGGTCACTTGAATTCGTTCTTCCTAACAAAGACAAGTCGTCGCCGGTATTCGAGAAGCCGGAGCTCGATGTTCTTGAGAGATATCTCAGCAATGCCCTGGAGAAGGCCGGCCCCGATGAAGACGTGGTTTTTGCCGTTGTCGGTGATTACCTTGCGGTATACGGGCTTGCAAAGGAGCAGATGTATACCGCGGCCAGAGTGTTTTATCGCGATGGCAAGCTCAATCTCATCTTTGGAGAAATCCACGGAAAATACTGGGCAAACGTCGACCGCCGCATCTATCCGCTGGCTCCTGGCTCCCGCACTGTGCCGGCGAAACATGAGTGGAAGCTCCTTGGGTATCCCTATCAGGAGTTTTATATGGGGCCGGACGGGCAAAGAACCGACTGGCTGGTGATTGACCTCGCTGCCATGACTGCTCGGGCGGCAATGGGTGAGAAGGAGACACCGACAATGCCTCCTCATCCGAAAACCGTCGAAGAACGACTTAAGATGCTGGATGAGCTGAGAAACAAAAAGATGATTACCGAAGATGAATATAAGATGAAGAGAACCAGTATTCTTAATGAGCTGTAGGCCGGCGGCTTTTTTCGTTCAAGGCAGCAGTCCTGTTGTTCCGTTTCCTTTGGAGGTGGTTTTGTGCCGGACGTACGTTGCTAGCTGATTTCTTCCGATCTTTTTGTTCTAAACGTGTTATATCGGGAAGAGCCCCGTTGATCTGAATTCAGGGTTCTTCCCGATTTCAATTTATTGTGATGACCTCATTTCCTCCCACTCTCTGACCTCCTTCTCTTGCGCCCATTATCATGGGGGCTTCCGGAAAATCCGGATACATCCTTCAAAAAAATATATGGATTTTCCCTGTTGAGTAGTGTATACACTAAGCATTTCGATAGCTTCACGTGCGTCGAGAATTTTCCGCATTGTTTATTCCCGCTAAATTTTGCCGCTGAAGAGTTTAGCTGTTCGCATCCCATGAGCATTCAGTTCTCTCGAGACTGATGGACCGTAAGGAGTAGCGCACATGACAGCTCAGGTCATCCATTTAATCGAAGAGGCGTGGAATCGATATATTGCCAATGATGTGCTGGATGTTCATAAGTTGCGTCCGGAGGTGGCTCATTCCTGGCAGCGATGCAGGAATTTCAAGGTTGATCCGTATGGAGATGGATGCCAGGACATTAAAGGGCTGGAGCTCAAGGAAAAAATCCATGAATCCCAGCATCTGATTAAAATAGCACGTCCATTTATTCATAATCTGTATGGCTTTATTAAGGGTTCCGGGTTTCAAGTTGTTCTTGCCGATAGGGAGGGGGTTATCCTTGAGGCAATTGGAGATCCGGAGATAATAAAGAGGACAAAGCAAATCCAGTTGTGCCCGGGTGGAAACTGGAGTGAGCCGGAAAAAGGGACGAATGCAATCGGCACGGCTATCTTCGAGAAGAAACCTATCCAGATTTTTGCAAGAGAGCATTTCTGTCAAGCCAACCATTTTCTAACCTGTTCGGCTGCTCCTATTTTCGATCCTGAAGGACAGATGGTCGGAATCCTCGATATTGCCGGAGATTACAAGTCTTTTAACCCCCATACGCTGAGCTTGGTAGTAGCAGCGGTCAGCACGATAGAAAATCAACTTCGCCTGCATAAAACGACCAGTAAACTCTATGTTGCCTATAAGTTTTCTAGTACGCTTCTTGAAACCATGTCCGATGGAATTATTTCCGTCGATACCAACGGAATTGTCACCCAGTTAAATTCCTATGCCGCAAAGATTCTCGGCTTGGATTCGAGAATCTCAATCGGCAAGCCTGTGGCTTCGGTGGTAAAGAAGCCCGCCTCAATCCTCCAGGTGTTGTCCACCGGCGTGGAATATAAAGATCACGAGTTGTATATTGAGGAGACGGGAAAAAAAGTAACTCAGTCCGTTTCGCCTTTACGTGATGATACGGGACGTACCATCGGAGTTCTTGCGATACTCAAGGAATGCAGGGAAAAGCTCGCCGGAAGACGATCCGGATCTCTTTCGGCAAAGTACGTTTTTGATGATATTATCGGCGAAAGCGATTCGGTATTGGTGGCCAAGAAATGGGCGCGCATCGCCGCCGGAAGCCCATCTACCGTTCTTCTGACAGGTGAGAGCGGTACAGGTAAAGAGCTTTTCGCCCAAGCGATTCACAATGGGAGTATTCGAAAGGATAGACCTTTTATTGCGATTAATTGCGCGGCATTGCCGGATACGCTTATTGAGAGTGAACTGTTCGGCTATGAAGAGGGTTCTTTTACCGGGTCGAAGAAGGGGGGGCAAGCCGGAAAGTTCGAGCTAGCAAACGGTGGAACTATATTCCTTGATGAGATTGGCGATATTCCACTCTATACCCAGGTAAAGCTGTTGCGCGTTATCCAGGAAAAGAAGATTTCAAGAATAGGATCTTCAGGAGAAATTTCAGTTGATATACGCATTATCGCTGCTACCCATAAAGACCTGAAAGAAGAAGTCCAGAAGGGAAACTTCAGAAAAGACCTTTTCTATAGGTTGAACGTAATAACCATAAATATCGCCTCTCTTCGGGATAGAATGGACGATATCCCGAATCTTGCAAAGCATTTTGTCTCAAAACTCTCCCTCAAACTCGGCAGAAAAAATATATCGATAGCCGATGATTTCCTTCAGAAACTGAAAGCATACAATTGGCCCGGCAATATTCGCGAGCTTGAGAATGCCATCGAGCGAGCACTCAACATGTTGTCCGACGACGGTACGCTCACCACCAACTTGCTGCATTTTGACAATCCTTCCCCCGTTAGAATCGAAGAAAGAACCACCGAAGTAAAATCGCTGAAAGATATAGAAAAAGATGCGATTATTCAGGCTCTCAATCTGTATAAGGGAAATATTCTGAAGGTATCCGCGAAGCTTGGTGTCGGCCGAAACACCCTGTATCGCAAAATTAAAGAATACGATATTAAGTAGTCCCTTCTTCCTTTTTACCTCCGACAGCAGCAAACGGTTACACCGTTGATGCGGTTTGACGCCATCCAGGCGCACTGGTGTGTCTAGTGCCTTTTTCAATCCGCAAGCTATTCCCATTTCTAATCTTTTCTGTCGATTTCTGTCCTAAGAAATTCCGTTCGACAGTAAATTACGGTTTGTTACGAAAATATCGGCCAAAACCGGCATGCTATTCAAGTGACGACGCCATTTTCCTCTGGGCAATGGCGTCGTTTTCTTCCATTACGACGGCTAAAATATCGGTGTGCTTTTTGTTTTCGCTGTAAAAACGAAAAAATCGTTCTGAATCAAAAAAGGTGGCTTGACACCCTTCTGTTTCCGGTTACACTTTTTAAATAGTTCAACTCAACTGCTGGATACACTCAGTGCTCTATAATCAGACGTGATGTTCCAAAATGGATTGCAATTTTGACCAGTAAAAATAAACGAATAGGGCTTTTCTTCCATAATTCGGGCAATTGGTTGAGTCCAAAAAACAGTTGGTAACTGGCACCGGAATTGCAGAAAGTAAAACACTTGTTTATTGGATTCCATGATTTGCCAAGAGAGGGGGTGGTTGAGGAGAGAAGGCGTAGTTGTCTTACGTGTAAAAAACGAAGTTGTACCGGGTAGTGGAAGTAAAAGGGCACATGCCCAAGTGTGTTTTGATTGTACAAAATAAAATATGGAGGATTGACAAATGGCATTAGCAGAACAGAGTTTCTTTTTCTTTATTCCTACCGTAAGCATTCTTGGTGTTGGTTGTTCTAAGGAAGCAGGCCCGAAAGCCAAATCCCTCGGCTTCAAAAAAGCCCTGATCGTAACCGACGCCGGCTTGGCCAAACTGGGCGTTGCCGACATCATCGGCGGCTACCTGAAGGCTGAAGGTGTTGATTATGTTCTTTACTCTGGCGCCGAGCCCAATCCTACCGATATTAACGTACGTGACGGCGTAAAAGTTTGGAAAGACAACGGCTGCGACTCCCTGATCTCTCTGGGTGGCGGCTCCTCCCATGACTGCGGCAAGGGTATCGGCCTCATGATGTCCAACCCCGGTATGGACATCCGTGATTTCGAAGGTCTCGACAAGTCTTCCAAGGACTTCGTACCTTACATCGCCATCAACACCACAGCGGGTACCGCTTCTGAAATGACCCGTTTCTGCATCATCACCAACACCGATACCCATGTCAAGATGGCTATCGTTGACTGGCGCGTAACCGCCAAAGTATGTATCGTTGACCCGGTCCTCATGCTCGGCAAACCGCCCGCACTGACCGCGGCAACCGGTATGGACGCTCTTACCCACGCAGTTGAAGCGTATGTTTCCACCATCGCCGAGCCGATCACCGACGCATGCGCCATCAAGGCCATCGAACTGATCGCCAAAGCTCTGCCCCGCGCAGTTGCCCTCGGTTCCGACCTCCAGGCTCGTGACGATATGGCATGGGCAGAGTTCCTCGCCGGTATGGCATTCAACAACGCCGGTCTGGGCTACGTACACGCCATGGCTCACCAGCTGGGCGGCTTCTACAACCTGCCGCACGGCGTTTGCAACGCAATCCTGCTGCCGCACGTTGAGCAGTTCAACCTGATCGCCGCTAAAGAGCGTCTTGCCGACGTTGCCAAGGCAATGGGCGAGAACGTTGACGGCCTGTCCCCGATGGAAGCAGCTCAGAAAGCCGTTGACGCAATCAAGAAGCTGTCCGCCGCCATCGGCATCCCGCCGAACCTCACCGTTCTCGGCGTGAAAGAAGCCGACCTCAAGGTCATGGCCGAAAACGCGAAGAAAGACGTTTGCCAGCTCATGAATCCGCGCACCGCGACTCTTGACGAAGTCATCGGCATCTTCAAGAACGCAATGTAATTGAAAGTATGTTCAAGTAGGTAAAATTGGGGGAGTAGCTAAGCTGCTCCCCCTTTTTTTGATCAGCACTCATGTTAACTGAAAGTGCCGGAAAGCTGGTGCGTAGATAATAAAATAAGCTCTTGAATCGTGGGCGTTGTGTAAACGGGTGAACAAAGAAGCCTGCTCCACGATGATTTTTGCTCTGTTTTAGAACGGCGTCTTTCACAAATGATAAGTTGTCATGATATGGCACAACATTATATTGAAGAATATATAGCGAAAGGCTTTGTTGGTATGCTGATAACATGCGTGGTTGAAGAAGAATAAAACAAGAATAAAATAATATAATCAATAGTTTAGATGGTGCATTGACTTGCGTGATATGGTTGGGTTGCTGTCTTCGGACAGGAATTTATTTTTTTGTTTGACTTATGGTATGGTTTTTTATAACGTTGTTATCGGGCAGCTTCAAAATAAGAAAAAGAATGGGAATGGAGGAATGTATGGGAGACAAGATTATCCGCATTAACATGACGAACCTCACAACTGCCACTGAAGAAGTACCGGCGGAGTGGGCAGGGCTGGGCGGCCGTGCACTCACTTCGACGGTTGTGGCGAAGGAAGTACCCCCGACCTGTGATGCACTTGGCAAGTATAACAAACTGGTTTTCGCCCCCGGTCTTCTGACTGCAACGGCGGCAGCTAACTCCGGTCGTTTGTCCGCAGGCTTCAAAAGCCCGCTGACCGGCGGTATCAAGGAAAGTAATGCCGGCGGCACTGCTGCTCAGAATCTGGAAAGGCTTGGCATCAAGGCTGTAATTATTGAAGGAAAGCCCCAAGATGATAAATGGTACAGCATCCACATTAACAAAGACGGCGCCAGCATTAAAGAAGACTCTGAATTTGTCGGTAACGGTATTGGTAATTATGAGCTGATCAGGACCGTCAGTGAAAGACTCGGCAAGAAGATCGGTATCATTATCTGCGGTCCGGCAGGCGAGTTCAAGATGGCAGCCGCGAATATCTCGGTGAAAGACCCTGACGGCAACATCCGCAGCCACGGCCGCGGCGGCGGCGGCGCGGTGATGGGTGCCAAGCAGGTGAAGTACATCACTATCGATGATACCGGCGGACCGGGCGTAACCATCGCGGATCCGGAAAAATTCAAGACGCAGGCAAGGATCTTCGCCAAAGCGATGCTTGACCACCCTGTTACCGGCCAAGGTCTTCCGACATACGGCACCGACGTTCTGATCAACATCCTCAACGAGGCCGGCGGACTTCCCACCAAAAACTTCCGCTTTGGAACAGTAGAACATCCCCAGAACATCTGCGGTGAGACAGTGCACGACACGATCGTTGCCCGAGGCGGTAATCCGAGCCACGGCTGTCATGCAGGTTGTATCATAAAGTGCTCTCAGATGTATGTCGACAAAGACGGCAAGTACATCACCTCCGGTTTCGAATACGAAACAATCTGGGGCTTCGGTTGCGCATGCAATATCTCCGATCTTGACGACATCGCCAAGTGCGACTGGGTTATGGACGATGTAGGTATCGACTCCATCGAAGGTGCAGTGCTAATGAGCGTCGCAATGGAAGCGGGAATTCTTCCTTGGGGCGACGGCAAGACCTCTTACAAGCTCTATGATGAGGACATTCGCAAAGGAACGCCGCTGGGCCGCATTCTCGGCAACGGCGCTGGTTCCGTGGGTCGCACGTATGGCCTTACCAGAATCCCGGTTGTCAAGAATCAGGGTATTCCTGCCTATGATCCGCGTTCCGTCAAAGGCATCGGCATAACCTATGCCACCTCCACCATGGGTGCGGACCACACCGCAGGTTACACCATCGCCACCAACATCCTGAAGGTTGGCGGATATGTCGATCCTCTGTCTAAGGTGGGACAGGTCGAGCTTTCTCGCAACCTGCAGATTGCAACCGCCGCCGTAGACAGCTGCGGTCTCTGCATCTTTGTCGCCTTCCCGGCCCTTGACATCCCCGAGTGCTTCACCGCAATCTACGAGATGATCAATGCCCGGTACGGAACGAATCTGGATGCAAACGGCGTTGTTGAATTCGGCAAGTATATCCTCAAGACAGAGCATGAATTCAACCTCGCTGCCGGTATGAACAACAAGGACGACCGTCTCCCCGAATTCTTCGAAGAAGAGATTCCGCCGCATAACGCGGTATGGGATTTCTCCGACGCGGAGATCGATGAGTTCTGGAATTTCTAAGAAGCAGATAGGTATTTCATTGACTGGTTCAATGTATGCGGGCACGCTGGAAAGCGTGCCCGCTTTTTTTGGGGGGGATTTGCGATTGAGTCATGGAATTTGCTCAAGCCGGAGCATTGCCGGGCCCATCGGATAATCGAAGAGAATGATGAATTGACATACGGTAGATTTTTTCTTACAGTCATTCATGATACACGATCACCTTTGAAAGGTTTCCCATGTGTCCCCTCGTTGATTCATACGGACGGAAAATAAACTATCTTAGGCTTTCCGTGACGGATCGGTGTAATTTCCGCTGCATGTACTGCATGCCCGCAGACGGAGTGCCCAAGGTCGACCATCTCGAAATTCTCAGCTATGAAGAACTTTTGCTTCTCGCCAGATCGGTTGTGCCGTTGGGGATCGAGAAGATACGGGTGACCGGCGGCGAACCGTTGGTCAGAAATGGAATTGTCCGATTTTTGTCCGATCTGTCGAAAATTCCCGGCCTGCGTCAACTGGTTCTTACTACAAATGGCGCCCTGCTGGAAGAGATGGCTCTACAACTCAGGGAAGCCGGGGTACAGAGGTTGAATATCAGCCTGGATTCGTTGCGGCCGGAGACCTTTGCATCCATTACACGCTGTGGTCAGTTGGAGAAGGTGCTTGCGGGAATACGGAAGGCGGAAGAAGTTGGATTTCCTATAAAAATTAATGTCGTAGCGATGCGTGGAGTTAATGACGAAGAAATTGTCGATTTTGCCGAGTGGACTCTGGTAAAGCCGTATGCTGTTCGTTTCATTGAGTATATGCCGACCCGGGGGGAAGAAATTTGGCAGTCACGCATCATTTCGGGAGAAGATATCCTGGCCCGCATCCAGGATCGATATGCCTTGCAGCCGGTTGTGCGCGGTGAAATGGCCGGTCCTTCCCGAGATTACAAGATCCCCGGCGCAGCGGGGACTGTGGGAGTAATAACTCCCGTGTCCGGTCATTTTTGCGTTGAATGCAACCGAATTCGGGTTACATCTCGGGGGATGGCGAAAAACTGTCTTTTCGCGGAGTCTGAGATAGACCTGAAGCCTCTGTTGCGCGAAGGCAACGTTGAGAAGCTTCAGCATGCTTTACGGAAAATAGTATTTGAAAAGCCGGGAAAGCATATAATTTCACAAACGGATCCAAGCCATAAACCGTTCGATATGTCGAAGGTCGGCGGATAGTTGAATACAATACGAGGAGAATTCTATTCTATGTCTGGAAGAGTAGTTGCCGTCTGTATCAGTGAGAAAAAGGGCGAGAGAAAGAAACCTGTTCGTGAAGTTTCCGTTCGGGAAAATCACGGTATCGTTGATGATGCGCACGCCGGAGATTGGCACAGGCAGGTAAGTATGCTTGCCATGGAGAGCATCAAAAAGATGCAGGACAAAGGTCTTGATGTTACTACCGGCGATTTCGCCGAGAATATTACGACCGAGGGGATTGACCTGCCGTCACTTCCCATCGGTACCAGGCTTGCCATTGGAGAGACTCTTACGGAGGTTACCCAGATCGGGAAGGAATGCCATACCCGATGTGCCATCTATCACCAGGCTGGTGATTGTGTCATGCCCCGGGAGGGTATCTTTGTCAAAGTACTTCGTGGCGGAACCATCAAGTGCGATGATCCTATAGAAATCGTCGAGAATTAAGTCATCGGAAGGGTAGTGGGTTCACACGAAGGATACGGTGATACCCAACATTTGCCGGATATGTACCTGAGGTGAAGAGATGTGTCGTGCCGGACCTGCCGGGTTTTTCAGACCTGGCAGGTCTTTCTGTTTCCGTTTATTTTCAGGATGGTCGGCTGGTTTCTTTCACGCGAAAAACAGAATGGAATGTAGCGGTTTTTACTCCATCCTCGTCGAAGACCTCTGCCTGCCCCACGATGGTACGTTCATCTTTTTCCGTTACGATTGCCACGGCCCGGACAGTGCCGCTTCGGACAGGGGCGTGGAATTTCAGGGAGAGTTCCATGGTGACAAAGTGGCTTCCTTCGGGAAGGAGGCTTTTTATCGCCATGGCTACGGCGGTATCGGCCAGAGAAGTTACGGCGCCCCCGTGCATGAGTCCCTTTCCTTGGGCAAGTCGTACAAGAAAAGGCATGGAGAGGACCGCTCTTCCATCGGCCGCTTCCTCAATCCGCATCCCCAGATACTCTTCAAAGGGGGCGCATGCAATCCATCCCGGCAGTTCGAAAGGTGGATTCTCCTCCGCGGACATCGCGATCTCATACACATTTTCATACATCAGAACATCCTCCTCGCTGTGCCGTTAAATTTGCACATGTCTGGTTTGTAAACCGTAACGCGAGCGAAAAAACGGGTTGTTTCATACAAAAAGGGCCGCCCTGGTTAAGCGACCCTCTTGTTTAACCTGAAAACGGCAGTTGGAGTTGTCCGAAGAGAACGACTTCGGCCTGATTCGTTGCTGCTCTTGGCGAAATGGAGCGTCAACAGCCGATGGTGTCCGAACCCGCAGGGTGAGTTCATCGGCTGAAGCGAAATGAGCCTAGAGCAGCAGGAGAAGGGCATCCGGAGTGAACGAAGGATGACTCCAACTGCCGAATATAGGATTAATCGTCGCGGAAATCATTTGATGGTTGAAAAGAAGCCGTGGATGCGGAGTTCCTATCCGAGCTTCCTCTCCATGACTTCTCGGGCTGCTTCCACCAAATCGTCCGGGGTAAGACCGAAATACTTTATCAGTTCTTCGGCTTTGCCGGAGGTGCCGAACCGATCGTGGATTCCGACCCTTTTCATTGGAACAGGTTTTGTCTCCCCGAGGAGTTCGGAGACGGCTGAGCCGAGTCCCCCGATTACGGAATGTTCCTCTGCTGTCACGATAGCCCCGGTTTCTCGGGCTGCCTTGACGACAATCTCCTGATCGAGCGGTTTGATTGTACCGATATGGACAACCCGTGCCGAGATCCCCTCTTTTCCCAGTGCTACGGCTGCCCGAAGGGCCTGAGCAGTCATGATTCCGGTGGTGATGAAGGTCATGTCGGTTCCCGGTGAGAGTTCAGTACCCTTGCCGAGAACAAATTCATGCCCTTCTTCAAAGACAGCGGGAACCTTGTTGCGTCCGAGCCGAATATAAAAAGGTCCTTTGTGGGCGGTTGCCGCCGCGACCGCGCCACGTGTCTCCACGGCATCGGCCGGGACAATAACCGTCATATTGGGAATGGCCCGCATAATGGCGATGTCTTCCACCGACTGGTGGGATCCCCCGTCTTCTCCGACCGTCACCCCACCATGAGTGGGGACGATTTTCACATTCGCCTTTGGATACGCCACCGATTGGCGTATCTGTTCCCACGCGCGACCCGCGGCGAATATGGCAAAGGTTGAGACAAACGGGATCTTTCCCGCCGCGGCCAGACCCGCCGCTGTGCCGACCATGTTGGCCTCGGCGATTCCCATGTTGAAAAAACGATCGGGAAACTTCTTCGCGAAAACGGCTGTCTTTGTCGAGCCTGACAGATCCGCGTCCAGAACCACGACATCCCTGTATGTTGCGCCCAACTCGGCCAGTATTTCGCCGTATGCATCCCTGGTTGCCTTCATGATGCTCTCCTTTCTTTCTCAGTCTTCGATACAGCCCAGGCAAAGGAGGGCTTCACTCAGTTCCTCATCATTGGGGGCAACGCCGTGATAGGATGCCTTGTGTTCGAATCGTGGGATGCCTTTTCCCTTAACCGTCCTCGCGACGATCGCCGTCGGCTTTTCCTTGACCAGTTTCGCGGATTCCAGCGCCTTGATAATTTCCTCCATATCATGACCGTCGATCTCCGTGACGTTCCAGCCGAAGGCCTTAAACTTGTCACCAATCGGTCCTACATTCATGACCCGCTCTACTTCACCGTCAATCTGGAGTGCATTGGCGTCAACCAGCGCGCACAGGTTGTCAATACGATAATGGGCGGACGCCATGGCAGCTTCCCATACCTGTCCTTCCTGGAGTTCCCCATCTCCGAGGAGGGCGTATACCCTGCTGTTTCGTTTGTCCAGTCGTAACCCCAGAGCCATGCCGTTGGCCATTGACAGACCCTGGCCGAGAGAACCGGTGCAGACCTCAACGCCCGGTGTGCCTTTGCTGTCCGGGTGTCCCTGGAGATGGCTTCCCAAACGGCGCAACATCATGAGATCCTCTTTCGGGAAATACCCCGCTTCGGCAAGAGCCACATACTGCGCAGGCGCCGCGTGACCCTTGCTCAGAATGAAACGGTCGCGTTCTTCCCACTGGGGATTCTCCGGGTCATGGCGCATGACGTGGAAGTAGAGGGCCGTTATCATGTCAATGGCCGAAAGAGAGCCCCCCGTATGGCCGGATTGAGACTTGTGAAGCGTCTTAACGATTGAGACCCGCAGGGTGCGGGCCTTCTCTTCCAAAAATTCAATCTTTTCTTTCTCCAAAACTGTTCCTTTCAAGCTTCCGGCGCTCCTGTCAGTCCTTGTCGGAGGCCAGGTATTCAAGAATCATGTCGTCAAGACTGAGCCCCGACGGAAGAGCTTTCTTCGATGAATCAGGGGAAACTTCCGAAGTGGTCACGGCCTTCTCTTCGCATTCGGGTTCATTGCCGGGTAAGGGAGCCGAAGGAAAGGCGCGGCTGTCGAATTCACCGGCTTTCAGTCGTCGAAGCATCTCCTTGTGTTGTTCCTTCATGAGATCTTCAACGACCTTTTCCAGCATTTCAATCTTTATGATATCTGAATAGTCGGTTTTCTTTGAAGCAATGATGGTTCCGTCTCGATAGAGGAGGGTCGTGATCAGTGGTTTACCGCTGCCGCTGTCCTCGGTCTGGATATGGAACGCGACCCCCTTATACACGATGTTGTGGTTGAATCCTGGTACCATTCAGATTTTCTCTTTCAAAAAGTATCGTGTGCGTGCCATCCGTATCGGAACTCCGAATGCTGGAAAAAGTAGCATGCCGGGCTGATTGATGCAAGGGAGAAAACGAGAAAGAGTGATTCTTATCACGCTGTTTTCCCGAGCAGTTTCTTTATTTTCGAAACAGCTTCCATGGCGTCCCGCGCATAGAGGTCCGCGCCTATCTCGTCGGCATACTCCTGGGTAACCACGGCTCCGCCGACCATGGTGAAGGTCTTGATCCCCTCTTCCCGTAGCTTCCGGATTACGTTTTCCATCTCGGCCATGGTTGTCGTCATCAGTGCGGAGAGGCCGACCGCATCCACCCTCCGTTCCCGTGCTTCAGCGAGGATCCTTTCGGCCGGTACATTCTTGCCCAGATCGATCACCTCGAAGCCGTGGTTCTCCAGAAGGGTACAGACAATATTCTTGCCGATATCATGAATGTCCCCTTCAACGGTTGCCATGAGGATCTTCCCGTTGCTTGCGATGGAGTCCTGTCTCATTTCCTCTTTCAGTCGGGCAAAGGCGGCCTGCATGGTCTCAGCGGAAAGCATGACCTGGGGGAGGAAAAGCTGGTTTTTTCCAAAACGCCTGCCGACCTCCTCAAGTCCGGGGAGAAGGCCCTCGTTGCTGATCTGGAGAGGTGTCAGTCCTTCGTGAAATGCCTGTTCCACGAGGGAAATAATGTTTTCACGGTCGCCGTCGATGACCGCGTGTGTCAGGAGCCCGCGGATATCGAGCTGCGTGCGCGATGGTTGTTCCGTATGTGCCCCTTCGGTCGGTTTGTCGCGATATGCCTCGATGTAGGCGGACGCACGGGGATCCTTCTGCAGAAGAACCATGGCGGATCGCCATGAATCCATCATCGCCCTTTCCTTCGGGTTGATGATTGCCGCGTCAAGTCCCGCTTCCAGCGCCATGGCCAGGAATGTTGAGGAAATGAGCGGGCGGCAGGGGAGGCCGAACGATATGTTGCTCACGCCGAGCGCCGTTTTCACACCCAGGCGTGCTTTTACCGTACGGATGGCCTTCAGTGTCTCCGATGCCTGCTTCTGTTCGGCGCTCACGGTAAGGGCAAGACAATCTATGAAGATGTTTGCCTTGGGGATTCCAATCTTTAGTGCTGCGTCAAGGATTTTCGCCGCAATGGCGACCCTCTCTTCCGCTGTTGCCGGGATTCCCTTTTCGTCCAGCGTGAGGCCGATGACAGCGGCGCCGTACTTCTTTACCAACGGCAGGACACGGTTGAGGCTCTTTTCCTCGCCGGAGACCGAGTTCACCAGCGCCTTGCCGTCAACCGCCTTCAGTCCCCGTTCCAGGGCGTCGGGGTTGGAAGAATCAAGGACGAGGGGGAGCGTTACGGCGCCTGTGACGCAAAAAACTGCCTGTTCCATGACTGCCGGCTCGTCTATTCCGGGAGTTCCGACATTGACATCGAGAAGCGTTGCGCCGGCAGCGGACTGCTCCATTGCTTCGCGCCGTATGTACGATACTTTTCCTTCCCGCAACTCGGCAGCGAAGCCTTTTTTACCGGTGGGATTGATCCTCTCGCCGATAATTGCCGCGGGATAGCCATCGCCGATGGCGATGAATCCGGAGCGGCTGGAGAGATATGTTGTGTCTTGTTCCTCCGTTGATTTTGAGAACGGACGGTTCTTGCCGTTCAAGGCATCACGCATTGCCCGGATATGTTCAGGGGTGGTGCCGCAACAACCGCCGATGACCCTGACGCCCAGATCAAGGAGGCGATCATGAAAAGCCACCATCTCCCGAGGAGTGCCGGGAAAGAATGTCTTTCCCTCCTTCAGTATCGGCAGTCCCGCATTTGCCTGGGAAATCAAGGGCAGAGAGGTTACCCGGCGCATGGAACAGAGAATTTCGTATATACCATCGATGCCGAGGCCGCAATTGGAACCGATGATATTCGCTCCGGCCGCTTCCAGGGTTATGGCGGCCGCCTCCGGTGGGGTGCCGAGTACGCTTCGGCCATTGTCGTCGAAGGTCAGCATGGCGATGATGGGAATGGTGGGGGAAATCTCCCGAATGGCGATGAGTGCGGCCCGAATCTCCTTGATATCCAGAAATGTTTCCAGAGTGATGAGATCCGCGCCGGCCTCGATGAGCGTTTCGGCCTGTTGCCGAAAAATTGCGGCCATACGATCAAAGGAGAGATCGCCGACCGGTTCTACGAACCTTCCGGTCGGGCCGATGGAGGCGGCCACGTAGGCGTCCTTTCCCGCCGCATTCCTAGCCAGGGTCACTCCTGCTTGGTTAATTTCGCGGAGTCTCCCCTCCAGGCCGTAGTGGGAAAGTTTTTCCCGGTTGCCGCCGAAGGTGTTTGTTACGATTATTTCGGCTCCCGATGCGAGGTATGCCTGGTGAACCCCGGCCACCACATCGGGCAGAGCCAGGTTGAGCTCTTCCGGAGATTGGCCGGCCTTCAGCCCCCGCTCCTGGAGCATGGTTCCCATGGCGCCGTCCAGTACAAGGACTCTTTCCCTGACAGCATCTAAAAAGGGGAGTTTCATCGGTAATGTCCTCCGGTGCGGAAATGAGGAGCCGTCGCCGGCACAATGGGGCCGGGCAAAGCTATCCGCGTGTCTGTTCCAGGCTGAAATCCGGCCCCAGCGGTTTGCGCAGGTCAAGATGGCCATTGAAAGTATTTATACCAACACCGTCAACCTGGAAATGTACCTGTTTGATGGAAGGGAAGTTGAGCGATATTGTATTCACCATCGAGTAAACGGCTGTCATCTCGGCGGAACTGCTTTTCGGCAGGCCTTCGATACATTCTTTCCCCAAATCTACAACTGCCGTATCGCCATGAATCCGGACGGAGTGGAAGATGCTGTTTGCCGGGATGGTGGGTGATAGATCTCCAAGCGGACCGTTTGCCAACTCTTCAAGAACTTCCCGGATACATGTTGAAAGATCGTCTCGACAGGCACCGATTTCCCGCGCCTCCCGGACAAGGGCGCCGGAGTCGGGAGACGCGAAGAACAGGAACGCTGAAAAGCTCCCCTCCGGCTTCTGGTAAGCCGGAACAGGCGGTGACGGGTCCCGTGCCAGGTACTTGTGCAGCATCAAGGCGCCCAGAATTGCCGCTGCCGCGAGAAATGCGGCAATGAGAGGGAATTTACCCCCGACGCTCATTTTCCGTTTTGCCATATTCAGCTCTTCCTAGGGGTATTCATTTCTCAAGAGACACCTGGTGCACCTCTTCCAGGATGCCGTCCAGGAATCGATTCCCGACCTTGAGAAAACCAGAGGGCACGTCGGTTACGTAGTAGTGGTGGTTTCCTTTTTCCCGTTCAGGTCGAATCAGCCCTGAATTCCGAAGAATCGCGGTAACGGTGCGAGCGGTTTCCTCGGCGGAATCAACGAGTTGAACCTCGCTTCCCATGATATGGGCGATAGTCCCTTTGAGGATCGGATAGTGTGTGCATCCGAGAACGAGAGTGTCGATTCCCTCGTTTTTCAGTCCCCCCAGATATAGTTCAGCGGTGAGGCGGGCAACCTCATTATCCGTCCATCCTTCTTCCGCCAGAGGGACGAACAGTGGGCAGGCCCGGGTAATGACCTCGATATCGGGATTGAACCTTTTGATTGCCTTTGTATAGGCGCTGCTTCTGATGGTGCCTTCGGTGCCGATGATGCCTACCTTACCGGTCTTTGTCGTGGATGCGGCCCGATGTGCACCAGGTTCGATAACACCGACGATTGGGATGTCGAAGTGCTGTTTCAGTGCTTCGAGGGAGAAAGCCGAGGCCGTATTACAGGCAACGATCAGGAGTTTGATGTCCCGTTTCACGAGAAATGAGGCGATCTCCATGGAGTATCTGGTAACCGTCTCAGGAGATTTCGTCCCATAGGGAACGCGGGCGGTATCTCCCAGGTAGAGGGTATCTTCCTGGGGGAGGGCCTTCATGACCTCTTTAAGGACCGTGAGTCCGCCTACACCCGAATCGAATATGCCGATTGCCTTCCAGGACACGTCTCTTCCGACCTCTTTCGTTGGTACACGGAGTACTTTCTTTCCTTTGCCGAGCGTTGTGCCGGCTTTCAGGAGAGAAGTCCGCCTCCCTGCTATTCTCTATGTTTGGTATGAATACGTAATTTTATAGTCTAATTTGCCGCTTTCATTTTTGTCAAGGTATTTGGCGGAGGGAAGGGCATGCGTAATGCGCCGCTATGATATTATCCTTTAATTCCATGGGAAAATTTGTTATTGATACGTTCGTTGACCGAAAAAGGAGGAGTTATGGAAAAGCAGGAGTTACTTACGAAAACGAAAGACGCCCTGACCCCCTTTGAGACGGAAAATGTCATTAAGTTCTTGCAGAATCTCAGTCTCAAGAGTGCCATGGAAAACCCCTGGCTTATCGGTGGGTTCCTGATAGTATTCTTCTACGCCGTTGTGAAGCGCTCCAAGTTCGTTCTCCTGACACTTTTCTCCGTAGTCGCCCTCATGGTCCTTATCCGTTATACCTTTCCGCCGCCGGGTGATGAACTGCAACTTTCTTCCACCCTTCCGTTTGTTTTCGGCGGTCTGGTAATCGGCGGTGTTCTCCTGTACTTCAATTTCGTCAAGACTGAATGAGGAACCGTGCGTAAAACCGGTTTTACCACCACAATCCCCCTGGAAATAGTTCTTGCCGCGGGCAGGATCCCGGTTGATCTGAATAATGTCTTCATTACCGGCGGCAGGAGCATGGAGCTCATCGAAACAGCCGAGGCTGAGGGCTTTCCCCGGAATGTGTGCAGCTGGATCAAGGGAATATACGCTGCCGCGCTGGAGAACGACATCCACGAGATCATAGCGGTCACGGAAGGGGACTGCAGCAATACCCGCGCCCTAATGGAGGTCCTGTCCCTGCACGGCGTCGCGACCGTACCCTTTGCCTACCCCCATGACCGAAGTCCGGACGCGCTCCGTGCCGAGATCGAGGGGATGATGGCACGCTTCGAAGTCGGATGGGATGCGGTTCAGCGCGTCGGAGAGCGCCTGGAGGGTATACGGCGTAAGATTGGGGAGATTGACCGCCTCACCTGGGAAGACAATCTCGTTTCAGGAGAAGAGAATCACCTGTTTCAGGTGTCCTCCTCGGACATGAACGGAGATCCGGACGCCTTCGAAGCGGGCCTCGACCTGTTTCTCCAGGATGTGCGGCATCGGGCTCCTTTCAGGAATTCCGTCCGCCTTGCCTATATCGGCGTGCCTCCCATCATCGACGGACTGTATCCCTTTATCGAATCGCACGGGGCGCGGGTCGTGTTCAACGAGACCCAACGGCAGTTTTCCATGCCGTACGGGATTTCCGACATGGTGGAGCGGTACCGGGCCTACACCTATCCGTACGACATCTTTTTCAGGTTGCAGGATATCCAGAGGGAGTTGGAGAGGCGGAAGGTGGACGGCGTGATCCACTATGTCCAGTCGTTCTGTTTCCGCCAGATAGAAGACATGATTGTGCGAAAGACGCTTACCCTTCCCATCCTGACCCTGGAAGGTGACAAACCGGGGCCGTTGGACGCCCGATCGCGGATCCGCATCGAGAGTTTCCTGGAGATGCTGGGAGGCCGTGCGTGAAGATAGGCATCGATCTGGGGAGCCGAAAGGTAAAGTTCGCCCTGGTGGCGGAAGGTCGGGTCGTGCGGCTGGACGACTTTGATACCCTCTCTTTCTACAAGCGCTTCGGCAGAATGCGGGGGGACGAACTCAGTTTTGATCTCGCGGGATCGGGGCTGTTCTCCCCGTCAGAGCTTGCGGTCGCGTCCGTTGTCGCCACCGGGTACGGACGCAACACCCTCAACCTCACCGGGGCGAGGGTCGTTTCAGAGATCCGCGCCCATGTGGCCGGGGCGCTTTTTCAGACCGGCCTCAGGGATTTCACTCTCCTGGATATGGGTGGACAGGATACCAAGGTCGCCCTTGTTCGTGACAGCGTCCTCCAGGATTTTGTCATGAACGACAAGTGTGCGGCCAGCAGCGGCCGCTACCTGGAGAATATGGCGGCCATCCTTGAGGTGGATCTCGACGAGCTTTCGACCCACTGGAAGGATCCGGTACGGCTTGACGCAACCTGCGGTATCTTTGGAGAGTCGGAACTCATCGGCCAGATATTGCGCGGATACCCGGTTGCCCGTCTCTGCGCCGGAGTGAACCAGACCCTGGTAAAAAGGGTGATCCCCATGCTGCGGCGTTTCCCGTCGGATCGGATCGTGCTGACCGGCGGAGTGGCCCGCAATGGGGCACTGGTACGGCTGCTGGAGGATGAAGGCTGTGAGGTTGCCGTGCCGGAGCATCCTCAGCATAATGGCGCCATCGGCTGCGCCGTGCTCCGGTAGTTCGGGGAAAGAGGATGAAAATCTTCCCGAAAGACTGGCTTTTCCTAACCCTGGTCGGCGCCGTACTGGCCTTTGTATTTCTGATTTCCGGGGAAGAGACGACAAAAAGAGTACCCTTTGACGAGACTCACCGCCCCATGTATGAAGTCTTGCGGTCGACCGGCAGCAAAGTGAAAGCGGAAGAGGGGTGCGAAGCCTGCCACAACGCTGCAAAAATCCCCTTCCCCAAGGACCACCCCCCCAAGAATCGTTGCCTCTTCTGCCATAAGATGAAACGGCCGACGCCATGAGCGTTCTCAATCTGACACGTGAACTGGAATCCCTGGTGGCGGACATTGTCCGCCGTGTCGATGCGCTGCGCCATATCGATCCCGCACGGGTCCTGATCTGCGTTGCCTCCACTCGCGGCAATGGAATTCACGGAACGTTCGCGAAGATACACCCCCTCCGCTTCCGGGGTGGAGAAAGCTCCATCCAGGTGAAGCGAGGCCGCAAGACCTGCACCTGTTCCATGCCGGCCGTCATCTACGGAGGGATAGAGATGCTGTATGTCGTCTACTTTCTCGTGCCCCGGTTTTTCGATCTTCCGCTGAGGGAAAAGCTGACCACTATCTTTCACGAGCTTTACCATATTTCACCCTCTTTCGATGGGGATATTCGTCGGTTTTCCGGCAGGAATTACGCTCACGGCTCTTCCCGGAAACGCTACAATGCATTGATGGCCGGGTTCGTGGACGAGTACCTGCGCTTGTTCGATCCCGTCCTTCCCGATTTTCTGCTCTGTGACATGACGGGTCTTCGCGAGCGCTACCGGACTATCGTGGGTAGAAGGTTTCCTGCCCCGAAGATTCGGATTCAGTGCTGAAACCGGAAGGTGGGTTTTCAATGATCGTTCTCAAAGTCGACGCGGGCGGAGCGCTCAGATTGCCCGACGATGTTCTGGAGACACTGGGGCTGAAGGCGGGTGATGAAGTCCTGATTGAGGTGCGTGACGGCAAAGGGGTCCTTTCTCCTGCTCCATCGGTTTCGGACCCCGGATGCGGGAACGCGTTGCAGAGAGCAGTCAACCGAAAGAATCTTGAGACACCGATCCGTTTCATCAAGGGGGTCGGCCCGAAGATGTCCGTTCTCCTGGCGAGAAAGGGGATAACGACCGTCGAGGATGCCCTGTACCTCCTCCCGAACCGCTATGAAGACCGTCGGAGGCTGCGCACGATTGCCGAGTTGCGACCGGGATGCAGCGAGGTCTTTTCCGCGGTGGTGCGGAGCGCGGAATCGGTTTCCGCCAAAGGGGGGAGACGGTTCTTCGAGGCGGTGGCGGGAGACGACAGCGGAACCATCGTCATGAAGTGGTTCAACTTCAATCCCCGCTACATGAAGGGGATATGGAAGATTGGAAAGAGGGGAATATTCACCGGCGAGATCGTACAGTACGGTTCGCGTCGCGAGATTCATCATCCTGAAGCTGACTGGCTCGACGACGACGCCGACCTTGCCGCAATCATGGCCGCTGATCCCGTCAACTTCGGGCGCACCGTCCCCGTGTATCCCCTTACCGAAGGTCTCCAGCAGAAAGCCCTGCGCAGAGTGTTGAAAAGCGTGGTCGACTCCTATGCCCCGGCGGTCTGCAGCTTTGTCCCACCGGAGATCCTCAAGCGTCAATCCCTGCTGTTGCTTTCCGATGCGCTCCGTGAGGTGCACTTTCCCGGAAGCGAAACCGATATCGCCCCCCTGAATGGTCGAGTCACACAGGCCCACCGGACCCTCGCCTTTGACGAATTCTTTTTCCTCCAGCTCGGATTGGCCATGAAGAGGCACGGGGCCTCCCTTGAGGAGGGAATCTCTTTCCGGGTCACCCACAAGTACACCCGCCCCCTTCTGAAGACCCTGCCGTTTTCTCTTACCGCCGCGCAGAAGCGGGTTCTTACCGAGATCAAGGATGATATGGCAGGCTCCCATCCCATGCACCGCCTGGTACAGGGTGACGTTGGCAGCGGCAAGACCGTCGTTGCGCTCCTGGCAGCACTGCTTGCGGTGGAAAACGAATGCCAGACCGCCATCATGGCGCCGACCGAGATTCTCGCCGAGCAACACTATCTGACTATCCGCCGTTCCTGCGAACATCTTGGAATTCCTATCGCGCTCCTCACGTCAGGTGTCGCGGGCAAAGAACGGGCCGCGGTGATGAATGCGATAGCATCAGGGGAGGTGAAGATTGTCATCGGCACCCACGCGGTCATCCAGGAGAAAGTGGAATTCGACCGTCTCGGTCTCGGCATCATCGACGAACAGCATCGCTTCGGCGTCCTTCAGCGGGGGGGCCTCAGGAAAAAGGGCCTGAATCCCCATATCCTGGTCATGACGGCGACCCCGATCCCGCGAACCCTTGCCATGACGGTCTACGGCGACCTTTCCCTTTCCGTAATCGACGAGATTCCTCCGGGGAGGAGTCCGGTGACGACCAAAGTCTGTTCAGAAACCCACCGTTCAAGTGTGTACCGGATGATACGGGAAGAAGTGCGTTCCGGGAGGCAGGCGTATCTTATCTATCCCCTGGTAGAGGAGTCGGAGAAGTCCGACCTGAAGGCGGCGGTTGCCATGGCTGAACACCTCTCCGCTGATATCTTCCCGCAGTTTCGAGTCGGGCTCCTCCATGGCCGTCTGAAGCCGGAAGAGAAAGAAGCGGTAATGCGTTCCTTTACGGCCGGTGACATCGACGTCCTTGTGGCGACCACCGTCATAGAGGTCGGTATCGATGTGCCGAATGCAACCATAATGGTGGTTGAGCATGCCGAACGGTTCGGGTTGTCGCAGCTTCATCAACTGCGGGGAAGGGTAGGAAGGGGCGCCGGCCGGTCACGCTGTATCCTGCTGGCTGACGGAAAGCTTACATCGGAGGCCGTTCGTCGCTTGCGGGTAATGGAAGAGACGACAGACGGTTTTCGTATCGCGGAGGCGGACCTGGAGTTGCGCGGGCCAGGGGACTATCTTGGTACCCGACAGGCCGGGCTTCCCGATTTCCGGGTGGCAAGCATTCTCCGCG
This sequence comes from uncultured Geobacter sp., assembly GCA_937886325.1. Lineage (GTDB taxonomy): Bacteria > Desulfobacterota > Desulfuromonadia > Geobacterales > Geobacteraceae > RPRC01. The sequence continues at coordinate 54,576 of CALABV010000080.1, forward strand.
ACGGCCGGATTCTGGAGGAGGCTCGATCGGAGGCGTTTTCAATTGTGGAGCGAGATCCGAGATTGTCGTCAGAGGAGAATGCCCTTCTGCGGGAGGAGCTCCTGAGGCGGTGGGGGGGTCGACTGGAACTTGCGGGGATTGCCTGAAAGGAAAAAGGAAAGTGAATAAAAAAACCCGCCGGGAAATGACCGGCGGGTTTTTTCGTGCCTGATGGAACAGCCGGAAAGGATGTTACATCTTCTTGACGTTGGCGGCCTGGAGCCCCTTGGGGCCGCTGACCACATCAAAGGTTACCTGCTCGCCTTCAGCGAGGGTCTTGAAGCCATCAGCCGCGATGGCGGAGAAGTGTACGAATACGTCTTCGCCGTTCTCCTGCTCGATGAAACCGAACCCCTTTGCGTCATTAAACCATTTCACTTTACCCTGAGCCATTTTCCTACCTCCTTTCTTGCTTCCGGAACTTCAGTCCCGAAATTTCACGGAACGCTTCATCTAAGTTTCCGGAGTCTTGAGGCAGAAAAACACCGAGGTGAAGACCACTTCGTCGTGCTTTCTCTACTCAGCGATAACTTCCGAAACTTACTTAGGCTATGAGATATCAAGGAGCAAGGGAGTTGTCAAGCAATTTTTCTTGTGATGGAATAATCTTTCCGCAAAAATTTAGAATGTGTTTATTCTCCTGATGAAGGCCAGGAGAAGGCCGTAGTGACGGTGGTCGAATCGCAGGGAAATCCTGTGGAGTTTCAGAAGGTCCGGCTCATCCGATTCCTCCGGCAAAGGGGAGCAGGAACAGATGCGCGAACCCGGCATGCGCAATTCGGGAAACTCGTCCTCAAGGCTTTTGAGGTTTTCTTTCGTCAGTTCCCTCGTCAATCGAAGGATAAGGTGGCCGTTGATAAACCGAAGGGAATGGTAATTCCGGTAAAAATCCTCGATGACCCTGACAGCCTCATCCTCGTTCGGGGTGATGGTGAAGATGGAAAAGTCCTCTCCCGAAATGAAGCCTTTTCCCAGCAGGCATTCTTTTACGAATTCCAGCCAGGTTTTCCAATACCCGTCCTCATCATCGACGAGGACCAGGGGTTTCGGAGATGTCTTGCCGGTCTGGATGAGGGTAAATACCTCCATGGCTTCATCCAGTGTGCCGAACCCGCCGGGAAAGACCGCGATGGCATCGGTCTCTTTGACAAACGCGACTTTGCGGGTGAAAAAATACTTGTAGGTTATCAGCCGGGGGTTTGCCAGCATGACATAGTTCGGAGCCTGTTCATAGGGGAGTCTGATGTTGACGGCATAAGAGTTCTCGGCGCCGGCGCCTTCATTTCCGGCCTCCATGATCCCCCCTCCTCCTCCGGTGATAATCATGTATCCTTGTTCAGCGAGGCCTCTGCTGAACCTGACGCACTTTTCGAACATGGGGTCGTCACGTTCGGTTCGCGCCGATCCGAAGATGGTGACCTTTTTTCGGTTACGCCCCGGAGCAAACACCTTGTTTGTATAGCGCATCTCCTTCATGGTGTTGCCGAGCAGTTTCAGATCGGCGGGATAATCGCTTTCCTGGCCCGCCTTGAGCGCCGTGATAATCATTTCTCGAATGAAAGCGGGATGGTGGATATCACCCACTCTCTCAAGGAGGTCGTCGATTACCGAATCGATTTCGCCGTTGTCGCGCGTAAAGGTAAGTTCCATGATTCCGGGAGTTCTCCTTTGAAAATGGTGACGAATTATAGCATTTCGCGGTTCAGCTGACAAACGTGAACCCTGATTTTTATTATTTAATTTGATTTCTCGGAGCGATTTGTTTAAATTGTGCCTTTAGTTACAACTGCTTCGGTGATTTTCGCGGTGGTTTTGCGTCGATAGTGCATACGGCGCATTCATTGTTTTCATTTGATACGTGTCACGCGGCGGCTTGTCACAAAAGAAACGAAAGATGAAAGGAATCGAACTGATGGGGAAGACAACAGCTGAAAAGATTTTTGCCGGCCATCTGGTTGATGAGCCGTTTCCCGGTGCCAAGGTTCTCCGGCTTGACGTGGTCATGTGCCATGAGATAACCACGCCCATCGCCATTGCCGATCTGGTTGCGCGGGGAAAGGATCGGGTTTTCGACCCGAAGAAGATCAAGGCGGTCATCGACCACGTTACCCCCAGCAAGGACAGCAAGACAGCAACCCAGGCAAAAATCCTGCGCGATTGGGCGCGACGTCAGAGCATACCCGACTTCTTCGACGTGGGGGCCAACGGCGTCTGCCATGCCCTGTTTCCGGAAAAGGGCTTCATCCGTCCGGGGTACACCATCATCATGGGTGACTCCCATACCTGCACCCACGGGGCTTTCGGCGCGTTTGCCGCCGGCGTGGGCACCACGGACCTGGAGGTGGGGATTCTGAAGGGTGTCTGCGCCTTCCGCGAGCCGAAGACGATCCGCATCAACCTCAACGGCGCCCTGCCGAAGGGGGTATACGCCAAGGACGTGATTCTTCATGTTATCAGCCGGCTCGGGGTAAACGGAGCCACCGACCGCGTCATGGAGTTCCGGGGACCGGTTGTGGATGCCATGACCATGGAGTCGCGCATGACCCTCACCAATATGGCCATCGAGGCCGGTGGGACCTCGGGCATCTGCATGCCGGACCGGGTGACGGTGGAGTACCTGTGGCCGTTCATCCAGGGTGAGTTCCCCTCAAAGGAGGCCGCCGTCGACGAGTACCGGAAATGGTGGTCCGATGAGGACGCCGTCTACGACAAGGTATTCGATTTCGACGTTTCCGAATTGGAACCGCTGGTTACCTTCGGCTATAAGCCCGACCAGGTGAAAACGGTCACGGAGATGGCCGGGACGCCCGTTGATCAGGTGTACCTCGGCTCCTGCACCAACGGGCGCCTGGAAGACCTGCGCGTCGCCGCGGGCATGCTCAAGGGAAGGAAGATTGCCCCGACTGTGCGGGCAATTCTCTCGCCTGCTACCCCGAAGATATTCCAGGATGCCCTGAAAGAAGGGCTCATCGAAATTTTCATGGAAGCAGGATTCTGCGTGACCAACCCCACCTGCGGCGCCTGTCTCGGCATGAGCACCGGCGTCCTGGCTGAGGGCGAGGTATGCGCGGCCACCACGAATCGCAACTTTCAGGGACGGATGGGCAAGGGGGGAATGGTTCATCTCCTGTCTCCCGCGAGCAGCGCCGCCGCGGCCATTGAAGGCAAGATAGCGGATCCCAGGAAGTATCTGCCCTGAGAAGGAGTGTTGGGTTTCCAGCCCAATCAGCAAAATCAACCATACGAAGAACAGGAGATGATGTATGAAAACCTTTGGCGGTCCCGTACTGTTTCTTGACCGTGACGACATAAATACCGATGAGATTATTCCGGCGCGCTATCTTACGGAAATAACAAAACAAGATCTGAAACCCTATATCCTGGAAGACCTGAAGCTTGCCGGGTTCGACCCGAAGGGAGACACGACGAAACAGGCGCGGGTGATAGTGACCCGGGCCAATTTCGGATGCGGTTCCTCCCGCGAACATGCCCCGTGGGTCCTGGAAGTCAACGGGATCACGGTCGTCGTGGCCGAATCCTTTGCCCGCATCTTCCGCCAGAATATGTTCAACTGCGGCATGGCTGCCATCGAGCTTCCCAAACCGGTTATCGACACCCTTTTCTCCTTCCAGGGGTGCGCCGATGCCACCGTTTCACTCGACCTTGCGGGACAGACGCTTACTATCAGGGGGAGCGGCAGGGAAGAATCCTTTTCCTTTGAAATCGCTCCTTTTGACAAGGCGCTTGTTCTGGCCGGCGGCTGGGTCGATTACGCCGATACGAAATACTGAGTGTTCCGCGGTTTTTTCGCCGCATGCCCGCTCCGCCCGTTTCCGGAGATATGCGGCGTGTTTCTTCCCCCCTCACTCTTCGGAAGACAGGGAAATGTCGCAGCCCGTTATTGTAGGCAAAGGTCGCGGGAATGAGTCCATGCCCAGTAAAATCATACTCCTCATTTTACTGATACTGCTTGCCGCCGCCGCGCCGGCTCTCGCGGAAGAGAGCGCGCCGCCGCAGGAGGAAGGTTCCATCATCACCTTCTGGCCGCTCTTCGATTACCGCGAGAGCCCCCGGGAAGGTTTCAGCAATCTTTCTATCCTGGGACCCCTGTTCAAGCTTCAAAAGAGCGGGGATACCACGGATACGGCTTTCCGGCCCTTGTTTTATCGAACGGAGACGGGTGATTCATCACGGACCGATTACCTCTACCCCCTCGCGTCCGATGATTCGGGCAGCGACGGCGAATACCTGCAGGTCCTGAAGCTGTACCAGAAGCGAACGCCCCGTCCGGGCGAGGTGGAGCGACGGGGAACCATGGTGTTCCCTTTCTATATTTCCGGCACATCGGAGAAGTACGGGCCCTATACCTCGTTTTTTCCGTTCTATGGGGATATCTACGAACGGTTCTGGCGGGACGAGTATCATTATGTCCTGTTTCCGCTCTACGGGCGGACCGTCAAGAACGGCACCGAGACTCGAAACTACCTGTACCCGTTTTTCTCTCTGATATCGGGTGAGAAGGAGAGCGGGTTCCAGTTCTGGCCGCTGTACGGAGAATCGGAGAAGGAAGGCGTCTACCGCAAACGATTCGCCCTGTGGCCGGTATTCTTCCAGGAGGAAAACGGTCTCGACACCGACAGTCCGGAACGGAAATTTTACCTCTTTCCCTTCTATACGTCCGCGGAGTCGCTGAAACGCTCCGAGCGCCATTACCTGTGGCCCTTCTTCGGTTATGTCTCGGACCGGGAAAAGAAGGTGGAAGAGCGGGACTACTTGTGGCCGTTCGTTGCAACCGTACGGAGCGAATCCAGAAACCTGGACCGCTATCTCCCCTTTTACAGCGAAGATCGGCGGAAGGAAAGGGTGAAGCGCTGGTATCTCTGGCCGTTCTACAGCCATGAGGAGATGACCACGGACAGCTTTCTGCAGGAGCGGCATCGGTTCCTGTTTTTCCTCTATTCGGACAACCGGGAGACCTGGACCGTGGACGGACTGGAACGGCGGCGGGTTGCTGTATGGCCCCTTTTCACCTACCGAAAAGACGAGCGCCAGGTGAAGACGGTTACCTTTCCCGCTCCGGTTGAGCCGGTCCTGAACAAGGAAGGTATTGAAAAAAACTGGGCGCCCCTGTGGCGTCTCTATGTGCAGAAATGGAACGATGCGGGGGATTCGGCGGTTTCTTTCCTCTGGAACCTGTACTGGCATGAGCGGAGAGGGGACGACCTGGCCATCGAGTTTTTTCCTTTTCTCTACTACCGTACGGAAAAGCATCGTACCGATCTCTCGCTGCTGAAGGGGCTGGTCCGTTACCGGAAACGGCTTGAGGAGAGGAAGTTGAGCTTTTTCTGGCTTCCTTTCGGCGTTGAGTGGGGGGCGCCGGTGCTGCCGGCCGGCCTGAAAACGAGAATGGATGCAAGGAGCGGTTTGTGATGGGAATCCTGGAGAAAATCGGCGGGAAAATCCTCTATTTCTTCCAGATTGTCGGCGAGATGCTGCGGCTTCTCTTCCAGACGGTCTATTTCTTTCGGGAAGCGCCGCGGAATCTGCAGAGCATCCTGACCCAGATGTCCATCATGGGCTATGAAACATTGCCCATCGCCTCTGTCATGGGGTTCTTCGTCGGCATGGTCCTGGCGCTCCAGACCGGTTCCGAGTTGCAGAAGTACGGGACCCAGGACATCATCGGCGCCATCGTCGGCCTGTCCCTGGTGCGGGAGCTGGGTCCGGTCATGACCAGTTTTCTCGTGGCGGGCCGGGTCG
>CALABV010000081.1 GCA_937886325.1 uncultured Geobacter sp.
TCCTGGTGGTGGTAGGGGACGAGAAGAAGTTCGACAAGCCGTTGTCCACCTTCGGGGAGGTGCGGGAGATCAAGCTCGGCACCGGCAAGTGAAGCAGAAGTGACCATGTCTATCTACGCGGCATCTTGATACGAGGCGCCGCGTTTTTTTTGTATTCGATCCTTGTTTCATATAACCCCCATCTTCCATATCAACATGCACCTGCCATTAATAGGTATCTGTTCACATCATTTTTATGCAAATTGCTTCTAATTCTCTAATGTGGTACAAGTTGGGTCGACAGGTGAAAACACCTGCCTTTTCGTCACTTCCGACCCGTTTCGATTACGTAAGGATGTAACCCCATGACCCCAGCGAATTTTCAACAACTCTCCAACTTTATCTGGTCCGTTGCCGACCTGCTTCGTGGCCCGTATCGCCCTCCCCAGTATGAGCGGGTGATGTTGCCGCTGACGGTCCTGCGCCGTTTCGACTGGGTTCTCGCCCCCACAAAGCATGCCGTCCTGAAAAAGCATGCCGATCTCATCGTCAGGAACAATGTCCTCAAGGCCAAGAAAAAGGATCCTATCGACGTCGACCCCATTCTCAACAACCTCGCCAAGGATGAAGAAGGCAACCCGCTGGGTTTTCACAACCACAGCCAACTCGACTTCTATAAGCTTAAGGGTGATCCGGACAACATCGGCCGCCACCTTACCGATTACATCAACGGCTTCTCCGAGAATATCCGCAAAATTTTTGAACGTTTCGAGTTCGAAAAGGAGATTGAAAAGCTGGAAGAGGCGAACCGCCTCTATCAGGTGGTTGCCCAGTTCGCGGAAATCGACCTTCATCCCAAGCGGGTGGAAAACATTACCATGGGGCTGGTGTTCGAGGACCTGATCCGGCGTTTCAACGAGGCGGCCAACGAGACGGCCGGTGACCACTTCACTCCGCGCGAGGTAATCCGGCTCATGGTCAACCTGTTGCTGGAGCCTGATACCAAGGTGCTGACACAGGAGGGGGTCATCGTCACCATCTGCGATCCGGCCTGCGGCACCGGCGGCATGCTGGCTGAAGCACAGAACTGGATACGTGCGCACAACGAGCACGCCACCGTCAAGGTGTATGGCCAGGATTACAACCCGCGATCCTATGCCGTCGCCGCCTCCGACCTGTTGATCAAGGGGCACCGCGACAGCCGCATCGAATACGGCAACACCCTCACCAATGATCAGTTTTCGGATATGCAGTTCGATTACCTGATTGCCAACCCTCCTTTTGGCGTGGACTGGAAGGGAGAAAAGAAAGAGATCGACCGTTTGTCCAACTTCAGAGGCTACAGCGGCAAGCTGCCGCGTGTCAACGACGGCGCGCTGCTGTTTCTGATCCACATGATCTCCAAGTTTCAGCCATGGCAGTCCGGCAACCGCGACAAGCCCGGCTCGCGCATAGCCATTGTCTTTAACGGTTCGCCCCTGTTCACCGGTGGGGCAGGCAGCGGCGAGAGCGAAATCCGCCGCTGGATCATCGAACACGACTGGCTCGAAGCAATAGTCGCCCTGCCCGAGCAGATGTTCTACAACACCGGCATCGGCACCTTTATTTGGGTTGTGACCAACCGCAAGGCCAAACACCGCAAAGGCAAGATCCGGTTGATTGATGCCCGTGAGCGCTGGACACCGATGAAACGCAGCCTCGGCAACAAACGCCGCTATCTGGATGAAGACGCCATCACCGCCGTTACCCGCGAACACGGCGTGGCGGTCATTTCCAAAACCAGCAAGGTGTTCGACAACGCCGATTTCGGCTACCGGCGCGTTACTGTTCATCGCCCGCTGCGCCTGCGCTTTCAGATTACCCAAGAAGCAAAAGAGCTTTTTCTCGATACCTGCCCGGAACTTCTCGACGCCGTGCTGGCGGTGGAAGAGGCGCTAGGCGGTGAGCCGCACTACGACTGGAACAAGACGTGGGACAAGGTGCAGAAGATCGTTAAGGTCAATGGCGGCTGGACTCCGGGCGCCAAAGGCACGGCACAGAAAAAGATCTTTCGTGAAGCTTTCACCGAGACCGATCCCGAGGCAGAAGCCGTTATCGCCAAACACCACAAAGTTGAAAAGCTGGATACCGACGCACTGTTTCCCCGTCAGACCCTGCCGGCGGTATTGAAACCTCGTGAACTGGAAGAAGTGCTGGGACTGCATGCCGACGGCAAGGGGAAACACATCGAATACGAGCCCGACCCGGCGCTCAAGGACTTTGAAAACATCCCTCTCAAGGAAGACATCGTCAGCTACTTTCTGCGTGAAGTGCGGCCCTATGTCGGCGATGCCTGGATAGACCGCGAAACGCTGGACGAACAGGACGGCGGCATCGGCAAGGTGGGCTACGAGATCAACTTCAATCGCGAGTTCTTCCAGTACCAGCCGCCGCGGCCGCTGCATGTGATCGATGCCGAGTTGGCGGCCGTGGAGCAGCGGATTATGGAGTTGCTGCGGGAGGTGACGGAGTGAGGAGCGAAGCCGCCTTTACCCATTTCAAGAACTTCGACCGATACCATTCCTGTCACTACCAACGCAGCTACAACTTCTATCCAGAAATTGTGGGGCCACTGACTCCACAATTGCAACGCTTTGATTTTAAAGGATTTGTTAATTCGGGAGACAGCGTCACCCGAATTGTGCGGACAACGACCGCACTTTCTGGAATTAGGCCGAAAAAGCTTATCAGCTCTCTGTCATATTCAAAGGAGCAGTTGCGGGGGGTGAGGAAGTGAACGATCTGATTCACGAAATCCGCAGCCTGATTCAATCTGCCCGCCGGACAGTGGTTCAGTCAGTTGACTTGATCCAGGTGCTGACCAATTTCGAGATTGGGCGGCGTATTGTCGAGCACGAGCAGCAAGGCAAGGAACGGGCCGAGTATGGCGCGGCGCTGCTTAAGGAGCTTTCCGCGGAATTGACGAAAGAATTTGGGAAGGGATTCTCCCGGTCTAACCTGGAGTATATGCGAAAATTTTTTCTGGCCTATCAGGATCGGGTTCCGCAAATTTTGCAGATGCCATCTGCCAACTTCCTGACCAACCAGAAATCCCAGATGGCATCTGGGAAATTGCCTATAAGCAAGAAAAGCCGGACGGCATCTGTCAAATTCAGCTCGCCGTTTAAGCTGAGCTGGTCGCAGTATGTCTTTCTGATCTCCATCAAAAACCCGGACGAGCGCAGCTTCTACGAAATCGAGGCGGCCGGCAACGGCTGGACGCTGCAAGAACTCAAACGCCAGTTCAACACCGGCCTTTACGAACGCTTGGCCCTGAGTAGGGACAAAGACGGCATCCGTAAACTGGCGGCGGACGGTCAAATCGTGACCCGGCCGGAAGACCTGCTCAAGGAACCCTATGTCCTGGAATTTCTGGGGCTCGATGAAAAGGCGAAGTATTCCGAATCCGACCTGGAATCCGCGATCATCGACAAAATCGAACACTTCCTGCTCGAACTGGGCAAGGGCTTTCTCTTCGAGGCCCGGCAGAAACGCTTCACTTTCGACGAGGAGCATTTCTTCGTCGATCTGGTCTTTTACAACCGCCTGTTACGCTGCTACGTGTTGATTGATCTGAAAATTGGCAAGCTCAACCATCAGCACCTGGGACAGATGCAGATGTATGTCAACTACTTCGACCGTTTCGTGAAAATGGAAAATGAAAACCCGACCATCGGCATGGTCCTGTGCAAAAAGAAACATGGCGCCCTGGTGGAAATCACCCTGCCCCGGGACGCCAATATTCACGCCAAGGAATATCAGCTCTACCTGCCAGACAAGGAATTGCTGCGCCGGATGCTGGAGGAGTGGGGTGAAGAGGTGGAAGGGCTTGGAGAGGGGGGGGAATGACACCATCATCTGCTACAGCGGCCGAAAAATCATGGCCTCGATGGAGGTTACGTTTTCTCCTTAACAAGTCCAGAAAGTCAGAAGAAATTGAGTGCCTCCAACGTGCATCCGAAGTTAATTTTGTCCCGATGGAAGCAGTTGGTGAAAATGGCGGTTTAGACCTGTCGAGAGTGCGAGAAAGAGAAGATATCGGGAACGGGTACACTCTATTTTTTGAAGATGACGTGCTGGTGGCGAAAATTACACCATGCTTCGAGAATGGCAAAGGGGCTATCGCCAAAAATCTAGTAAATGGTATTGGGTTCGGAACCACAGAGCTTTATGTGCTCGATCCAACTCCAAAGCTAGAGCCGCGTTTTCTGTTCTATCTGACGATATCACGCGATTTCCGAGTGCCTGGAGAAGCATCGATGAAAGGCGCTGCTGGACAGAAGCGCGTGCCCGATGAGTTCTTACAGAATTTTGAACTTTCTTTACCACCTGTAGAAATTCAGCGCCTCATCGCTGACTACCTCGACCGTGAAACTGCGCGTATCGATGCGCTGGTGGCGGAAAAGGAGCGCATGCTGGCCCTTCTGGAAGAGAAGCGCGCCGCCCTCATCAGCCGCGCCGTTACCCGCGGCCTCGATCCCGATGCCCACCTTAAACCCTCCGGAGCTCCTTGGTTTGATGAGACACCTCAAGATTGGTCCGTCGAGCGTTTGAAATGGGTGATTGAATCTGTGACTTCTGGAGTGAGTGTTAATGCCAGTGATCAACCGGTGGAAGAGGGTGACTTTGGGGTTCTAAAAACCAGTGCTGTCTCTGGTGGACGTTTCATTCCTGATGAAAACAAATCAGTTTGGGATACAGAATTTGAGCGCCTCGCTTGCCCTGTAACGGCGAACACAGTCATTATGAGTCGAATGAATACACCAGGACTTGTTGGTGAGAGCGGTTACGTTGAGTTCGACTACCCAAATCTTTTCTTGCCGGATCGTCTATGGAAAATCAGCTTCGATGAAGAGCGGGTCCATGTTCCGTTCTTGGCTCTTCTCCTTGCATCAAAGGAGGCACGACTCTCGTTATCGTCGATGGCAACAGGCACAAGTCCCAGCATGAAAAACCTCGCCATAGAGGAAATGTCTAGCCTGTTGGTTTCTATCCCACCAATTCAACAGCAAAAAGCCATTCACGAGGTAGTGTCTCGGCAAGATGCAATTATTTACAAATTAAAAAATGAGTTGTCGACATCCCTAAACCGTCTAAAAGAACGCCGCGTAGCACTGATCACCGCCTCCGTCACCGGACAGATTCCGATTGAGGAGATGACAGCATGAAACTAGAGCGCGCAACTCTCGCCAACTTTCGAGGTTTTGATCAAATCGATCTTCAATGCGAGCCGGATGTTACCGTAATCGCCGGTGTAAACGGCGTCGGAAAATCCGCCCTGTTAAGTGCCATCGTTACTGCGATCTCACTTGCATTACCTCGGATTACACCGTCAAAAGAAAAGATAATCGGTTTAAACGACACCGATGTTAAGGTCGGCAAAGGTAGTCTGATCCTGTCCGTCGTATTCAACTGCTCCAAGGCCAATATTCATGTTGATATAGCAAGGTCTGCTGGCATTAGCAGAGCACAGGCGATGGAACTTACAAAAAGGCGAGATGAACTGAGATTTGCAAAGAGAGAAACCGAGAAAGGTTCACAGGATGAGAGGGTAATCGATGAAGAAATTCATCGTATAGAAGCTAGGTTGGCGCCTGTCGAAGACGTTCCAACCGTAAGAATCCTACCCCTCGAATCAGAGACCAGTCCGGAAGATCTTATCGCCAAACTGATAAGCGAAAGTTCGCATCCGGTCTCAGTTTATTATTCGACTTCCCGCTTTCTATCCCGGTTACCGCCCAGCCCGCTGAAAACTAAATCCATTGAAATTGCAGCAGCATATAACAAGGCTCTGGTACAACTGGAAGTGTCGCTATACGATTTCGCCAATTGGTACCGGATGCTGGGAGAAGGCAATCAGACCAAACGGACAGCCCGAATGTACCAGCAACTTGAAGCGGCAATCACAGCATTTCTACCGGATGTAAGCGGGCTCAGTCTGCACTCGGAACGCCCATCCAGGTTCAGTGTGAATAAAAACGGTTCGACGTTTTTTCTGGAGCAGCTCTCCGACGGCGAACGCGGTCTGCTAGCTCTGGTGTTTGACCTGACACGCCGTTTGGCCATTGCCAACCCGGAGAGCGACGACCCCATTGCCGAGGGCGTGGCACTGGTGATGATCGACGAGATAGAATTGCACCTGCACCCGAAGTGGCAGCGAGATGTGTTGGGCCGCCTGCGCAAAGTCTTCCAAAACTGCCAGTTTATCGTCACAACCCATTCCCCGCTGGTGCTGGGCGAGGTGGAAGCCCGTTGCGTGCGCTTTCTGGAGTTTCAGGACGGCAAGGTTGTTATCACCATTCCCGCCGAGGCCTACGGCATGGATGCCAACCGCATCCTGCAGGAGCTGATGAGCGCGCCTGTGCGCAACAAGTCCATCGAGGCGGAGCTGCGGTCTTTATTCGAGTTGATCGACCAAGAGAACTTTGGAGAGGCACGCGCAAAAATTACCGCGCTCGAAAAACAACTGGGCGAAAGCGAGCCGGAGCTGACCCGCGCCAGTTCACTGATCACCTTCCTGGAGGGTTCGGAGTAATGCGGAACATCCAGAAAAACGGTGAACCCCTCTCACTGACTTCACATCGTCAGCAGGCGCATGCCGACTTCGATAATTACCCGGATAAAGACGCCCTAAGGCAATGCTTGGTTGCGGAACAGCATGGGTTGTGTTGCTACTGCCAATCACGCATCCGCCCCAATTCTGCTAGCATGAAAATCGAACACTGGCAATGCCAAGCTAACTATCCGGCCCGCCAACTCGATTATCGCAACCTTCTTGGTGCGTGCCTTGGCGGCCATGGTCGCCCAGCTCACGAGCAGCACTGCGATACGCTCAAAGGCAACACTGACCTTTGCTTCTGCCCGGCTGATCCTGCGCACAACATTGAACAACGTATCCGGTTTCTCGGCGATGGGCGCATCCAATCACCGGACGCCAACTTTGACCGACAATTGAATGACGTGCTGAACCTGAATTGGGATCGATTGGTAACGAATCGCAAAGCGGTGCTGGTGGCTTTTCAACAACGTCTGCAAACCGGCAAGAAATTTGATCCGGCCAAGGAACTGCCTAAATGGGATGGTTCCCAAGGTAGGGAATTGCCAGAATACAGCCAAGTGGTGGTATATTATTTAAGAAAAAAGCTTGGTCAAATAGCGGCGTGACAATAAACGGCAAGGAGCATTTGATATGACCCGAGTTACCGTCAAACCGGAACTCCTGCGCTGGGCGCGACAGCGCGCCGGTCGTGGTGCCGACGAGCTGAGTCATAAGTTTCCCAAACTCGAAGCCTGGGAGCGGGGCGAACTGTCGCCAACCCTGAAGCAATTGGAGTCCTTCGCCAGGGCGACACATGCGCCACTTGGATTTCTATTTCTCGAAATACCGCCGATAGAGTCTCTGCCTATCCCCGATTTCCGCACCATGGGGGCTGCCCGCATGGGACATCCCAGCCCGGATCTGCTCGACACCATCTATCTCTGCCAGCAACGCCAGGAGTGGTACCGCGACTATTCCCGTCTGCATGGTGAAAAACCGCTCGCCTTTGTCGGAAGTGCCACAACAAATGAAGAGATTCAGACGATTGCAACACAAATACGCCGGGAGATCGGTTTCGACCTTGAAGAGCGTCAGAGTCTGCCGACCTGGACTGAAGCCTTGCGCCGCTTCATCGAGCAGGCGGAGGATGCCGGAGTACTTGTAATGATTAGCGGCGTAGTGGGGAGCAACACCAGCCGTAAGCTCAATCCCGAGGAGTTTCGGGGTTTTGCGCTGGTGGATGATTTAGCGCCCCTGGTTTTCGTCAACGGCTCCGACAGCAAGGCCGCGCAGATGTTCACATTAGCCCATGAACTGGTGCATGTCTGGCTGGGGGAAAGCGGCGTGTTCGATGCTCAGGCCGTTACAATCACTGATGAGACAACCGAATACTGGTGCAATGGCGTGGCTGCTGAACTGTTGGCGCCGCTGGAAAACGTTCGTCGGGACTATCGGCCCGATGCCGGTTTGATCGGTGAGATGCAACGCCTTGCTCGGCGATTCAAGGTCAGCACGTTGGTCATACTGCGTCGGATTTTCGATACCGGCGCAATTGATCGGGATACCCTGTGGACGACGTACCGCGAAGAGCTTGCCCGTCTACGCAAGCTGGACCGCTCCGGCAGCGGGGGCGGCGACTTTTATCGCACCCTTGGAGCACGGGTCAGCAAACGCTTCGCCCGCGCCGTGGTCGGCAGCACCCTGGAGGGGCAGACCCTGTTTCGGGATGCGTTCCGGATGCTGGGGATCAAAAAAACCGAGACCTTTTACCGTGCGGCCGGCGAACTGGGGAGGCGCTGATGATCTATCTGCTTGACGCCAATGTCTTCATGCAGGCCAAGAACCTTCACTATGGCTTTGATTTCTGTCCGGCGTTTTGGGACTGGTTGCTTGAAAACAACGCTGCGGGCAGGGTATTCAGCATTGAAAAGGTCGAAGACGAAATCGATGCGGGTGATGACGAACTGGCCGAGTGGGCGAAACAGCGCGGCTCAAAATTTTTTCTCCGGCCGGATGCCGGGGTCGTCAAGCAATTTCCCGAGGTGAGTACCTGGGCATCAAGCCAAAACTATGAACCGGCCGCAGTAAACACCTTTCTGCAGGTTGCTGATTATTACCTGGTGGCCCATGCCCTTGCTCAGGGTCTGGTCGTCGTTACGCATGAAGTTCCCGCCAATTCCACAAAAAAGATCAAAATACCCAACGCTTGTGTCGGCCTGGGTATCAAGTTCATGACACCGTACGAGATGCTGCGCCATGAAAGGGCGCGCTTTGTCTTGGGGGGACAATCATGAAACAAACCTCCGAAGCCGCCTTTGAAACCGCCATCGAGGCGGTGTTGCTCGCGGATGGCTACCAGTCGCTAGCATCCTGCGCCTTTGACCGCGAGAGGGCAATCTTCTCCGATGTTGCGTTGGATTTCATTCGCGCAACGCAGATCAAGACCTGGGAGAAATTGCAAGCCCTGCACGGCGAGCAGACCGGCGATCGAGTGTTGGAGGCCTTGTGCAAATGGCTGGACACCCATGGTGTGCTGACCACCCTTCGTCACGGCTTCAAGTGCTTCGGAAAAACCCTGCGTATCGCCTTTTTCCGCCCCGCTCACGGGCTTAACCCCGACCTTGAAGCCCGGTACCAGGCCAACCGTCTGGGCTTGACCCGGCAACTGCACTTCAGCCCAAGAAATGAGAAATCGCTGGATGTGGTTCTGTCGGTCAACGGTGTTCCGGTCGTAACACTGGAGCTGAAGAATCCGCTCTCAGGTCAGACAGCGTCGAACGCCATACACCAATACCGCAACGACCGCGATCCGCGTGAACCGATCTTCCAGTTCACCAAACGCACCCTAGTGCATTTTGCGGTGGACACGGAAGAGGTGCACATGACTACCCGCCTGGCGGGGACCGGCACTCATTTTCTGCCTTTCAACCGCGGCAACCAGGGTGGGGCCGGCAACGAACCGGACAAAGCCGGTCGCAATTACAAAACCGCGTACCTGTGGGAAGAGGTGTTGAGGCGCGACAGTTTGATGGATTTGCTGGCGCGCTTCCTTCATCTGGACGTACAGGAGAAGGTCAGCGACGAAGGCAGGAAGGTGCGCAAGGAAAGCCTCATCTTTCCGCGGTATCACCAATTACAGGCAGTTCGCCGGTTGGTGGACGCTACACGCGTCGAGGGTGTGGGGCACAACTACCTGGTCGAGCACTCGGCGGGCAGCGGCAAGAGCAACACCATAGGCTGGCTGGCCCATCGGCTCTCTTCCCTGCACAACGAACGGGATGAGCGAATCTTCGACAGTGTGGTGGTGATTACCGATCGCGTGGTCCTTGACCGGCAATTGCAGAACACTATCTATCAGTTTGATCACCGTCAGGGTGTGGTGCAGAAGATCGACGAGGATTCGCGGCAACTGGCCGAGGCACTGGAATCGGGCGTGCC
This sequence comes from uncultured Geobacter sp., assembly GCA_937886325.1. Lineage (GTDB taxonomy): Bacteria > Desulfobacterota > Desulfuromonadia > Geobacterales > Geobacteraceae > RPRC01. The sequence goes on from CALABV010000081.1 coordinate 9,995, forward strand.
GATCATCATCACCACACTGCAGAAGTTTCCGTTTGTATCTGATCAGTTGTTTAAGCTTGCCGAGGAGCGCGGTAAAGGAAGCCGGGGCTATCTGCCGACTCGAAAATATGCCGTAATCATCGACGAGGCGCACAGTTCCCAGTCGGGCGAGACGGCCACCGAACTCAAGGGGGTTCTGGGCGGCGCCGAGTTGCGCAGAAAGGCCCGGGAACTTGCCGAGGAAGAAGGGGAAGTGGAGCTGGAACGGCTGTTTCGGTCCATGGCCAAGCGCGGCCGTCAACCGAATATGAGCTTCTTTGCCTTTACCGCCACACCCAAGCACAAAACACTGGCCATCTTCGGCCGTAACGGTGAACCCTTCCACCGCTACACCATGCGCCAGGCCATCGAGGAAGGGTTCATCATGGATGTACTGGCCGGCTATGTGACCTACAAAACCTATTACAAGCTGATCAAAAAAGCAGAGAACGATCCCAACGTCGAGCGTAAAAAGGCGGCTCGCGCGCTGGCCCGCTTCCTGCGGCTGCACCCGCACAACATCGGTCAGAAAACAGTGGTGATGATTGAGCATTTTCAGAAGCACACCCGGCACAAGATCGGCGGTCACGCCAAGGGGATGGTAGTGACCGGCTCGCGGCTTGAGGCGGTGCGCTACAAGCAGGCGTTTGACACCTACATTGCCGAAAAAGGCTATCCCATCAAGAGCCTGGTTGCCTTTTCCGGTATCGTGGAGGACGACAAGGTTCCTGGGAAGACCTATACCGAAGTGGACATGAACGGTGGGGTGAAAGAGAAAGAGTTGCCGGATTCCTTTGCCAAACCGGAATACCGCGTATTGCTGGTGGCAGAAAAGTACCAGACCGGTTTCGATCAACCGCTGCTGCACACCATGTATGTAGACAAGCGGCTGGCCGGTATCCAGGCGGTTCAAACGCTGTCGCGTCTGAACCGGACGCATCCGCTGAAGGATGAAACCTTCGTGCTCGACTTCGTGAACGATCCTGCCGAAATTCAGGAGGCTTTTCGCCAGTATTACGAAGGCTCGGTGATGGGCGAGCAGGTTGATCCGGACCGACTGTACGCAGTAAAATCCGAACTGGATGCTTCGGGCATTTACCTGCAATCCGAAGTGGATGTGTTCTCCACCATCTTCTTCGCCCCCAAACGCCGCCAGAGCCCCTCCGATCACAAGAACATGAATGCAATCCTCGATCAGGCAGTGGCAAGGTTTCAGCACCTGCAAAATGCCGAGGAGGAAGAAGCCGAGCTATGGCGCGGCAAGACCCAGGCATTTCGCAATCTCTACAGCTTTTTGAGTCAGGTGATACCCTATCAGGACAGCGATCTGGAAAGGCTGTTTACCTACTTGCGGCATCTGTCGCTGAAACTGCCAAAGCGCAAGACAGGGCCTGGTTATCAATTCGACGAAGAGGTCGAACTCGATTACTACCGCTTGCAGAAGATTAGCGAAGGGTCGATCAATCTGGATGAAGCGTATGCCAAACCTCTTGATGGACCGCGCGAGGTTGGGACCGGCATGGTTCGCGAGGAGCAGATGCCTCTATCCCGGCTCATCGACCTGATAAATGAGCGTTTTGGAGGTGAATTGACAGAAGCGGATCAGCTTTTCTTTGATCAGATCGCCGAGGCCGCTAGTCGGAACGAATCCTTGCGCAAAGCGGCGGAGGTGAACTCCCTCGATAAGTTTCAGCTCGTTTTTCGCCAGGTGCTGGAATCGCTGTTTATCGAACGCATGGAGCTCAATGAAGAGCTTTTTACCGACTACATGAGTAAACCGGAGTTGCAGGAGTTGGTTTCAAAATGGCTGGGAAGTCAGGTTTATGAGCGGCTCGGCGGGTCAAAAGGACGCGCGAGCGCCATGTAGAGGTCGTCCACAAAAGAATTATTTGGGAGAAGAAATAATCGAATTTCGCGGGTGTTGTTGAACTGGGATTTGAGGTAGATCATTCTTGAAGCAAATAAGAATATGTAATTGGAGAGACTTGCTCTTCCATAGAAAGGCCTTCAAATGAGCGACATAAAAATCTTCCACCTCACCACCGACAACGTCAGCGAACTCGAAGGCCGGTCCGCAGAAATAGAAAAATCCCTCCAGACCCTAATCGAAAAATACCTGGAAACCTTCCTCGGCGTCCGCTTCCTCGCCTCCGAATACTCAACCGGCAAGACCCACAGCGGCCGGATTGACACCCTCGGCATCGACCCGGTTAATCGAACAATAGCAATATCCCGCACATGAAAAGGCCGCCTCCCCATGGGGAAGACGGCCTTTTTTTCGTATCGGTTCAAAAGGCAGGAAACTTCCCCCTTCACCCCTTCAGTACCCCATCGATGGCGCGCAGCCCTTCCAGCGCTCCGCGGGGGAGCGCGATATGGGGAGGTGAAATGCGGGGCTCCCGGGGATTGATGCGGATGACCTTGACGCCGTAGCTTCCTGCGAGGCGCTCGCCCAGGTTCCTGATGGTGGGGACGGCGGTTCCCGCGCCCATCTCCACTACCACGGCCGGGTCGTCCATGTCCGTGAGAAATCTCTCGAAGAGGCGTTCCTGGCGGGCGGTTCGGTCGGAAATCCATGACCCGTCGCCGAACATGAGGATGCAGGGCCGGGCGACCGCGCCGCAGCGGATGCAGCGAGGGATGTGGAGGGCGCGCATGGTGTCGGGATCCACCGGAACATCCTCCCGGTTTTCCCAGATGGCAGGGGAGCAGGGAAGGCTGCACTGGAGGTAGTGGATGGAGCCGTGCACCTCCAGGATTTCTTCCTCCCGGAAGCCGGCATTCTGGAACTGCCCGTCCACATTGGAGGTGACCACGAAGGCGCGGAGGGCGTGGCGGGCGATCCATTCCCTGAGGATGCGGAACCCGTCGTGGGGGACGGTGTCCCGGTACAGATTCGCGCGGTGGCCGTAGAAGCCCCAGCCGAAGGCGGGATCCCGCCGGAAGTGGTCCGGATTGGCGGCCTCGATGAAGCTGATGCCGAGCCGTTCGTAGGGAGGGTAGGCCTGCCAGAATCCCCGAGGCCCGCGAAAATCGGGGAGCCCGGAATCGACGCCCATCCCGGCTCCCGCGGTGATGATCAGGGAACGGGCGGAGCGGATGAGTGCCGCAGCCCTCTCGATGGCCTGTTCATGGGGCATGGGTCCTCCTCGTATCGGAAAGGGCCGAAGCGCCGAAAAGGGCGGGGGCCTGGGGAAATGCCCCATCACATCCTGGAATCGGAAGGAAGGGTCTCGTTCATGCTGCCGGTCCGGTAGCCCTCCAGGTCGAGGGAGACATAGGTGAAACCCGCTTCCTTGAAATGGGAGACAAGGGTGCGGCGCAGCACCGGGTCCAGGAGGCGCGGGATCTCGTCCCCGCCCACCTCGATGCGCGCCGTCTCGTTGTGGAACCGGACCCGGAAGGCGCGGAAACCTTCACGCTTCAGGAACTCCTCGCACTGCTCCACCCTGCCCAGCCTGTCGGCTGTGATCTCGATCCCGTACGGGAAGCGACTGGCGAGACAGGCAAAGGACTGCTTGTCCCAGGTGGGAAGCCCCAGTTCGCGGCTCAGGCGGCGGACCTCGTCCTTGGACAACCCGGCCTCCAGGAGGGGACTGCGCACCCCGAGCTCACGGATGGCTCTCCGGCCGGGACGGTAATCTCCCAGGTCATCACTGTTGCTGCCGTCCGCGACGCACGCAAGCCCCAACTCGGCGGCCTTTTCCAGGCAGAGTCGGAACAACTCCCTTTTGCAGTGGTAGCAACGGTCAGGTGGATTGCGGGTGAAGGAGGAAAGGCTCATTTCCTTTGATTGGATGACGATGGGCGTGACACCCATCCCCTCTGCCAGCTCCGACGCCTCCCGCACTTCCGATGCCGGAAAGATGGGTGACACGGCGGTCACGGCCCATGCCCGGTCCCCCAGCACGTCGCGGGCGACCGTGAGGAGAAAGGCGGAATCCACGCCCCCGGAAAAGGCGACCAGCACCGAGCCCATTTCCGCCAGGGCGTGCCGGAGGTATTCGTATTTTTCGTGGAGAGTGTCCATGGGGGCGGGTCAGTCGAAGATCCCCGTGGACAGGTATCTCTCGCCCGTATCACACATGATGGTTACCACGTTTTTCCCTTTTCCCAGTTTCCGCGCAAGCTGGAGCGCTCCGAGAAAGTTCGCTCCGGCCGAGATGCCCACGAGCATCCCCTCGACCCTGGCCAGCGTGCGTGCCGCATCGAAGGCGTCCTGGTTCTTCACGCGGATCACCTCATCGTAAATGCCGGTGTTCAGGACATCGGGAACGAAGCCTGCGCCGATGCCCTGGATCATGTGGGAGCCCGGTTCCCCGCCGGACAGGACCGGGGAGTCGTCAGGCTCAACCGCGGCGATGCGGATATCCGGGTTGTGTTTGCGCAGCACCTCGCCGACACCGGTGAGGGTGCCGCCGGTGCCGACACCGGCAACGAAGCCGTCGATGGAGAGCCCCGCCATCGCGGCGATGATTTCGGGTCCGGTGGTCCTGCGATGGGCTTCGGGATTCGCCGGGTTCTTGAACTGCTGGGGCATGTAGTAGCCGTGCGCGGCGGCCATTTCTTCGGCCTTCTGCACCGCTCCCCGCATGCCCTGATTGCCGGGGGTGAGGACCAGGTCGGCGCCGTAGGCCGCCAGGAGCCTCCTGCGCTCGATACTCATGGAATCGGGCATGGTGAGGATCAGCGTGTACCCCTTCACGGCGCACACCATGGAAAGACCGATGCCGGTGTTGCCGCTGGTGGGCTCGATGACCGTGGCGCCCGGCTTCAGTGCGCCGTCCCGCTCCGCGGCTTCGATCATAGCCAGACAGATGCGATCCTTGACGCTCCCGCCGGGGTTTTTCGATTCCATCTTCACATGGATTGCCGCGGATTTTTCTTCCTCCAGCCGGGTAAGCCGGACAAGGGGGGTAGCGCCGATCTGTGCCAGGATGGTATCGCCGGTCTCTCCCGGACTGGTCGTGTGAGTCTTTTTCGTCATGGCGGTCTCCTTTTTGCGATCCGTCTCAGATATAGTAGGTGAACCGGTGGTCCTGCTCCCTCTTGATTCCCAGGGAACTCCCCCGCTCGCAGAGGTTTTTCAGGGTAATGCCGGAAAAGAACTCGTTGAGTTTCACGGCTGCGTCCCGCCACACGATCTGGGTGACGCAGCTCCCGTCGAGGCCGCACTCACCCTTTTTCCGCTTCTTTTCGGAGGTGCACTCCACGAGCAGGGTGTCGCCTTCCGCCGCTTCGAGGATTTCCCGAACGGTGATCTCTTCCGGCTTCCTGGCCAGGTAATAGCCCCCCTGGGGGCCCCGCTTGCTCTTGAGGATCCCCGCCTTCTTGAAGCTCTGAAAGATCTGCTCCAGATAGCGGGGGGAGATGTCCTGCCTGCGCGATATGTCCTTGATCTGGGCGGGAAGCGTTCCCGAATTGTAGGCCATGTCGAACAGGGCGCGCAATCCGTAGCGGCTCTTGGTGGATAGTCTCATGACAATAACTCCTTCCTGAATCCGTGACGCCTTCACTCCTTCGCCTTCGCGGAACGCCTCGGTTTCCTGCATTCTCGTTGGTTGAACCGGCCCGACGAAGGTCACCCGGTGCAGCCGGCGCGAACCGGCATCGGCGACGTTCAAACCCCGGCATTCCGCTCTCCTCGGCATTCAGACATCACGAAGTCAGGGCCTCGTGTGGGAAAACCCGCGTTTTTGGAAAATCGGAACAATGGTGATATTTACTTATAGAATATGCCCATCATTATTGTCAACAACTCAAATATAGAAACGGGAGATTCTTCATGACTGCGGTGAAGTTTATGGGCATTGTTCTTCGCGGCCATATCTGGTACGATTCGCGAAAACAACAACCAGCGCGTGGAGGTATGCATGAAAAGACAGATAGAGAAGGGAACCTGCCTGTTCCCGACCCCGGCCGCCATGGTATCGTGCGCGGGCCTGGACACGGCGCCGAACATCATTACCATCGCCTGGGTAGGGGTCGTCTGCTCCGAGCCGCCCATCGTGAGCGTATCCATCCGGCCCAGCCGCCATTCCCACGGCCTGATCAAGGAGTCGGGCGAGTTCGTGGTCAACATTCCGCGTGAGGAGCAGCTCCGAAAGCTGGACTTCTGCGGCGTCACGAGCGGCCGGAACACGGACAAGTTCGCGGAACTGGGACTTACCCCGGTACCGGGAAGCGAAGTGAAAGCGCCGCTGATAAAGGAGTGCCCGGTGAATCTGGAGTGCCGGGTCATCGATGTGAAGAGACTGGGAACCCACGACCTGTTTCTCGGTGAGATCGTTGCGGTCCATATGGATGAGGAGGTCCTGAACGACAAGGGGACCGTCGACATCGCGAAACTGCGCCCCATTGCCTACTGCCCTCAGGCCGCCCAGTACTGGAGCCTGAAGGAGGCAATCGGTACGTACGGCTTCACCGGCGGGAAAAAGTAGTCGATACGCCGGCCGGTGTCACTCAATGACACAGCTTCCCATACGTTCTGTCGAGGTGACTCTATGTTTTTGAAGAAACTGTTCAATTTCAGCAAGGATTACCGGTATTACCTGGAAAAGGGCGACAAGTTCCTGGCTGATGAGCGATTCGCCAATGCGAGAAGCGCCTACGGCGAGGCCCTGGCCAAGATAGAGGCGGACAGCGGGGCGGATCCCTCTTTGGTTGAGGCCGTTCGCGGGAAAATCGCGCTGACAGGCACCATGCTGGGTCGCCTGAACCTGGTCGAGGCGGAATACGCCCTTTCCGCGGGAGACGTAAAAAAGGCCGGGGAGCATTTGCGCCTCATCATGGACCTGGCCGATGACGCAACCCTCAGGGAAAATGCGGAAAGGCTTCTGGCCGGGCTCCATGCCGAGGCTCCCAGGGCGGAGCACGCCGAGACGGTCCCCGAGTGCGACAGATGCGAAGAAACGGGAACGGAAGCGGAAAACGACGATCACCTTGACACGGATGAACACATCCTGGGGGAAGACAGATTGGCCCTGTATTTCCAGACTCTTCCCGGAGATCTTCCCGAGCGCTACGCGGGTATGGGGGAGGAATTCGGCCGGGGATGCCTCCTGAACCTGGACGGAGATGGTGAAGGCGCCCTGAGGGTATTCGAGAAATTATCCGCAGGCACGGATAGTGACATCCTGCAGTATGAGACGGCGATTCTGCGGTATCACCAGAACGGCGATGCCGACGCGTGCGAGCAGCTGCTCGTCAAGGCCTTAGGCTTGAATCCCGGCAATCCCCTGTGCAACATCGGACTGGTGCAGCTCTATACCGAGACCGGCAGGGAACAGGAGGCGCTGCAGGCGCTGGAACGGATGATATCCGGTGACGTGATCCCGGAGCAGGCCAGGTTGATGCGGGGAGACCTGTATTCCCACATGCAGGATGAAGCGAATGCCGTGGAAAGCTACTCAAGCCTCCTCGCCTCTCCCCAGTTCGCACGGGAGGCGGCGACGCGACTCGTGCCGCTGCTGCACAAACAGGGGAGAACCGAAGAGGCCGCGTATCTGGCCAAGAAATTCGCCGTGGTTCGCGGCTGACAGAAGTCGGGAGACAGAAGTCGCCGGCAAGGCTATCTCCACGACCTTGTGAGGAAGTAAAAATGGTGAGGGAAACCTCGCTCTCGTCACGCATGCAACTCGGTATACTTACACCGGCAATGGCCGCTCCGGAAATCAGGACGAAAGCGGAGAAGAAACTGCCGGTAACGGCCATGGACTTGCCGCCGAGGCAAACGGCTGTTACCGGTGGGGAGGATGTCTATTTTGTCTGACAAACGTGGAATGAAGAAACCTTCGCGCCTCTCTGAGAAGTATCTGTTCCATCCTCTCTAAGCGCACCTTGTGCAACAAGGATCGGGCGGCCCCGACCCATTTATTGTCGCAGCGGAGAGGGACGAATTGATGGTGCTGCATGGGGCAAAACGGACAATACCGGTGCAGCGATTCTCGAAAATGCTGCCAGTCGGCTCCTCGCCAGAGAGCGGTCAGCGATTGCTCGAAAAGATTCCCCATGATCGGCTCATGGACATATTCAACCATGTTGCAGGGATGGACATCTCCGTTGGCCAGCACCAGGGCCTGTTTTCGCGGGACCGTGCATGGCCGGCGCCGGGGCCGGTAGATCCCTTCCGCCCAGTTCTCGGAGCTCAGTATTTCCTCCGAAAAAATCTTTGCCAGCTTAGCTGCCGCCACACTTTTCATGGGAGTGGCCAACCCCCGGCATACTTTCAAAACATCGGGGATGACGCGCCTCCTGAAATGCTCGATCTCATCAACCTGCAATACATGTTGATGCGTAAAATCCCCTTCCAGGTAAGAGACCAGGATGCCGCTTGAACCCAGGTGGTAATGGAGCTCCAGCAACTCGGCAAAATCGAGGTAATTCTCGCGACAGAGGAGTGTCTGGGTAATGACATTGAAACCTTTATATTTATTCTTCAGTCCGGCCAGGAAGGAAATCGTTGCCGTGGCTTTCCGCCACAAGCCGCCGGCCCCGCGCATCGCATCATGAACCGCTGCAACAGGACTGTACAGGGAGATATCAGCCACATCCAGGCCGGCATCCACCAGCGCTTCGGCAAATCCGAAATCGGTCAGGCCGCCGTTCGAATTAAGGCGGATAAAATAGCCTCGCTTTTTCCCGTATGCGATCAGTTCCGGCAATTGCTTGTATAAAGTAGGCTCGCCGCCGCTGATGGTCAGATTCCAGGCGCCAAGGCTTTTCGCTTCGCCCAGAACCCGCATCCAATCTTCCAGGGCAAGCTGCCTTTGCCGATGAGCGTTTTTGTGCAGCAGCCGCCTCCCCGCGCAGGTCGGACAATTGGCGGTACAGGCCAGGGTAGGCTTAATGACGAGATGTTCCATTTCCAATCAACCCCAGTACTCCCTGCAATGACTTCCGCAAGGGGGCAAACCATCTGAAATAGCGATGAACGCGGTGATTTGTAACGCTGTTCGGACAATAGCTGCAATGGAAGGAATCATTCAGCGAACCGAGGCTGTTCCTGTCAATGACATGACGCCGGAAATTCCGGTATTCGGCGCCATTCCAGATTTCACCGAAGGAGCTCTTCTCCAGATCGCCAAGCACGATCTGCGACCTCTGGCAGGCAAGCACCTTCCCATCCGTCCTGACAAAGGAGAAGAGCCATGCATTGTAACAGGGGACCTTCTCCCAGACAGACTCGCCGAGTTGAAAACGCACCAGGGCATCATCTATATTATGAGACAGTACCCGTGTATCCAGCCCGACGCGTATCCGTCGCAGGTTATTGCAGGCGGATTGTACCTCTTCAGGGGTAAGGGGAAATCCCTTCAGCTCTTCCAAACCAAAATCGATGACCACCGAGAAGTGAATCCTGTCGCATCCGGTGCGATGGGCTATATCGGTCATCGTATCCAGGGCATTCATAATATTTCTATCAATGGGGACACACAACTCCACTTTGGGCGCCTGGCGGTTACCTTGGGCCTTGAGATCCGCCAACAGCGTCAGGTTATCGAGAATTTTTGCATACGTACCCGGCTTCAGCTGGGGGTTGTTCGCCTCGAACTCCTCCGCGGAGCTGTCTTTAAGGCTCACGCGCAAAACATCGAGCCTCAGTTCGACCAATTTTCTGCATATCCTGTCATTCAGCGTAACGCCGTTGGTATACATCACGACTTCAAAACCCAGCTCTTTCGCCACCGCAATCAGATCGAAAATCCGGGGATGCAGCAAGGGTTCTCCGGCGCCTACGAACAAAAGGGTCTGGGTGTCCATCTGTTTGAGTTCACCGCAAAGGTCGGTGAAAACCTCAAGTGAAATATCTTTTTGCACGACCGGATCGAGCAGTGTCCGCTCTACGAGAGAGGAATGCCAACGGCAGTAGATGCAGTTGAGATTGCATCGATGCGTCACATCGATATTGACGGATATCGGACCGCTAAAAGACTTTTCGCCGGTCATCAACCCGCACAGCAGTTTCGCTTTTTTGGTAAAATCCGCCATTTTTCCAAATCCTCTGAATTCTTCGACAGTTATTCATTCAGATTCACCCTGCGCAAAAGTTCCCGTTACCCCTTCATTCGTTTTCTGGCCACACAGGCAATTCGTTGACAGTGTGACTCTCCTTTCCCATACAGGCAGTGACGCATATAGAAGGTAAAAAGCCACGTAATGAGCCGTCGGTTGGTGATGATAAAATGCTTCCCGGCGCCCCCCGTAAGTTTCATGGCCCATCGAAACCACTTTGGAATGTGATCGAACGGGATGAACGAAAATTCCTCACATGTGTCCTGTAACAGCTCAGACAGGCGGGCCTGATTGAAGTGCTGATAATGCTTCGGATCCAGGGAGGTATTGGCGTGCGCTGTGGTAAGTATCAAACGCCCGCCCGGCCTCAGCAGACCGTTCACGACAGCAAGAAAGTCCGGGAGAGAGCCTGGCGGGAGGTGCTCAATCACTTCGAGAAGGGTGACCACATCATACTCTCCGGAAGTGGGCGTTACCAGGATGTCCCGGACTTCAAACCGCACATGAGGGTTCATCATTCCGGCCCATGAGATCGCGGTCTCCGAGTAATCTATTCCCAGAAGCTTCTTGTTGCCGTATCGCCGGTCGGTTTCCCGAAGAAAACGACCGTCACCGCAACCGATATCCAGCAATGATTCAAAATCCTCTCGATCGAGAATGTCGAAGACCACCTGCAATCTGCCGAGATACCGATATCCCCAGGACCAATACTCGTGCTGGGAGAAGACCCCGTTCTCAAATCGGGGCAGATAGTGATAGGGAAAGGAGTAGGCCTGCTCCTGGAGTTCCTGCTGTGTATCCATACGCATATAGCCTCGCGGGGCTCTCACTTCAACACTGTCAGCACTACCCAAATCTGTTGATTCTCAAAGTAACGGAAAGGCCAGTCGATTGGTTCACACGCCAACCCCGCGGCCCGGGCCAGCTCCTTTATGCGGTCAAGGGTGTAGGTAGCGTGGCCGGGGTAGATCCACGCGTCGCCCGTGTAGTTCTCGGCGCCCACCTTGAATGTGGCCACAAAGCAACTGCCGGGATGCATCACCTCACGCGCCTCGTGGAGACAGGCGCTAATCTGCGTCTGGGTGGCATGGCTGAAAATCGAATAGGCCAGCAGATAATCGAACCGTTGCTTGAAGACACTCAGCCGAAAATCGGCATTGTGGTCGAATACGGGGCGCTTGCGGCGCACCAGCTCCCGGCCGAGCTCCTTGTCTATCGCCGCTTCCACCAGCCATCTTTCCGGATCCAGGCCAAAGTAGCGTCCCGGCTGTAAATAGCAAATCAAGAGCCGCCCGGCTCGCAGCCCGCCGCACCCGATATCCAGAACGTACTGGTGTTCCCGCAAGCCGAGCATTGTCAGCAGATTGAACTGGGAAGCGGCGGCCAGATCATACGAACCTTCCGGCCCGACGAATGTGCGATACGCCTCGGTACGGCCTGCAAGGTAGGCTCTCAGTGTGTCTGGAAGAAGCCGCGCAAGCCTGTCTTTAAAAGATTGGGCGATCATGGCGCTGGTAGTTCCTCGTTTCCGCATAACCCCGGCACTCTCCCAAAGTCCATGAGATTATTCCCAAAACAAGCAGGGGAATACTTTTCAGGAAAGCGGCCCGGCACATGCCGCCAGCCAGTACCCTGGACGCTATTTCAAAAAAAAGCTTTATCATGATAAGAGGTGAAAGCAAGACATAGGCGCAACTCCTTGCCGGGGAAAAATCCTGGCCGCGGGTGCGGACCTGCGCGAAAAAACGTCCATGCTGGAACTCATGCCGCAGAAATCTTCCGAAGTTGTCGATATTGTGGTGAGCAATCTTTATTGACGGATCAAACCGCAAACTATATCCTTCCCTCCCGAGCCGCCAGTGAAACTCGGAATCCGAACAGTATGTCCCCTCGATGAATCCCCCGAAATCCTCAAACACCTTCTTTTTATACGACATGTTGGCACAGGCTATGTCCGTCATCCTTTGCGCCGGGATGCCGGGCATCCATTGGCTGTACTCACAGAAATAAGCGGCCCAGCCAACACTGTTTTCCGGGTTTCCGTTCGCGATCGATCCGCCAATTGCCGGATCGGGAGCTCCGTGAGCTGCTAGGATCGCGTCCACCCAGCCCGGATCAGCCGTGCAGTCGGCGTCGATGAATGCAACGATTTCTCCCCGAGCCAGGGAGATGCCGATATTGCGCGCATCGCCGGCGTATTTTCTGGTTGCAAACCTGTATACTTTCACCTCCGGAAATGCATTTTCGATACAATCGGCGGTTCCGTCAGTGGAACTGTCAACGACAATGACCTCGAAATTCGCTTCGGTGGTCTGCCCATGCAAGGACGCAAGGCACTCCCTGATTGTTTTACGGGCGTTATACGCAGCAATTATTACTGAAACCTTCGGCATGCCCGGCATCATTCTCCCTTGAACCCGTGAAGGCTGTTGTACGCGCCTTCCTCCGATGTGAAGAAGATCGTCTCGGTAACCGTCTCATCATTGCGACTTCCCCCCTTGAAAGCGTTCGTACAGTCACGACACAGGGGTATCTCTTCCCAATTACGGCGAAAGCGTCTGCGCATCTGTCGATACAATTCTCCGGACCAGGTATTCGTAAAAGTATCTGATCTCAGGTCGCCGAGAGCATTTTTTTCATACGGATCACCGCAACAGGGGCAGATCACCCCGTTCCAGTGAATGATCGCGCAGTTCCAGAGATTTTTGCAAGGGTTGATTGTATTCCGGACAGGTCCTCGGCCGTTTTCACCATGGACAAAACGTCTGTATCGCTCGTTCTCCGGAATGAGTTCACTGTTGTGGGAAGGGGTATCTCCATGGTTAAAATCGGGATTCATGGTCTTGAAGGACAGCGCGTCAACACCGAGCGACGCGGCCAGTTCCTTGACGGCGGGAATCTCGTGTTCGTTATCTTTCATAACGATGAAACGAAAATTTACGAGCGGCGTTTTTGCTTTCTGTATGAGCTTCTGTTTCACAACCTGACTGATACCGCCCAGGGCAGTTACCAGAGAGCCGCCGCATCGGTATCGCCCATAGCTCTCCTGGGTGATGCCGTCAACCGCAAAAATAAGGGTGTCGAGCCCTGATCTGACTACCTTCTGCGCGTTCTCTCCCTGAGTGAACATATGTCCGTTCGTGCTCGACACGACCCGGATACCGCGCTCCCCTGCATAGGCTATCATGTCGAATACCCGTGGATTCAAAAACGGTTCACCCCAATCCCAGAGGAGCATGAGAAAGACAGAGCCCTTTGTTTCGTTAACTATCTTCTTGAAAAGTTCGAGGTCCATGTTTCCCGACGGACGCTCCAGTCCTGAAGTTACCGGGCAGAGGGCGCATTTCAGGTTACAGCGGTTGGTGGGCTCGACCTGGAGATGGGTCGGAAGGCCCCATGGCTTCTCCGGTTTTACATACAAAGAAGCCTCGACCAGGATCCAATTGAGGAGTTTTCTTAACGGGACCTCTTCGAAAAGGTACGGTATCCCGTCGCAACGGATTTCCACGCGCCTTGTTGCCAAAGCCTTCAGCGCCTTCATGGAATTGCGGATTAAACCTAAGGACATAGTTTTCCCATGGATGCTGCCGGACATAACATTCTTATCGTCCCGTTCGACCGTATCGCAACGGAGCAAAGAGATACTCCAAACCATTCACCTTTATTTCGCAGAGTAGTGCCCTCCGGATATAGTATCTTTCGCGAGGAAAGCCGAGTCATCTTTTTCATAATCCTGGGGCACCCATATCCACCGCCCCTTGCATTGGAAAAAGGTACCGGGTTTCCCGGTCGCATTCGACAAATTTCCCTGACATCTCGCTCAACCCTTTATCCTGCATGCTTTTTGGGCTGAGCGAATATATCACATTATGTCGGGAAAGTCCGACAGACTGCTAGCCCCCTTCCCTCACCACGGCCAGGGTCTTCCATTTTCCATCTCGATACCGCAGGTAAAACAACCCGCTGAAACAGAGAAGAAAGGCAATGAGCGCCAGCCAGGCCGACTGGGGCGGCAACGCCAGCACCTTGAGAAACAGGATAAGCGTCGGCACGAGAAGCCAGTGTAACGCCACTGAGGCGCACATGGCCCAGAAGGTATCGCCCGCGCCGCGCAGGGCGCCGCTGTAAACAAGCATTACCGCATCTGCAAGGACATAGAATGCGGCCAGGCGCACCATGGTGGTCGCCAGCGGCGTGGCCCGGCTGAATATGGCATCTGCCTCCCGGGGCTCGAAAACCGAGACCAGTTCACCCGGCAGGGAAACGAACAGGACGAGTATCATCAAAGAGTAGGCACAGGCCATTTTCAGCCCGGAACGGGTGGCGCGCTCGGCGATATCGGGCCTTCCGGCCCCCACATAACGGCCCACCAGGCTTACCACGCCTACCTGGATCCCCAGCAGAGGCACGAAGGAAACCAGGTCCCAGTTGAAGACGATGGTCACTGCCGTCGCCGTGACCGGGCCATGGCCATGAAAGATCATGATCATCACGGTAAACGCCAGCAGATTGAGGAACATCTCCACCCCGGCCGGCGAACCGAAGCGCAGCAGCTTGGCCATGACCTCGCGGTCGAAACGCAACGCCGCCGGCACCTTGTATTCGCGGCGATTGCCGCGTCCCAGGTAAGCGGCCAGCAGCACCAGAAAGGCGCACAAGCTGCCGAACAATGTCCCCCAGGCGGCACCGCGAATGCCGAGAGCGGGCAGTCCCAGCTTGCCGAAAATCAGGACATAGTTGGCGGCAGCGTTGACCAGCATGGCGACCATCGCGGAAACCATGACCACCCGTGTCCGTCCGATGCCGGAAAAAAAACAGCTCAGGCAGTTGCGGAGCATAACGAGGATGACCCCATACAGCAGAATATCGAAATAGATACGTTGCGGCTCGAGCTGTTCCATCGGCAGGTCCATGATACGGAACAACAGATGCGCCAACGGGCGCAACGTCAGAATCACGGGCGTGGCCAGCAGGGAGAGCAGGGCAGCCTGGCTGACAACCAGGGCGCAGCCCTCCTTGCGGCCCGCGCCAAGATACTGTGCCGCCAGTGCCGTCACATAACCGGTCAGACCGATGAAAAACGTCATCATCATGAAAGCGGTCAGACCGCCGGCCATCGCGGCATTCATGGACGCCGGGCCAAGGCGCGCGAGAAACAGGCGGTCAGTGAAAATCAGCGCCGTTTCGCAACCATGGGAGATGACCATGGGCAATGCCAGGGCCGTCATCTCCCTCATGCCTCCCCGGCCGGGGCGGTCCATTACGTTTCTCTTTACAGTTCCCGGATTCTTGTCCATTTCCCATCCCATTAATGCTCATGCCCGGCGTGCGGGCAATACGTGCCGACCACCACCGGCGTCAGCGCCGTCACAGTAAAATGCTTTTCATTTCCAAAGTCAAGGAGGAGAGTTTTTCCGTAGTATCGGCCGAATGTCTGAAAGCCGAGACCCATTAGCCGATTGTTTCCGCGGGCGGAATGCGGTAGAGTAATCAAAAAATTTCGGAGCGGGTGTGGTTCACTGTATTGTTTTGGCAGACCGGGAGCGGCTCATCGAGCTTGTGAAACGAACGGAGACGCTGCCCGGCGTTGCAGTCCGGATTGCCGGCGGAATCGATGCCGCCCTTACGGGAATCTCGGGAAGGGGGCCTTTCTTTTTCTTTATCCAGGAACGGCTGGGCGAATTGTCCGGTGAGCTTATCGCATCACGTCTCGCCGCCGAACTGAAGGGAAGATCCGTCCGTTTTTTTCTCCTCGGCGATCCCGCTTGCGCCGGGGATGCCTTCCATGGCGTTGTGGACGATTCCCTTGCGGATGACGAACTGGCCGAAGCGATCCGCACCCTCGTTACCGCTCCCCTGACGGAGACGCGGAAACGGAGGCGGCCGGCAAAGAAACAGGCGGCCGAGGAGATTCCGGAACCGTCTCCCGCCGCGATGCCGGACGCAGTCGACGAATCGCCCCTCCCCATCGAAGGCATCGACGATATCGTGCAGATCGGTCGACCGGTCTCCCCTTTCGAACGGACTGCGGTTGAACAACCTGCCTCATCTACGGATGCGGCGCCGGCTTCCGGGCCGCGGTTTCATGATTTACTGGACAGCGCCCTGGAAGTGTCCGTTGCGACGGAACCCCGAAGCGACGACCCATCTGAAAGAGAAGCGGCCCCGCGGGCGGAACCCGCGGACGCACCGGCTCCGGCCGACCACCGCGCATCCTCCGCGCCGGCGGAAGTGGCTCGCCTCCGCCTGCTCCGACCCAGGGTGTTGTTTCTCCTGCTGGGCGGCATCGTCGGCGGCGCGTTCCTCCTGTCCCTGACACTGTGCCGCGCAGCGAAGCCGCCCATGCCGGAGGAAGTCGGCGGCAAGGCTGCCTTTCCCGTTTCAAGGGAAGCTCCTCCCGCGCCTTCGGCGCCGCATCTATCCCTCCGGACACTCCCCTCCTTCGTGCCCCGGCAGCCCGCGGATCCCGGCTACGGCAAGGCCCATCCGGGATGGGAGATGTACCGGAGCTCGGGCGCCGAGTTCCGGGTCTACCGGGAAAGAGGACTCATACTGGCAATCCAGACCATCGACAGGAGCGGAGCCGGGATTACCCCGGCCCTGGTCTCCTCCGCACTCACGGAGATTGCCGGTTCCCCCAGCTACGTGACCGAATCCGTAGAACGCAAGGGGTCGTACCGTGTGGAGAAGGGACGCCTGAAGAACGGAGCGGGAATCCTCATATACCGCAGGGAACCCGACCGGAAGGTGAAGGCCTTTGTCGTTGATTTCCGCTGATTTCATGGAAGAACGGAGCACCTGAATGACCATATTGCATACGGTACCCAGCGGCCCCCTTTCCCGCCGTGCCCGGATCGCGTCTCTTGCCCTTCTGCTGTCACTCTGCGGCCCGGCATGGTCGTGGAGCGCGGGTCAATCGTTCGAGATCGAGATATCCGACCTGGACAGGAGCGCGCCGGCGGCAAAGAAATCCCCGGAAAAGCCCGGGAAAAGCGCAAAAAAGCCAGCCCCGAAAAGGCGGGGCTCTCCCGGCCCCCCCACGGCCAGAGACCTGGAGGGTGAATTCGTTACGTACACTATCCGTCCCGGCGACCACATCTACAAGGTTCTGACGTCCCGCTTCGGGCTTTCCTCGGAGAGGGCCGAGGCCCTGATCCCCCGCATCCTCAGGGTCAACGGCATCCGGGATATCAGGGGGCTCCAGATCGGACGGACCATCCGTATTCCCGCGGTCGGAAAGATAGCCGCCGCTTCCCCTCCGCCGGCCGGGGCCGTGCCCCCGGCAACGCCGGCCACCACCCCTCCTGCCGCGGCTGCGATTCCGACGGCTGGCGAAGCGGTTCCGGCGCCCGCGGTTGCCGCGCCGACGGCGCCGTCGAACGCGGAGGGAGCCGCAAAGCCTTCGCAGGAAACGTCGCAGTCGGTTGCGCCCGCCCCTGCCCCGCGGCCGAAGGCGAAAAAAACGGTTATCCGCACCGTTCCCGCCGGTGATGCACCGGCCATGGCGGACGCGCTCCTGGACGCGCTTTCCCTGAAATGGAGCAAGGCCCATCCCGTGACCATCCCGGTGGGAGGCAGCGGCGGGGCGTCCCTCACCATCCCGGTTGACCGCTATTTCGAGGATGGGGGAAAACGGTTCTTACTTGACTTCGGCGGGGCCGATCCCGATCGCGCCACCCTGGTACGCCTCCTGGAGCTCTCCGGCTACCGGAGGATCGCCGTCGGCCCCGGGGACGACTTCAGGGCGATTGCCGGGAAGATTCTGAAGGCAGTGGAGATGCAGGGGGAGTACGGGAAACATTCCCTTGCGCCGCTGTCCGGAGGTTCCGGGGCGGTGGAGGTCTCGGGCTTTCTCATCATGCGCACGGGAGAGCGCCTGTTTATCACCGGGATGCCCGTAGACGGGAAAGTTTCCGATTTGATTCAGGCAGGGGAATGGGATATACAATAAAAACGATCCGCGGTTTGAGCGGTATTCAGCTATTTCAACCAAAGAAGGGGTCATGGAATGAAATTCACCAAGATGCAGGGTGCAGGCAATGATTACGTATATGTGAACTGTTTTGAAGAGCACCTCGACAATCCCGCGGACGTGGCGCGCAAGGTCTCCAACCGCAACTTCGGCATCGGTTCCGACGGGCTCATCCTGATTATGCCGTCCACGGTGGCCGATGTGCGGATGCGCATGTTCAACTCCGACGGATCGGAGTCTGAGATGTGCGGCAACGGCATCCGCTGCGTTGCCAAGTATGCCTACGACCACGGCATGGTAGCGAAAAAGGAGATCACCGCGGAGACCGGGGCCGGGATCCTGACACTCCAGCTGTTCACCAACAGCCACAACCTTGTGGACAAGGTGCGCGTCAACATGGGCGAGCCGCGACTGACCCGCACGGAGATCCCCATGACCGGCGACGGCGGGCTGCGGGTGGTCGACGAGCCCCTCAACATCCTCCACTCCACCTTCCGCATCACCTGCGTCTCCATGGGCAACCCCCACTGCGTCATCTTCGTGGATGACGTGGAGAAGTTCCCGGTGGACAAGTACGGCCCGCTCATCGAGAACCACGAAATGTTCCCGCGGCGCACCAACGTGGAATTCGTGCAGGTCCTCTCCCGGAGCGAGGTCCGGCAGCGGACCTGGGAGCGGGGTGCGGGCGAGACCCTCGCCTGCGGCACCGGCGCCAGCGCCGTGACCGTGGCCGGAGTGCTGAACGGCCTGACCGAGCGCAGCATCGTCAACCACCTGTCGGGCGGCGACCTGGAGATGGAGTGGCCGGACAACGGACCGGTGTATATGACCGGACCGGCGGTGGAAGTCTTCTCCGGGGAGATCCATGTCTGACCGGACAAAGAAGGAAAATTCCGGCGATTTCCTGGGCGCGCATATGTCCATTGCAGGGGGGCTGCACAAGGCCGTGGAACGCGGCCGGGTCGCCGGATGCGGCGTGCTCCAGGTCTTCACCCAGAACTCCAACCAGTGGAGGGGAAAGCGCATCGCCGACTCGGACGCGGCCCTGTTCCGGGAGGCGTGGGAAGAATCCGGGATGCGCGACATCGTCTCCCACGACATCTACCTCATCAACCTGGCCGCGGCGCCGGGCGAAGTGCGGGAGAAGAGCATGGCGGGGTTCCTGGAGGAGATGGAGCGCTGCGCCCGGCTCGGTATCGACAAAATCGTCATGCACCCCGGCTCCCACCTGGGCGAGGGGGAGGAGACCGGCATCAGCCGCATCGCCGAGGCCTTCGATACCCTGTTCGAGCAGGTACCGGACTTCACCGGGACCGTGCTCCTGGAAACCACCGCGGGCCAGGGGACGAACCTCGGCTACCGCTTCGAGCACCTGCGGGAGATCCGCGACCGCTCGGCCTTTGCGGACCGGTTCGGCATCTGCTTCGACACCTGTCACACCTTTGCCGCCGGATACGACATCACCACGCGGGAGGGATACGTCAGAGTCTTCGAAGAGTTCGATCGGGTGCTGGGCCTGGAGAACCTGCGGGTGTTTCACTTCAACGACTCGAAAAAGGGGTTGAACTGCCGGGTTGACCGCCATGAGCACATCGGCCGGGGCGCAATGGGGCTGGAAGGCTTTCGTTTCCTCATGAACGACGAACGGTTCCGCGGCATACCCAAGATACTGGAGACCCCCAAGGGGGACAATGACGAGATGGATGCAATCAACCTGAAGACGCTGCGCGATCTGGTGGAGTAAAGGCGCGCCGGCACAAGGAGGTCGTCCATGAAAGAGAAGATCGAGATTATCCAGGGTGACATTACGAAGCTGGACGTGGATGCCATCGTCAATGCAGCCAACAACAGCCTGCTGGGAGGAGGAGGGGTGGACGGGGCCATCCACCGGGCGGCCGGTCCGAAACTGGTCGCGGAGTGCGCCACCCTCGGAGGCTGCCGGACCGGCGACGCCAAGATTACCGGCGGGTACAAGCTTCCCGCCCGGCACGTCATCCACACCGTGGGACCGGTGTGGCACGGTGGCTCGAAAGGGGAACCGGATCTGCTGCGGAGCGCCTACCGCCGCTGCTTCCAGGTGGCGCACGAAAACGGTCTGAAGTCGATTGCCTTCCCGGCCATCAGCGCCGGTGTCTACGGCTACCCCATGGACCAGGCCTGCGAGATAGCCATGACCGAGGCAAAAGCGGGGCTGGATAAGTATCCTGAACTGGAGAAGGTGATCTTCGTACCCTTCAGCGAAAGCGCCCTCCGCATCTACCGGGAGACCTTTTCCAGGGTGTTTCCGTAACCGGACGGGGGCGATGCCGTCCGGCCCCGCCCCCGATTTTCTTCTCTACCTCCAGTACCTGTTGTGCTTCATCTGCCGGATATGCCTGCTCGCCCGGTCCTGTTCGCGTTCCAACCGCCACCGCTCCCGCGGGGTGAGCCGGCCGTCGGAGCTCATCCGCGCCTCCATATGACTGATGCGGGCCTGCTCCCGTGCCAGGGCCCGTGTCTCCCACGGTGTGAGTCGTCCGCTTGCGATTCCCTGCCCAATCCTGGATTCCTGTCTCAATTCCCTCTGGTGGTAGCGGGGATTATGCGTGTAGTCCGCATTCGCGATACCGGCGCCCATAACTACCAGAATTCCCCCCAACACTACCGGCACGATACCCTTTTTCATGGTGATGTCTCCTGTTCATATGGTGGTTTGTATTCCCGACGGAGCGTATCGCGTCGGTGCGTTTGACTTTCTTAACGCCGTGAAAATCGAAAGGTTGACAGTTTTTTCGCATGATGTTTCGTATCCTTGACTGTCGTACCGTGATGTGGTTTGCTTTCAGGAAAGATGTTCCGGAAGGGACACAATCGAGCCGTACTACGTGTAACGGGAGGTGGAACCATGAAAACCAACGTAATTCTTGTTCTTTTCGCGCTCTGTTTGACCGCGGCGACCTCGTCTGCCCAGGAGCCGCTGCTGCAGCAACGAACGGAAGGCGGCATCACCTTTATTAGCGGTGGTGTGGGAGCTGATGAACGAGAGGCCCTGAATAAAGTCGAGGGAGACTACAACCTGCGGCTCCTGTTCGCGGCCCGGGGCGGAGAGTTTGTTGCCGACGTGAAGGTTACCATTCAGGACGCGAAGGGGAAAACCGTTCTGGAGGCCGTTGCTGGCGGGCCCCGGTTTTTCGCGAAGCTTGCCCCCGGCGCCTACCGGATCACCGCGGTGAATAACGGGACGCCCATGACGCGGATCGTCACGATTTCATCGAAGCGTCCGGTGTCCCAGGCCTTCTACTGGAATGTCGTTCACAAGGACAAACCGGTGGAGTAGCGAACGCCGAGGGTCGCGCCGCGGGTGTCCTCCCGGACACGTCCCTCTTTTCCGCCTCACTTCCTTCCCCATCCGCTCCCGGCGGGTTTTCCGGGGATTTCCCGGATTCCCCGCCGAAAACCGCGATTCCTCCCCATCATTTTTCCTCATGTATTTTCCGTTCCTGACGATATGTACTCATATCCCTACGGATCCGCCTTCGTACATGCTCTGGCGAGAGAGCGGTCCGGCAGCGGGGAAGAGATTCACTATCTGGAGGAGCTGGGAATGGCCGGAAATACGAATATACTGCTGGAAAGCGGCACCAACGAGCTGGAAATCGTGGAGTTCTGCGTCAATGACGGGGACAGGACCTGCTACTACGGTGTCAACGTCGCAAAGGTACGGGAGATCATCCGCACTCCGAAGCTCACGCCGGTCCTTTCCGCACCGGAGATGGTGGCGGGCATGATGTCTCTGCGGGACAGGATCATTCCCGTAATCGACCTGGCACGGATCCTGGGGTGGCAGCCGTCCGCGGCGCCGGACAAGATCCTGGTCCTGGAATTCAACCGGGTAACGGTCGGTATTCTGGTGAACAGCGTCTCCCGCATCTTCCGCCTCTCCTGGGAGCAGGTGGTGGCGCCGTCCAAGCTCAGCGAAGGCGCCTATGTCACCGGCATGGTCAAGATGGAAGGGCGGATCATTCTCATCCTCGACTTCGAGCGGATAATCGCCGAACTCTGCCAATGCAACGCCCTCACGCTGGTCGAGGAATCCTTTTCCGGGGAGTCGGAGGGCGTGCCGCGCAAAGTTCTGGTGGTCGACGATTCGGCCTTTATCCGGAATGCCATCGCCTCCAACCTCCGGGCTGCCGGTTATCGCGCTGATGAGGCCATAAACGGTGAAGAGGCGTGGAACATTATCTCGGGAAAACTGGCGGCGGATGCCTTCAACTTCGACGCCATCATAACCGATATCGAGATGCCCCGCATGGACGGGCTTCATCTGACCTCCCTGGTGCGGGCGGATGCGCGGCTGCGGGATATTCCCCTCTTCATTTTCAGCTCCCTTGCCAGCGAGGACAACATCCGCAAGTGGAAAAGCCTGGGCGCGGACGGAATTCTGACCAAGCCCGACATGCCCAACCTGGTGGCCATCATCAACGAGGTGTTCGA
>CALABV010000082.1 GCA_937886325.1 uncultured Geobacter sp.
GAAGTCACCACCAGGGAAGCGCACATCGTCCAGGCCATCGGCGAGGTAGACGGGATGAACGTAACGGGCCTGGCAAGCCGTTTCGGCATAACGAAAAGCGCGGCTTCGCAGATGGCCTCCAAGCTGGCCGGAAAAGGCTTTATCCGGAAAAGCCAGTCTCCTCACAGCAACAAGGAATTCCTCCTTTCTCTCACGGAACGGGGCAGGCTGGTGTTCGACGCCCATGAGCGCCTGCACGGCAGGGAGATGGATGAGCTCATCGGCAAACTGAGCGCGTTTTCCATGTCCCAGATCGCGACGCTGTCGGTGCTGCTGGAGGTTGTCGGAACAACCATGGACAACCGCCTCTCCGATTCCGCGAAGAAGTAATTTTTTTTGGGCTAATAGTTAAGCATCTTAATAAAAAGGAGCGGGAACATGTCGAACCTGAAGAATGCCGTAATCGAATTTTCCATCAGGCGCTACAAGACGGTCGCCGTTGCCGTAACCCTCTTCACGCTTGCCGCGGGCGCTTTTTTTCCCTTGATCACCATCGATACGGATCCGGAAAACATGCTCGAAAAAAACGAACCGGTGCGGGTCTTTCACGATGAAAGCAAGAAACGGTTCGAACTGAGCGATACCATCGTGCTGGGGGTCGTCAACGAGCGCGACCCGGACGGGGTGTTCAACCCGGCCACGCTGAAGCGCGTGCATGAACTGACGGAATACGCCAAAACCCTGCGCTGGGAGGACGGGAAAAATCCGGGCCGTACCTCGGGGGTCATCGAAGCGGACATGATCGCGCCCTCTCTGGTGGACCACATCACCCAGGATGGTCCGGGGGTGCTCCGGTTCGAGTGGCTGATGCCCGGGACGCCGCGCACCAGGGAAGAGGCCAGGGCGATACGCGACAAGGCGCTTTCCAATCAGATGCTGAAGGGGATGGTGGTCTCGGAGGACGGGAAGGCCCTGTGCATCTACCTGCCCTTGACGGACAAGCTGCTCAGTTACCACGTCTATGAAGAGCTGAAAAAGAAGACAGCCGGACTCGGCGGCGACGAGGAATATCACATTGCCGGCCTGCCGGTGGCCGAGAGCGCCATCGGCGTGGAGATGTTCAAGCAGATGACGGTCGCGGCGCCCCTGACCATGGTGGTCATTTTCGGCCTTCTGCTCCTCTTTTTCCGCAAGCTGAGGCTTATCGTCCTGCCGATGATTATCGCGACGGTTTCGGTGGTTTCCGCCCTGGGCATGATGATCGCCTTCGGCCATCCGGTGCATATCCTCAGCTCCATGCTCCCCATCTTCCTGATGCCCATCGCCATCTGTGATTCCGTCCACATCCTGTCGGACTTTTTCGAATCCTATTCCCTTGAAAAGGGGCGCGCCGGGACCCTCCGGGAGGTCATGGGCCGGCTGTTCGCGCCCATACTCTATACCTCGCTGACAACGGCCGCGGGTTTTCTCTCCTTCCTCACCACTTCCATTCCGCCGGCCAGGGTGTTCGGCCTGTTCGTGGCGGTGGGGGTGATGATCGCGTGGGCCGCCACCATCCTGCTGGTCCCGGCGTATGTGATGATGATTCCGGAGCGGGTGCTCGCGAACTTCGGCAGGGGCGCGGGCAGGGAGCGTTCGACGAGGCTCGCCGCCTTTCTCCAGTGGATAGGACGGTTTGCCTGCGCCCATTCGAAGCCGGTTCTCGTGATCATGGCCCTGCTGATAGTGATTGCGGTATGGGGCATTTCGCGCATCAACATCAACGACAATTACGCGAAACGCTTCACTGCGGGCCACCCGATCCGCAAGGCCGATACGGCGCTGAACAGGCATTTCGGAGGGACCTACACCGCCTACCTGGTGCTGGAGGGGAGAGAGGGCGGCGGCAAGCCGATGCCCGGGGATGTGGAGCGTATCGAGACCGCCATGTCGGGCTTTGCTTCCCGGATTGACGCACCCGGCGCACTCGTCGAAAGAATCGCCGCGGACGTGAGGGCACGGATGCCAGGCTTTGCCCGCGTCGCCGCCGGTCACGAGGATTTTCTGGATAGGGCAATGAAGTATTTGGAAGAACGGACTTCCGCGGCGTCCGATGAAGAAGCCTATGTGCTGCGAGAACTGCACGGCTTTCTCGGCGCTGAAAAGGAAGGCATGAAGACCTTCAAGCGTCCCGAGGTCCTGCGCTACCTGGCCGGGCTCCAGTCGTACCTGGAGGGGGAAGGAATCGTCGGCAAGACCACGTCCGTGGCCGATGTGGTCCGCAAGGTCAACCAGGAACTGACGGACGGGAAAAAGGAGAGCTTCCGCGTTCCCGACAAGGCGTCGGCCGTTTCGGAATGCTACCTCCAGTACCAGCAGGGCCACCGGCCCAATGACCTGTGGCATATGGTGACGCCCGATTACATGAGCGCAACGGTCTGGACCCAGTTCACCCGTGGCGACAGTAACCGGACCGCGCGGGCGGTGGAGGCGGTGAACAGTTATCTGAAGGACAATCCGCCACCGGTGGAGCTCTCCTGCCGCTGGGCCGGTCTCCACTATGTGAACCTCGTCTTTCAGGACATCATGTTCCGGGAGATGCTGGGTTCGTTCATCGGGTCGTTCGTCATCGTCTTCCTGATGATGGTCGTGCTGTTCCGTTCCGTGCTCTGGGCCGGGGCGTGCATGATCCCGCTGACCGTGACCATCGCCGCCATTTACGGGGTCACCGGGATCATCGGCAAGGATTACGACATGCCGGTGGCGGTGATGAGCACAATATCCCTGGGCATAGCCGTGGATTTCGCCGTCCACTTCCTGGAGAGGAGCCGCCGCGCTTTCAGGGAAAAGGGTTCGTGGAAAGCGGCCGAGCCCGCCATGTTCGGCGAACCGGCCCTGGCTATCAGCAGAAACGTGCTGGTAGTGGCGCTCGGCTTCCTGCCGCTCATGGTGGCCCACCTGATCCCCTACAAGGTAACCGCGGTGATGCTCTTCGGGATCCTGTCCGTTTCCGGCGTGGTGACGCTCTTGTTTCTTCCCGCGCTATTGACAGTCGCGGAGAGGTGGTTTTTCAGGACAAGTGTGAATGCTGCAAAGGAAGTCGAACCGGTGGCCGAGGCGTTTCAGGAGCAATGATTGCGCATTCCCCTCCCCCCCGCCCCTCTCCCCGTGGTGGGAGAGGGTGGCCGAAGGCCGGGAGAGGGGTAAGGAAGGGGTGGCATCAGTGTAATTTTGAATGGAGCGCCGGATCAGTCAGGATTGGATATCGGCATGAGCGAAAGAAATGGAGGTTCGTAATGAAGATAAAAACTGGATGGATGGTTGCGGTTCTGATGACCTGCGCGGGTTCAGCCTTTGCCGCCGGTTCGCCGGGCGGGGTGAGCGTCGATGAAATCGTCAGGAAAGCCAATCACATGGCCCTTTACCAGGGCGAGGACGGCAGGGGACGGGTCGAAATGGTGATCACCGACAGGCAGGGGCGCACGCGCAAAAGGGTGTTCGCCATGCTGCGCAAAGACGATGGCGAGGGTGACCGGGACCAGAGGTACTATGTCCTTTTTCATGAGCCGGCCGATGTGCGCAGGACGGTCTTCATGGTCCACAAGCATGCCGCTCCCGGAAAGGATGACGACCGGTGGCTCTACCTCCCCGGTCTCGACCTGGTGAAACGCATCGCGTCGAGCGACAAGCGGACCAGCTTTGTCGGCTCCGATTTCCTGTACGAGGACATCTCCGGCCGGAGCGTCACGGAAGACCGGCATGAACTGCTCCGGACCACGGACAGGCACTATGTTGTGAAAAATGTGCCGAAACAGCCCCACACCGTGGAGTTTGCCTACTACCTGGCATATGTGGACAGGAAGAGTTTCATGCCGGTGAAGATGGAGTTTTTCAAGAAAGCGGACCGGCTGTATCGCGTGATCGAGGTGGAGCGGCTGGAAAACGTCGCGGCGCGGGAAAAGGGGCGCGCGGTCGGCTATCCCACGGTGATGAAAACCGTTGCCCAGGACCTGGACACGGGGAGCAGGACCGAGATGGTCTTCTCCGCTGTCGGCTACAACAGCGGCCTAAAGGATGATCTGTTCAGCGAGCGCTACCTGAGAAAACCGCCGAGAGAAGCCGTGCGATGAGAATGACGCGCTTCATTCGTCCCCTGTCGTTCATGGTCGCCGCGGTCATCGCGTTTTCGGCATGCGCCTATGCGGAGGCGGATACGGACAGGCCGTGGCTGGACCGGTTCGAGGCGGAGCTGCACGGATACGGCGAATTGCGATCCGGTTTTCGCACCCGCAACGACCCCCATGAAAAAGAGCTGTCTGTCATGGAAGCGCGCCTGCAACTGGAGCTGTCCGTCTCGGACCCGTGGTTCGATTTCAAATACAAGGGAGACGCCTGGGCCGACGGCATAACGGAACGGGGCGAGTATGATACGCGCGAACTGTGGTTCTTCGCCCGTCCGGCCGCTTTCCTCGACATCAAGGCCGGACGGCAGGTCCTGACCTGGGGGACGGGGGACCTGGTGTTTCTCAACGACCTGTTTCCCAAAGACTGGCAATCATTCTTCATCGGACGGGACGCCGAATACCTGAAGGCACCGTCCGATGCGCTGAAACTGGGCATGTTCACGGAGTACGTCAACCTGGCCCTGGTGTATTCGCCGCGGTTCGACGCGGACCGCTTCATTACGGGTGAATATGTTTCCTTCTGGAATGGGGGGCTGAACAGGCGCTCCGGCCGCGACGCGATTCTCTCCGCTTCCGAACCGGACCGCTGGTTCCGGGATTACGAGCTCGCCGCGCGCCTGTACCGGAACCTCGGCGGGTACGAGCTGGCCGCCTATGCCTACCGGGGGTACTGGAAAACCCCGGCCGGCCGGACAACGGCGGGAACCGCAACCTTTCCCCGCCTGAACGTCTACGGAGCAAGCGCGCGGGGTCCCATCGGCGCCGGTATCGGCAACATCGAGTGCGCCTGGTACCAGTCAATCGACAATGAAAGCGGACGCAACCCCCTGGCGAACAATTCGGAAATGCGCTACCTGGCGGGGTATGCCTGGGAAATCGCCAGGGATTTCAATGCCTCGATGCAGTATTACGTGGAGCAGACGCTGAAGTACGGCGCATATGGGGAACTCCATGGCGGCGCGCCCGTCAGGGACCGTTTCAGGCACGTGATTACGCTGCAACTGACGAAGCTGATGATGAACCAGAACCTGAAGCTGTCCCTGTCCGGATACTATTCCCCAAGCGACAACGACGCCTATCTCCGGCCCCATGTCCAGTACAAATACTCGGACCGTGTTACCCTGGAAGCCGGGGCGAACGTGTTCGCGGGAGAGTGTTCCCAGACATTTTTCGCGCAGTTCATGACAACACCAATATCTATACGGCGGTCCGGTACAGCTTCTGAACGGGGACGCGAAGATGGGCCGTGCGGCTGCAACGGGAGACGAAAGGAGGAGAGAAGGCGATGCATGACAATGAACGGAACGGTCTTGGGCAGGGGCATGGAAAGGGCGCGCACGGAAGGGGACCGAGCAGCTTCTGGATGCACGACCCGCGGAAAGTATTCAACGCGCTGGCGCTGGAACGGGGAGATGCCTTTCTCGATCTGGGGTGTGGCCCCGGAGAGTATGTCATGGAGGCGGCGCGCATCGTCGGGGATTCGGGGATGGTGTACGCACTGGACAAATCAGGACGGATGGTTGACTATGTGGCCTGGGAAGCCTATTCTCACGGCGCCGGAAATGTCACGGTCAGGGTTTGTGACATTACCGGTCCGTTACCACTGGCCGACTACAGCGTCGATGTCTGCCTCCTGTCCACCGTATTCCACATTCCTGAGGTTTCGCGCCATGCGCGGGATATTTTCGCTGAAGTCCGCCGCGTGCTGAAGCCGGGGGGCCGTCTGGCTATTATCGAATGCAAAAAGGAAAAGATGTCTTTCGGCCCGCCCATGGATATGCGCTGGGCGCCGGGGGAGCTGGAAGATCTCCTTTCCGGAACCGGGTACCGGAAGATAGGTCTGACCGATCTGGGATACTGCTATCTGCTGCAATTCGATGCCGGTACGTTGTAGCGTTCCGACGTTGCGACAAAGTTGCTTCTATTTCTGACTTGAATCATGGTTTCTGCCTTTAACCGCGTCACTGCCCCCGATCTTTTTCGTTTTCTGATCTCGGCCCGCGAGATCGTATGCATCAAACATTCAAGTTGCTATGCCAAGTCTCGGCAGAATCACTTTTTGCAGAATAACCCAGGTAACTGCAACAGCGCTGATAATAAAATGTTTTTCATTGTTCCTCCTCGATAGTGGCAATGCAGAATGTCCGCGAGAGCGGAGAAGGAGAACGTTCATTTTCGTTCTCAGGGCCGACCGTACTGCTTTGTTTTTCACACCTTTGATTGTTTTTGATGCCGACCCGGCATCGCTCAGAATCATCAGCCCTCACTGCCGCAGTATTCTGTTGAAGTCGACCCGGTTGAGGAAAAAGATGAAACTTCTTTTCTTAACCCGGTTGACCCGCAGTACGGGCACGCCACAGTTTCAGTCGCCGCCTTTTTCTCCAGTTTCTCAAATCGGCGTCCGCATTTTATGCATGAGTATTCGTACATAAGCATAATCGACCTCCCGAAAATAATATTCAATATTTGGTTCCCACCATGACGAAGACCTTGCGCGTAATCTGCCGGCAGCTTGAACGGCATTTCCAGGCTGAGCGGACTGATGGCGGTTTACAGAATTTACAGGGTTGTCCATTTGCCGTTGTAGAATATATTCAGGTACACCAAAATAGTTCGTTATGGGACGCAAAGCAAACGATGGAGTCCGGGAACATAACGGTGGAAGCCGAGATGGGGGCGCGGGCGCCGGGTACAAAATCGCAAGAGATGAATGTTTATGGATATCCGACGGGATTCGGAATCATTCCGTATTGGAAATTTCCAGCAGCTCAAGTCTTTTCAACAGCCCGCCCCGCTGCAGTTTGTCCCGGTAATCATTGCGGTGGTTCTCCAGCAGATGACACAGGTATGCCTGGTTGCTTTCTATGGAGTCGGCGTACATGTCGTAGTCTATCTCCCACCGTTTCCGGAAGTGATTGGCGAAGTAAGCTTTGACGTCGCCCAAGTCGTTTTCCATCCGATATTGGGCGCGGCGGTATGATTCGAGGGTGTTTTCAAGCAGTTCCAGTTCCGTGCGGAATCCGAGAACCTGCACCTCGCTCAGTTCCTTGAAAAGGAACAGAAGCTTTTCCAGGTAGGTTCGGTCCGCAATCTGACCTATGATCTCGGCCGTGGCCACCATTTTCGCGAGGGTCTCTTCACCCTTGGATACGAACGAGATGTCGCCCGGGTTCATCTCCATATCCGTGCATCTGACGAAGTCCCGACAGATATCCAGGTCCTTGGTGTCGTAGCCGTTGTCGGAGAAGTACTGCTCCAGGAACTGAATGCTCCGCTCGATTCTGACGGGGGTATACTTGCCCCCCGTCCCCAAGGTGTCGTCTTGCCGTTGGATATATCCCGTTTCATGGAGCAGGACGGCTATCAGGGCAAGGGTTACGTGCCGTTCACGGAAAGACACACCGGCTGCATAGGCGCCGTGAACGAGGCTTACCAGGGCGAGCAGCACATCGGTCATGTGTTTCAGATCGTGGTAGGGGGTGGTGCACTGCCGGTAGCCGGGGTAGTTGCCGTTGTAGAGCTTGACGACATCATTGAAAACCGAGTCGAGCCAGGTGAAGTCGTAGTCGGAATATACGAGAGACACAAGTTCACGGACCTCATCGTATACGCTCCGGGGGAAATCCATCTTGATGAGGTCGGTAAGGAACAGCTTGTTGCGGACCGGATCCATAGAGAGCCTTTCCTATGCGGAGATGACGGCGACATCCTTGCAAGAACCATCACAGACGTTGATACGGAATAGATCCTTTCCATCCGGAAAATCCGGATGTGACACTATTGGTTTCACCCTGAATCCGTAACGCCTTCACGCCTTAGCCTTCGCGGAACGCCTTGGTTTATTGCATCGGCGTGGATTGAACAAGCCCGACGAAGTTCACACGGAGTACCCGGCGTGAACCGGCATCGGCGACGTTCAAACCCCGGCATTCCGCTCGCCTCGGCATTCAGGCATCGCGGATTCAGGTTCACGTAATATCAACAGCACGGAAAAAGTCAACAAAAAATTCCGCGGTCTGCTGCGCCACTGCATTCCCGTTTCCGGATCTCTTGCATAAATGTCCCCTGACTTGCTACACTGATTGCCGTCCGGAATTCAACCGCAAAGGATATACCATGAGCCTGCCGAAACGCGACGAGATGCTCCATGTCATAGAAACCCTTTCGACCCGCTACCTGCGGGGAAAGATCCGGGCCGTCAAGCTGTCTATGATCGCCCTTCTATCCGGGGGGCATATCCTGCTGGAGGATATTCCGGGTCTCGGCAAGACAACACTTGCCCTTGCCCTGTCCGGAGTGCTCGGCATGACATTCGGCCGTCTCCAGTGCACCAGCGACCTGCTTCCCTCCGATATCACGGGGCTTTCCATCTTCAATCGTGAAGAGGGAAAGTTCACCTTCCTGCGCGGCCCCATCTTCAATAACCTGGTTCTGGTGGACGAGATCAACCGCGCCATGCCCAAGACCCAGAGCGCGATGCTGGAGGCCATGGAGGAGCGGAGGGTGACCGTCGAAGGGGTGACCTATCCACTGCCGGCCCCTTTCCTGGTAATCGCAACCCAGAACCCGGTGGAGCAGGTCGGGACCTATCCCCTGCCGGAATCGCAGATGGACCGGTTTCTCATCCGGACAGGGATAGGCTACCCACCGGAGGAGATAGAGAAGACCATCATCAAGGGTGGGAGTATCCGTGATCGGATCAAGGATCTGACGCCGCTGGTGGGACTGAGCGATATCATGGAAGCGCGGAAGGCGGTTAAAGAAAAGGTCCTCCTGTCCGATACGATTGTAGGGTACATCTTCGCCATTGTTGCCGCCACCAGAAACCATCCCTTCATTCTGACCGGCGTTTCCACGCGTGGCGGGATCAATCTTGCCGAGGCGGCGCAGGCCCACGCCTACCTGGAAGGCCGCGACTTTGTCGTTCCCGAGGACGTAAAAGCCGTTGCTCTGCCGGTCGGGGCTCACCGCCTGATCCTGCGGCCGGAAAACGAAGCGCTGGACAAGGAGGACGTATTCCAGTCCGTTCTCAAAAACATAGAGATTCCCATTCTCTGACCATCACCAAGGCCGGGTTCTGGTACATCGCCATTACGCTGCTCATGGGTTTTGCCGCGGTCAATACAGGCAACAACCTCCTCTTCCTCATCGTATCGTCCCTCCTGGGCTTTATGGCGGTTTCCGGGTGCCTCGGCTGGATGAATCTCCGAAATCTGGGGGTGACGGTCTCGCTCCCGGACGAGATATACGATGGCAAGGATACCTTTGTGACCGTCCGGCTGGAAAACCGCAAGCGGTTTCTGTCCGTTTTTCTGCTCCGCGTTCATATCTCCGGCAAGGATGTCCGGTTCCCCCTCGTGGAGAAAGGCTGCGTGGAGTCCGATGCGGTGACGCTGGTGTTTCGCGGCCGGGGCTCGAAGCTTCTGGAGAAGGCGACCGTCTCCTCTCCCTTTCCCATCAACTTTTTCGTCCGGCGGAGGAGCGTTTCGCTCTCCGTGCCCTTTACCGTCTTCCCTTCTCCCAGGGAGTGCCCGGCCGTGGGGGGTACGGGGAAAAAGGACGCGCGCGGGGATGCGTTTTCGCGGCGCAAGGGATTCGGGGGGGATGTGGCGGCGATCCGCGACTACACGGCTAGCGACCCCCTCAAGCTTATTCACTGGCGGCTCTCGGCCCGCCAGGGGGAACTGAAGGTGAAGGAGATAACTGCGCCGTCCGAAGACCCCCTGATCATCGATGTGCTTTCCCTTCCGGGGGGCGGCCTTGAGGAAAACCTGTCCTGCGCGGCGTACCTGGTGAACAGGTCTTTCCGCGCCAACCGGGCGGTCGGCCTGAAGGTAGGGTCCAGGCTTGTCCGGCCGGACCTGAGCCGGACGCACCGGCTGCGCCTGCTGACGGAGCTTGCGGTGTATGGTACACGTTAGGACGGTTCTCGATATCCTGGCGCTGGTGACGGGACTGTTGGGCTCGGCCCCCCTGTTTTTCCATCTCAACAGGATTCCCCAGTTCGTCTTTCTCGCGGCACTGGCGTTCGTTATCGTTACCGCATGGAAAGGGGTTCCGCCCCTGAGAGGGTGGCGAGCGACGGTCATTACGGGAGTCTTTTTCTTCTATTACGCGCTCCAGTTCTCCCGTGACAACCTCGTGGAACCTGCCGCCAACCTCCTGGTGGTGCTCCTTTCGATCCGGCTGGCAGGGGAGAAAATCCCGCGAAACTACCTCCAAATCTATGCCCTTTCCCTGTTTGCCCTGGCGGCATCGTCCGCCTTCAGTCTCAGCGGCGCGTTTCTCGGGTACCTGGCCCTCCTGCTCCTTTCCATCGCCGTTTCCCTTGTCCTCCTTACATTCTTTACCGTGGACAGCAGGCTGTCCCTGACCCGTCGGGGACTGCGGCGCGTGGCTTCGGTCGCCGCGGCCATGCCGGCGGCGTCGGCGCCTCTGATCCTGCTGTTCTTTGTTATTCTTCCCCGTCCCCAGTTTCCGTTGTGGGACTTTCTTTCACCCGCGGGAGAAAAGGTCGCCGGCCTGAGCGACCGGGTGGAGCCCGGTTCCGCGGCGAGCGTGGGGGAGGTTGCATCCCCTGTTTTGCGGGCGCGGAGTGAAAAGCTGCCCCGGAAGGACCTCTATTGGAGAGGTGTCGTGCTCAACACGCCGCAGGGCAATGCCTGGATCCGAACGGAGATCCCGGGTCGGGAGGGACCTCCGCCCAAAGGGGTTGTCATGGTGCGGCAGACGGTCTTTCCCGAAACAACGGCGAGTCCCTGGCTGATAGCCCTGGACGCGCCGTGGAGTGTGAGTGGTGTCAGGTCGGGGAAAAGCGCGGATCTTGTGTTCAGGAAGCGGCGCTCGTCCGGCGGTCGTCTGAAATATGATACGGTTTCGGCGGCGCACGGCGTCATCGAAACGAAAGAAGGAGTCGACAGGGATTTCTATCTGAAACTTCCGGAAAAGGTGTCCCCGAGGGTCTTGTCCCTGGCCGGATCGATTGCGCGGCAGGGCGGTTCCGACAGCGTAAGGCTCTCCCGGCTGGAAGGCTATTTCCAGTCAGCCGGATTGCGGTATGCGACCCGCGATCTTCCGAGATCCGCCGACCCCCTTGATGAGTTTCTTTTCGAGAGAAAGGCGGGGCACTGCGAGTTCTTTGCATCGTCCTTTGCCGTGCTGCTCAGGGCGGCCGGGGTTCCGTCGCGATTGGTGGGCGGGTACTACGGCGGGGAATATAACGAACTGGGCGGGTACTACCTGGTAACGGAAAGCATGGCGCACGCATGGGTCGAGGTCTTCCTGGAGGGGAGGGGATGGGTCAGGAGAGACCCGAGCATCTATGCCGTCAACTTCAGCCGGGAAAGGGATGGAAAGCGTCGCGGCCTCGTCGCGACGGTACGGCTGATCGCGGACTCCATGAGCTACTACTGGAACCAGACGGTGATCACCTATGACCTGGACAAGCAGTTGCGTATGGTGCGCGCGACCGGTTCGGCTCTGCGTACCCTTTCATTACCCTCCGGCGTGCGGCGGGCCGGTATCCCCCTGCTTATCGCCGGGCTCCTGCTGGCGGTTTTTCTCGTCTGCGCAAAGAGAAAATGGGGTTCGCGGGAACAGAGGGTAGTGCGGAAATTTCTTCGAATCGTCGGTAAGCGGTATCCCCACATTTCCATATCCCCCTCGACCGGCCTGCTGGAGCTTGCCGAACGGACAGGCGATCCTCGTGTCCGGAGATTCGCCGATATCCGCTACGGTGCTCTTTATCGGGACAGGAAGCTTTCCGAACGGGAATTCTCCCTGCTGGAAGACATCACCCGCGCTTTCGCCGCGTCACGGGAAACAGTCCGCGATATCGAGCGCACAAGCGGCACAAGTCATTGACTTGATTTCATTTTGCTGCTACATTTTCATTCCCGAAGTCCGACCGGAAAGGGAACCTCGATTCCCGATTGCAGTCCCTTCCCGTTGGAGAGATGACTCCCTGAGTCTGCCCGGAGTGATGGGTTGACACAGATCCCAAACGAGTAAAGAAGGTGTGATTTGAGTTCTCAAAAAGACAAATATCTGGCAAGCGCGCAAAAGTTCATTCAGAAGGGGCAGTTCGACCGTGCCCTGAGGGACTATGAGCAGGTTGTTACCGCGGATCCGAAGGATGTCAAGCACCGTCAGAAGCTTGCCGAACTGCTCGTGAGGTGCAATCGGCGGGAAGACGCAATCAGGGAATATGATACTATCGCACGCTACTACGAGGAGAACGGCTTCAACCTGAAGTCCATTGCCGTTTACAAACAGATTCAGCGGCTGGACCCCTCAAACATTGAAATATCCCTTTCCCTTGCCGCACTCAATGAAAAACAGGGCATGATTGGAAATGCCCTGTCGGAATACAAAACCGTTTTCGATGCCTATGAAAAATCGGGGAGGACCGAAGACGCCCTGAAAATTCTGGAAAAAATGCAGGGGGTGGATCCTGACAACACCGACATCCGCCTGAAGCTGGCGGAGGCACTCTATTCCTCGGGAGCGCGGGACAGGGCGCACCAGGAGTATATGCGCGCCGCCATGGCCCTGAAGGAACGGGGCATGACGACCCTTTTCGACAAGGTATGCGGAAAAATGCGTGAGCTTTTCCCGGAGAAGGAGGATTCCGGTTTCGAGATTCTGGCCGAACAGGTCCGGAGCGGAGTTGTTGATGATGCAATACCGAAGCTGCGCCAGCTTCTTCAGGGGGATCCGGATAATCTGCGCGTTCTCGATCTCCTGGCGGATGCGTACAGGGTTTCGGGTGATATGACCAGCCGAAGAGAAACTCTGCGGCGGATAATCGACGTTTCATCCGATGACCTCCCGGCTATCAAGGGGCTGATTGAATGTTCCGTTGAGGAAGGTGATGTGGACGGCAGCCTTGCCCTCATCGACGGGCATATGTCAGAGCTTGTCGCCGGGGGCGCCTACGGTGAGCTGGAGCGATACTATACAGCGCTTCAGAACAAAGCCCCGTACGACATACGTCTTCTCGAAGGGCTGAAAAGTCTGTACGAGCTGACCGGTGAAAGTTCTAAGCTTGCCGATGTGCAGGTCAGTCTCAATATTCTTTCCCAAAAAGGGGAAGGGGGAGCCGGAGCGTCCCCTGAGGAGTATGACGGACTTGAAGCGGTGTCCCGGGATGCCTCCTCTTCCGCCGAATCGGAAGCCTCCGCGGATCTTGCCTGGGGAGATGAAATCGACCTGTCGAAAGCGGCCGACATCGGTGTCTCCGCGGGCGGCGCGTCCTCAGAGGATGAAAGCGTCTGGGGAGATGAAATCGACCTCACCAATGCGGTCGACGTGGTTCTGGAAAGGCAGGAGGAGTCGAAGGGGCCGGGTATTGAGGACCTTGCCTCCGTTGACCTGGCTTCCGGCACGACAGGCGATGTAAAGGCTGAATCCGATGAATTCGAGATCGATATCTCCTTTGAATTGCCGGAAAACGCCGACCTTTTTGCATCCACTGAGCCGGGTGGCGATAGGGAGGTTTCTTCCGGGAAGCCGGGGCATGGTGAACCGGATCTCCTGGATCTGACCGGGGCTGAGGTCCCGGTTGCGGATGCCGGCGGTGAAAATGAATTAGTCCTCGACATGGAGGCAGGTTCCGATCTCCCGTTTGCTATCGAAGAAGAGAGTCCTGTCGATGGAAGTGCCGAAGAATCGTCCTTTTCCCCGGATACGGAATCGCGGCCCGTTGCTTCTCCCTCCTTTGAGGAGCCTGTTCACGATATCTCGAGCCCGGGTCGGCCCGAGCTCTCCGCCTTTCCGGAAGAGGGTTTAGCTTCCTCCGTTGGGGCCGTCGAAGGCATCGCGCCGGAAGTCCCGGAACAGGCGGATATCCTTCAAGGATTCAAGGAAAGCCTTGACCAGCAACTCGAGCAGGAGGATGCGGAGACGCACTACAATCTGGGAATTGCCTATATGGAGATGGGACTCCATGACGACGCTATCAAGCAGTTCCGAATCGCCGCAAACGATTCGAACCGGGAACTGGACTGCCTGACACTGCAAGGGGTCTGCTGCCGGGAGAAAGGGGATTACGCAGGGGCGGAACAGGTTCTTGCGTCGGTGCTTTCCCTTGCGGATCTCGGCGCCGAGAGAGTCCTGAACCTCCGGTATGAGCTGGGGCTTCTGTACATGGCAGCGGGCCGCGGAGAGGAAGCGCTCCAGTCCTTCCGCGAAGTCTTCTCCGTGAATCCGGGCTTCCGCGAAACCATGAACATGATCGCGAAACTGAGCGGCAAAGCCGGAGCTTTCGACCTTTCGGACATGGATGATGTGGATATCGAGTTGGAGGAGATTGGCTGACGTCCGGCTATCAGGATTGATGACCGGCGTCGCGCATCCACTCATCCGCTCCGATATCCCGCTCCTTGAGGACAGAGACTCCCTTGCCGGTGCGCATCAGCCTGGAATGCGCCCGTGAAGCAACTATCTCCCGTTGCCCGAACCCGAAATACCGTCCCTGACAATCGTTTTGGCTGACCACACATCTTCCGAAAGGACTCACCTGAATGGATAGGATTTGGGCTCCATGGCGCATGGAGTTTATCGTAAACGAGAAACCCTCCGGGTGTATCTTCTGTCTGGGAGAACGAAAGGACGAAGAAGCCGAGAAGGAAAGGCTCATTCTTCACCGGGGCATGCACACGTCAATCATGATGAACCGCTATCCGTACAGCTGCGGTCATCTGCTGGTCTCTCCCCTTCGCCATGTGGCGGATATGGGGAGGCTCCTCCCCGAGGAGATGCTGGAGCTTTTCGAGAACGTACGTCTCTGTTGCTCCGTGATGACCGGGATACTGTCTCCGCAGGGATACAATATCGGTATGAATCTGGGAAAAGCCGCCGGGGCCGGGGTTGACGACCACCTTCACATTCATGTCGTTCCCCGATGGGTTGGAGATACCAACTTCATGACTCTCATTGCCGATGTGCGGGTTATGCCGGAAAGTCTCTCGGCAACCTACGACAAGCTTCTGGTCGGCTTTCGGGATGCGGGAGAGTCGGCCGCGCGCTGATCTTTCAGAATGCTGTCTCCTGGAAGATGCAGCCATTTGAAATGATGATGGAGCGTCCCTTTCGGAAGGGAAGGGGCGACACCCTTGCCGCGCATTGATTTCAAATCATATATTGACCGGCTGGAAACAGGGAAGGAATGATATGAACGGTCAGAGGAGATTGCACCACCGGGGCGTGGTATATGCCCTGGTCGGGTTTTCGATGATAGTTATTGCTCCGGCGCTGTGGGCGCTCCTTCGCCTGGCCTTTCTTCCTGATTCGGGCGGCACTCTGTGGGAACAGCTCTTCGGGGATGCCACCAGAAGCTTCGAGAACGGACTGCTGTATTGCTACATCGGTTTCGGGGCGGCTATCATGGCATCCGTCTGCGGTTACATCTTCGGGAAGACCGGCGATCAGCTTCGCTCACGGGCCGATGAACTGGAGGAGCTCCATCGGGCGGGAGTCGCCCAGGCTGAGTTGTATGAAAGCAGGTATCGCGCGCTCGACGACACCATAAAGAAATTTCACCGCATCAGCGCCAGGATCCAGAAATCGCTGGACGTACAGGAGGTTCTTTCTCTCTGCGCCGAAGGACTGCATGACGTTCTCGGGTTCGAGCGGGTCAACATCCTGATGGCGGATTCTGAGCGGAAACATCTCCGCTTTCTCATCGCAACGGGAAGCGATGGATACAATGTGGATGAAATTGCCCTTCCCCTGGACAAGAGGATAGGGGTTATCTTCAAAGCTTTCTCCGAGCGGAAGCTGTATCGGGTGGACGACATGGGCGCCTGTCCGCAGGAATACTTCCTCCAGCATCCCTATGACGGGATTAAACCGCTCCGCTCCCGCAGTTTCTTCCTGTGTCCCATCGTCGTGAAGGGTGAATCCGTCGGTCTTTTCGGAATCGACAATGCGTACAGCCGGCGTATTGCCAACGAGAGCGATGAGGATACCATCAGGCTGTTCGCCGAGCAGGCGGCAGGGGCCATCACCCGCATCAATCTCCTGAAAGCCATTGATTCCCTCACGACCGAGTTGGAAAAGACTTTCTCCGATTTTTTCCTGAAACGGGAAACCTATTCCCGGACCGTTCACAACCTGAAGTCCGCCATTGATTCCCTTTTCGACGGGACCGCAAAGATTTCCGGCGCGTCGGAGAGTGTCATGTCGTCCGTTGAGGAAACGAGTTCCGCCGTCGGACAGATTTCCGTCTCCATCGATCAGGTTACGAATAATCTCAATTTTCTGGCGGCTACCATCGATAAATCCGTGTCGGCCATGGAAGAGATGCATGCGTCCATCAAGAATGTCGAGAAGAATGCCGCCGTTTCCCATGAGGTCTCGCGGCAGGTTACCCTTCAGGCCGACAAGGGACGGGAGGGCGTCGGAGAGACCATCGAGGCTCTGTCCGAGATCCAGAAATCCGTTGAGATTTCCTTTGATGGGATAATGCGTCTCAGCAGCAACAGCGGAAGAATCGGCAGCATCGTGAAGGTTATCAAGGATATCACGAAAAAGACGAATCTCCTTGCCCTGAACGCCTCGATCATCGCGGCCCAGGCAGGAGAGTTCGGTAAGGATTTCGGGGTCGTCGCAGAAGAGATGCGGGCGCTTTCCCATCAGACCGGTCAAATCACGGGCGAGATTGAAGTGATTATCTCCTATATCCTGAACGATTCCGACACGGCGGCCAAGAATATCACCTTTTCCAAGGAACTGGTGCAGAAGGGCGTCGAGATCGGCCACGAAACGGGAGAGACCTTGAGAAGCATCAACGAAAGCGCCGTCCGCTCCATGGACATGACCGAGCAGATCAAGACGGCAACCGCTGAGCAGGTTCAGGGCGTCAAGCTTGTCACCCAGTCCATCGAGGACGTCAGCGCAATGGCCTCCCAGATTTACAACGCTTCCAAGGAGCAGTCCGAGGCTACGAAAAATATTCTCAGGTCAATAGAATCCATCAAGAACATGGCGGTAAACGTGGTGCGGGCTACCGAAGCCCAGCAGCGTGACGGATCCGAGATCGAATCGTCTGTAGATTCCCACATGAGAACGAGCGAGGAGATGTTTGCCAGCATGGAGCTGCGCAGAAAGCAGAGCAGTGCGGTTGTTGAGGAATTGGAGATTATGAAGGGAGTTTCGCCCTAAAATCCGCTGGTCTTTTGCCCCCTGATGTGATACAAAATAACGGCATGCCGAAGAGCCGTGGATATGGCCTTTGATCATGTCTTGTGAGCAGCAGATCCCCATACCGCCTGGATTCACCATTGAACCGGGACGGGAGGCGATAGCCGATCTGACGCGGGACAATTCCATCCCGTTTCGATATGCAAAAACGCCCCCCCATCCGGGAGGGCGTTTTTTTTTGGGAGGGAACCTTGAAACGCAAGAAGACCATTCTCGATATCCGCAAGATGAAGCAGGCGGGCGAAAAGATCTCCATGCTTACCTGTTACGACTACCCGACCGCGAGAATTCTCGATGAGACGGGTATCGATATCCTGCTCGTGGGTGATTCCGTGGGTGTCGTGGTCTCCGGGTACGATACCACCCTTCCGGTCACCATGGAGGAGATGGTGTATCATACGCGGGCGGTTGCACGGGCGAAACCGAAGGCGCTCCTGGTGGCGGATCTTCCGTTTCTTTCCTATCAGACCGATCTCCGTGATGCCCGAGTAAACGCCGGCCGACTCATCAAGGACGGCGGTGCGGAGGCGGTGAAGATCGAGGGTGGCGTAAACGTCGTAGGCAGCATCAGGGCGC
This sequence comes from uncultured Geobacter sp., assembly GCA_937886325.1. Taxonomy (GTDB): domain Bacteria; phylum Desulfobacterota; class Desulfuromonadia; order Geobacterales; family Geobacteraceae; genus RPRC01. Next base: position 17,922 of record CALABV010000082.1, read on the forward strand.
TGGTCGACATGGATATCCCGGTCATGGCCCACATCGGCCTGACTCCCCAGTCGATTCACCGCATGGGCGGATACAAGGTGCAGGGGAAGACGGAAAGCGCCGGAGAAAGGCTGCTTGCCGATGCCGTGGCCGTGCAGGAGGCAGGGGCTTTTGCCGTTGTCCTGGAGGGGATTCCCCTCAAGCTTGCCCGACGGATTACCGACGAGCTCGAGATCCCGACCATCGGCATAGGCGCAGGCCCGTTCTGTGACGGCCAGGTCCTGGTCATTCACGATATCCTCGGGCTGTGCGAAAAGTATTCTCCCAAGTTCGTCAGGCAGTATGCGGATGTGAAGTCCGTCATCGCCGCCGCCGCCGCCCGTTTTTCCAGCGAGGTCAAGGAAGGGGAATTCCCCACCGAGGAGCATTCGTTTGCTTGATATATCCATCATAACCTCAGTACGGGAAATGCGGGAAAGGACCGCCGCGGCGCGGGCGGAAGGCGCGACAATTTCTTTTGTGCCGACCATGGGGTTTCTTCACGAAGGGCATGCCTCCCTGATGAGAGAAGGACGGAAGCGGGGAGATCTCCTGGTGCTGAGCATTTTTGTCAATCCGACCCAGTTCGGTGTGGGAGAGGATTTCGAGTCATACCCCCGTGACCTGAGCCGGGACAGCGAGATCGCCCGTGCTTGCGGGGTAGACATCATCTTCGTGCCCGATGCTCGGGAGATGTACCCGGCCGGTTTTCAGACCTGGGTTAACGTGGAGACGGTTTCTTTGCCTCTCTGCGGCGCTTCGCGTCCGGGGCATTTCCGGGGCGTCACCACGGTTGTGGCCAAGCTTTTCAATATCGTAAAGCCCACCTTCGCCTTCTTCGGTGAAAAGGACTACCAGCAGTTGACGGTGATCCGCCGCATGGTCGCCGACCTGAACATGGATGTGGAGATCGTGGGCCTGCCGACGGTGAGGGAAGCGGACGGGCTCGCCATGAGCTCCCGTAACAGCTATCTCTCCGCGACTGAAAGGAAGAGCGCCCTCAGCCTCTCCCGAGCCCTGGACGCCGCTTCCACCCTCTTTCGGTCAGGTGTGGTTTCCGTGGCGAGGATGCGTGAAGAGGTTATGGGAATACTGGGAAGAGAGCCCGAGGCCCGTATCGATTACGTCGAGTTCCGCGACGGTGAGAACCTGGAAGAACGGGAGTTGGCGGACGATCGCACGGTCCTGGCCTTGGCCGTGCGTATCGGCTCGACCAGGCTGATTGATAATGTCATTGTAGGAAAGGGTATTACATGGAAAGAAAAATGCTGAAAAGCAAGATTCACCGGGCAACCCTGACCGGTGCGAATTTGGAGTACGAGGGAAGCGTGACCATCGACAGAGACCTGATGGATGCCGCCGATATACTCCCCTACGAGGCTGTCTGTATCTGGGACGTGACGAACGGCAGCCGGCTTGAAACCTATGCCATCGAGGGGGAAAGCGGCTCCGGTGTCGTCTGCGTGAACGGCGCCGCAGCCCGTCTGGTTGCGCCGGGCGACCTGGTAATCATCGCAAGTTTCGTATCTCTTGATGAACAGGAAGCGCGCAGGCACGAGCCGAAACTGGTATTCGTCGACGAGCGGAACAGGATGACGCCCACGCGGAAGGAGAAAGCGGGACAGGCGAATCTGCGCACGGTCTCCTGGTAGCGGCAAAAAGCGATTCTTTGCTTTTCCGCTGGTTCCGCGGTTGATTTTGCTGCTTTCTCTGGTACAAATACACAGGTACGGTTTCATGAGAAATAACGCAAAACTGCTTGCCTGGAATATGCCATGAAGATTTACGCAGCATCCCATCTGTGTCCCGTTTCGTCTCCGGCCCTTGAGGGTGGAGCGATCGCCGTCGAAAACGGCAGGATTGCGGACGTCGGTACGCGGGAGCACATTACCGCGCTCCATGCCGGACCGGTCGCGGAGTACCCCGGATGCGCCATCTTGCCGGGCTTGGTGAATGCCCACAGCCATCTGGAACTGACGCACTTTCCCTCCTGGAAGATTCGAAAGGGCATCGATTATTCTCCGAGAACCTATATCGACTGGATCATCCAGGTCATCAAGATACGGAGGGCGCTCACGCGCCGGGAAGTCGAGCAATCGGTTCTTGAAGGGATTCGCATCTCCCTGGAGTCCGGGACAACGGCAGTCGGTGAAATTCTGACCGACGCAACCCTGCTCTCGCTGTATCAGCGTTCCCACCTCGGCGGGCGCATCTATCTGGAGGCAATCGGTCAGGCGCCGGCCCGCTGCGACACCGTTCTATCCGTGATTTCGGAAAGTATCGCGGGGTCCTGGGACGGGGCTTTCCGGCCGGGCGTCTCCCCCCATGCGCCTCATACCCTTTCGGCTGCTCTGTTCAGGGACGTCAGGGATCTGGCCGACTGCCATGAGCTGCCCCTTGCGGTGCACCTCGCCGAATCCCGTGATGAGCTTGAGTTCCTCTTCGATTCCTCGGGGCCCATTGCCGAAAAACTGTATCCCTTCGTTGACTGGCACGAGTACCTGCCGCCACCCCGCCGCACCACGCCGGTAGGATACCTTGACGGATTCGGTCTTCTGAGGCGGGGGACAACCGCGGTTCACTGTGTCCATCTGTCACCCGCTGACGTGGAACTGCTGAAGACACGAGGCGTGGGGGTGGTGCTCTGTCCCCGCAGCAACGAGAAACTGGACGTGGGAAAGGCCCCTGTGCGGCGACTGAAAAAGGCCGGTGTTCCCCTGTCCCTGGGCACCGACTCGCTGGCCAGCAACGATTCCCTTTCGCTCCTGGACGAAGCGCGCTTTCTGCTGCGGCAGTTTCCGGAAGACTTCTCTCACGACGAGGCGCTGCGCATGATCACCCTGGCCGGTGCCGAGATTGTCGGCATAGAGGCTGAAACAGGCTCTCTGGAAAAGGGGAAGCGCGGAGATTTCCTGGTCGTGGATCTTCCAGAGAATCCGGGCAAGGACTTGAACGAAGCGATTATCGAACGGGGCAGAATCCGGGAAGTGTTCATCCGGGGAGAAGCGGTCGTCACGGCCGAAGGCGCGGATATCGTGTCCTGAGCAATGTTTTCCTTGGACATGTCCGTGAACGATTTGCTATCATGGCATCAATGAGTGAGAAAATCATCTGCAACAACAAGAAGGCCTTTCACGACTTCTTCATAGAAGAAAAACTGGAAGCCGGAATGGTGCTTACGGGAACCGAAGTGAAATCCCTGCGTATGGGAAAAGCGAATCTAAATGATTCCTTTGCCCTGGTCAGGAACGGCGAGGCGTTTCTGAACAACCTGCACATCTCACCCTATGATTTCGGCAACCGGGAGAACCATGACCCGGACCGGATGCGCAAGCTCCTGCTGCACAAGAACGAGATAACCAGGCTGTTCAGCAAGATCCGCGAACAGGGATACTCCCTGGTGCCGTTACGTCTCTATTTCAAGAACGGCATGGTCAAGGTGGAGATGGGGTTGGCCAAAGGTAAGAAGCTTTACGACAAGCGCGAGGATCTGAAGAAAAAGGACCAGAAGCGCGAAATGGCGCAGGTGTTAAAGGAAAGACATAAAAGCAGGGACTAGGGGCTGGGGACTAGGGGCTGGCAAGAGCAATCACAACCCCTAGCCCCCATTCCCCAGTCCCCGGATTTAGGGGGTGTACTGGTTTCGACGGGGGTAGTAAGCAAAGGTTGCATGCCGAGGTCCGGGTGGCTCGTTAAACAATCCGGGGCGAATTAAACGCCGACAACTACGAATACGCTTTAGCAGCTTAATACCCTGCTAACGATTTGCCGACCCTCTCCCACGGGGAAGGACAAATCGTCATTTCAGTGGGATAGCAGAGGGGAGCGCCCGTGACCCGACGCGAAATTCAAGCGGGATCGCCAAATGAATATCCCGGCCGGTGGAGCTTCATGCGGCTAAAACAAATACCGGTATAAGCATGTAGACGCCTTTCGTGGATGATCTTCGGACGCGGGTTCGACTCCCGCCACCTCCACCATTTAGAAAAGACAAACCCGTCTCTCTGGGGTCATTCTCCGGGGTGA
>CALABV010000083.1 GCA_937886325.1 uncultured Geobacter sp.
AACGATAAACTTCAACCGCGTGGTGACTTTTCCACGATCCTGAAATCTTGATCCTTCCGAACTACTCCAATCCGGAACCATTAAAGTCGGCGAAGAGCGTCACCTTCATGTTCTCCCCCAGGGCATCATCAATTATCAGGCCGATGATGATGTTGGCATCGTCGGATACCGCTCCGTGAATAGTGCGCGACGCAGCGTCAAAGTCGTCCATCGTAATATTGGTCGACCCCGTGACCAGCGCCAGGACACCGTCCGCACCGGCAATGTCGACATTCTGCCGAGCCAGACCATGGAGAGCATTCTCCCCGGCAATGGCTCCCTTTCCCACCCCTCCCGCCATGCCGATGCTCATGAAACTGTCGCCCCCGCAGGAGAATACGGCTTTCACATCTGCAAAGTCCACGCAGATAAGACTATATTCCGTGATGAGAGTCGTAAGCTGGTGTACGGCATGCCGCGACAGGTAGTCCAGGAGCGCTTCGTTGCCAAAGGTAACTGGGATGGAGTCGTCCCAGGGGACAATGCAGCTCCGGTTCACGTGGATCAGCGAATCGAACGTACCCGGATTCCGGACAGTGACACCCTTAGCAGGCGTGATCCCCAGCGTGACGACCCCTTCCCGCCTGGCAGCCTCGGCCGCGGACCGGGCATACTCTTGCTCCGCTCCCTCCTCACAGGAGGAGACAATGAAGACGAGGTCCGTTCCGACCATGACCGGATGCAGGACCGCGACAAGTTCTTCCGCCATGACGGGCAGCGACTCCAGATCGCTGTTCGCGACGATTCTGCCCGACCTGCCCGCAAGCTCCTCAATGGAGCCAAAGTAATCGACGCCCTGAATTCTGCCCGCCATCCTGCCGACCGCCCTGGCACCATCCCTCCCCGCTGAAAAGACCTTGATGATAGCCTTGTCGTCTTCGTACATAGTCATATTCCCTCGCTGCTGAAGAAATCCGAATCAGGCGGCATCGCCTCCGTTTGCAGTATAACCGGCAGGTGTGTCAAAATCAGTCACAAGAGCCCGCTTGCCCTGCCAGGGGATTCCTGCCCTGCGTACCCGTGGAATTCTCAGTGTGCCGCAAAACCGATCTCCTGTCTGACTCCCCCCTTTGCCGCACATTCCCTGCGGAGCAACTCGTACAGTTCTTCCGGGGTTGCCGTGATATCCAGCAGTTCAAGCTGCCGCACCGCAACTGCAAAATCGCCCGGCGTAAGTCGTTCCAGGCGCCGAACCGCGGTCTCCCAGACAGCAGCATCTTCTCCTTTTCCCCCAAGACGCACGAACTGGTCACGGAACATCGCCCAGCACTGGTCGGGAGTCATCGTGTCGAAACGGATCTTGAAGGCAAACCGCCGCAGGCTTGCCGGGTCCAATTTGTCCATCAGGTTCGTGGTGCAGATGAATATCCCGTCGAACGCTTCCATCTGGGTCAGCAGCTCATTGACCTGGGTAACCTCCCAACTGCGCAGGGCCTCCCGGCGATCGGCCAGAAAACTGTCCGCCTCGTCGAGCAGAAGGACGGCATCCTGCTGCCGCGCGTCGTCGAACATCCCGGCGATATTCTTTTCCGATTCGCCTACGTACATATCGAGAATGTCGGAGGCACGCCGGACCAGGATCGGCTTGCCGATTTCGGCCGCGAGATGACGCGCCAGTTCGCTCTTCCCGGTACCCGGCGGACCATGGAAACAGAAGGTGCCCTGGGGGCGCCGGCGCAAGGCCGCCACGAGCCGGGGGATATCCGCGTCAGTGGAAAGGTAGGAAAGGTCGTAGGATACCCTCCCAGCGCGTTGCGGCGGAAGGCGTTTCTGTCCCAGAAGGGAGGTGCTTCGCTCCAGCGCCTGCTCCACGAGCACCAGCGCCTGGGAAGGATCTCCGCCACTGGCAAGGCGCGCCACCTTGGCTGCCGTTTCCAACTGGCCGGGGGAAATCTCGTCACTGGCTGCGATACGCTCCAGCCATGCCAGCGACGGGGCGAATTCGCCGAGATGGTGTTCTGCGATATCCATGCGCACTCGCGCAGGAGGTATGGGAAACCTGACGGAATAGTCGAAGCGGCGGAGATAGGCCCTGTCGATGTGACCGATGCGATTGCTGATCCAGACGGCCGGGACCGGATTCCGCTCCAGGGTACGATTAATCCAGGCCTTGCCTGCTCCGCGGACACAGGTTTCGTCCCCCCCCTCTCCGAACAGCAGACCGAGAAACCCCGAAGCGGACGGAAAAACGTCCTCGATCTCGTCAAACACAAGCAGGGCGTTCTGTTTGCGGCACAGGAGCCGCTGGCACAGGTTGTAGGCCCTCAGACGCCCCCCTCCCTTGATGGGATCCCCCTGCTTGTCGGAAAAAGAGATCTCGTACAGGTCAGCGCCAAGCTCGGTGGCCAGAGCCTGCGCATACTGTGTCTTCCCGACCCCCGGCGGGCCGTGAAACAGCACGTTGATGCCGTGACACCGCTCTTCCAGGGCTCCGGCCAGGTAGCGCCGCAGCGTGTCGGTGTCTGCGGAGAGATGGGGGAAATTACCCAGGTCGAGCGCTGGAGTAGATGCCCGCTTCAGGAAGCGACCGATCAGTGCATCTTCATTTTCGTGGGGGGTGAGCAGGATCCCGTCGAGACCATCGATCAGGTCCAGCTTGTTTTCGAGGTCGGTCAGTCCCTGTTCGAGGCTGATGATTCCGGTGGTCAGGAGGAGTCCGTCCATGCCGATTGACGTGCGGATTTCGCCTTCGGGAATGCCAGTCAACCGGGCAAGAACCTGGCAGAGCAACTGGTTCGAAGTCGGACAGTTGCGCCGGGAGATGGCGTTCTTGAAAGCGGGGAACACATTCAGGGCAGAGGCGAACGCCAGAACCGCCTGGTCGGCGTCGGTGAGGCCGAGAACCCGGGAGAGGAGCTCGATGTTGGCGAACAGCGGCAGGTCGGGAGACAGGGATTCCTTCCGGAGGCTGCCCAGGCATCGCACCAGCCTGTTACGGCTGCCCGTTCCGGTCGGACGCCTCCTCGTTCTCGTCTTTTCGTCAGCAGGCATGGACATCCCCGTGAGAGACAGGAAGTCGCAGTCCTCGAAGATGTCCGACCAGTGCCCGTACCGTTCCGGTGTATGCCAATTCAGCATCAGGGTCATCTCGATGAGCCAGGCGCCGAGGAGCGGGCGATATTCCAGCGCTGCATGATCAGCGATCTTTTCCGTTCTTTGCTTGCGCAGGGCTCTCTTCAAAAATGCAGGCATCCCCATGGTTTCTCCTTTCTTTCCGGGAAAAGCGAAAACATCCCGGACGTAGGCAGAACCCAGAATACACCCTGCGTATGACATTTTTGGACACTCCGGACGGACATTGCCAGAAAGCCTGGAGAAAGTAATGAGCGAACCGGTCAGCGACGGTTCCGCCCGCAAAGCCTGGTCCCTATGTCAATTCTCCGGGATGACCGTAAGGCGGCCTTCCTCCATGCCGATAACAGCCTTGTGGAACGTGACCCTGCATCCTGCTTTTCTCTCGTACGCTTCGTTCAACAGCGGCAACACCGCATCCAGCAAGGGGTGAAAAGAGGGAGCGAGAAAGCACGCATGAATTGCCTTTTTATCCTTCAGCTTCGTGTGATCGTAGCAGCCTTTGTCCGTAGGTTGGCTCGTATCGATTTTTCCGTCAACAATGTCGATGACTAACGCGGTGTAGAAGAGAAGTTCGGAGAGAATTCCCAGCGGTGTATTTCCGGATTTCTTGAGTTCGAACAGCCAGAAGGAGCCGTCTTTGCCATCCGCCACCAGGTCCACGCAGGCCTTTTTCGCGGGGAAAATCTCCTTGCCGCCTAAAACCGTTTCCTGAAAGATTCCTACGGGGAACTGACGGTAGACATCATCCGTATCAAATGCTTCTTTCAAACATTCTTCCGCGTCGGAACCGTTCCTCGACAATCGCAACTCCAGTTCGCCTTCGCTCATCGTCGGCAGAGAGGTCGTGAGGGATTTCACCTCCCTGTCCCTGCCGTTTCCGCCGGTATTACATATCAATGTTCCCAATGGACGATTCAGAAAATATCTGCTGTGACCAACCAATTCGTCGCGCAGTCTGTCGGAGAGGACAAACCAGGGATCGTCGCTCCCCTGGCCGAACAGATCGTCGAACACGCCGAGACGGAAGAGCAATCGCTGGTAGTGCGGATTCTTTGCATCCATCGGCTCGAAAGCGACGGTATACTTAGCTTCCGGATAGGCAAGTGCCCGCAGGGCCAGAATCCATCCCTCAAAGGCATTGGCGTCGTCCTGCATATTCTTGCAGAGGGAAGCTGGTGAGATTTCCAACGTGAAATTCCCCTCACCCGACTGGAGCTTCATGCCGCTCGGCCACCTGATGTTTCTCTTGCATCCGGTCAGATTCAGGTAACCTTGCCTGAGCAGTCGCTCGATCTCTGTCGTCTTCATTTCCATTGCATCTCTCCTCCTGGCATCATGAATGGAAGGCACATCAGATTCTAATCTCCTCGGCATTTCTCAAGCAAATCACCTTATCGAAATGCATGCTGTATTCGCACCCATACTCGGTATGTACCGGAATCAGTGCCCCTGGGTTGATGGCAGAGGCAAATTCACGCAGATCCTCCACCGTCGCATGCCCACTCGTGTGCGCGAATACAAAGTTGGCCATCGGGTCGTTCTGCAGTGCAGCAATTCCTTCCGCCCCGAAATACTCCTCGTCCGAACATTTCAGGTACCCCAACCACTGGGAGTAGATGACGTTTACAGGATTTTCCCCGAAATATCGACGGATGATAGGTGCCATGTGCATTTTACCGAAGTACAAGTAATCCGCCGGGCATGATGCCAAGTCTTCCTTGGTGACCCGATTCTGGAAGACTCTCCCTTGGAAATCACCGAAGACATCCGGATTATCCTGCAGGGTCCTGTACTGGCCGTAACCTACGAAAACCGAAATATCCTCCCAATCCATAGTCGGCACACTGGAGGAAACAATCCTCATTTGTTCCAGAATCCATGCCGTGTAGATATCGACGACGAGTATCTTGCTGGCTCTCCTGCAGGCACGGTATGCGGAGACAAGTCGGTCTATGTTCTGAGATGAGGCAATGAGAAAAGAAATATTATCCTGCCTCCGTATCGTCTGAAAGATCTTCTCCTCCACCGATGCTTCGGAAGGGAATGCCTCGTTACTTCGATTAAGCATGGTGCCTTCCATGAAGAGGACGTCGATATCAGAGGGAGGCTTTGCGACCATACGTCGATGGAGTTTCGCCTTACGCCCGTGACCGCGGAAATCGCCGCTGTAGACTATCCGCTTTCCTTCCGCTTCAATCAGAAATGCATACGCGTCGGGGGCTGAATGATCCACAAGATATGGAGTAATGGTGAAATCTCCAATCGAAAAAAACTGTTCACGCGCGAAATAACGAAAGTCATTCCTCAGCAATTCTTTGTGCAGGAAAATCCGTGGCGCGTCGATCAGTTTTTTGCTCAAGACACTGAGATAGACCGGCACCGACAGATCGGAAGAGCACACGTCTGAACTCCAGTCACACTGATATATCTC
>CALABV010000084.1 GCA_937886325.1 uncultured Geobacter sp.
TCATCTGGTAGTCGGCGATGGAATCGAAGTATTCCCGCTCGTACTGGAACAGGGTCACCCTGCTGTCCAGCAGGCTCAGGAAATCGACCTTGTTCACCCGGTACCCGATAACCGCCGATTCCAGCGACTGCCGCGCCTGGGGAATGATCCCGGTCCTGTAGAGGTCTGCCAGTTTCCGCCGCCGGTCCATCTGGGCCAGCAGGTCTGAGATGCCCGCCCGAATGGTGTTTTTCAGGCTGTTCAGCTCCTCCGCGGCCATCCTGGCCTCGGCATTGGATTCCGCTATTGCGGCCTGACGTCTCGATCTCTGCAGCGGCAGATTGAAGGTCACCCCCAGCGAATACATGTCGGCCCCGTCACTGCCCATGGCCGGGTCCCGCTGCATGTATTCGAATGCCACATTGAAGTCGGGGAGAAACTCCTTTTTCGCCAGTTTCAAGCCGGCGCCCGCTTTTTCCACCAGAACGCGGCCGCTTTTCAGCAGCGGGCGGTTATCGTCGGCAAGGGCGGCAAGCTGCCCGGCGGTCATCGGGATGGGCTCTATCTCGACATCGGCAATCCGGCCCACCGGCGTGCCTGCCGGCCGGTACAGGAGGGCATTGAGGCTCGCCTCCAGGGAGGTGCGCTGCTGCTCCAACGTAATGCGCATGTCCAGCATCTTTGATCGCTCCACCTGGGCCTTGAAGACGTCCTGCTGCACACCCTGCCCCACAGCGTACCTGGTCTGGGCAAGGGTGATGAAGTCATCGAATATCCTGATGTTCCGGTCCACGATGGCCAGCGACCGATCGACAAAGTAGATCTGGTAGTAGGTCTCCTTGACCATGCGCGCCAGTTCCAGCCTGCGCTCTTCCAGTGTCCACCGGTAGGATTCGGCCTCCTTTTCCGCCACCTCCCCCTTCAACGCCCTCTTGCCCCAGAACGGCAGCTGCTGGCTCACGCCGATCACCCTCTGGGTCATGGAGTCTTTGCGGAAATTAAGCGGCGATCCGACAAGACCGTTCTGAATCTTCAGCATCAGCATCGGGTCTTCCAGGGAGCGGGCCTGGTCGATTCTGCTCCTGAACACCTCCCAGCGTGCCTGGGATGCCTTGAGTTCGGGGTTGTCGGCAAGGGCGGTGGAAACGAGGTGCGCCAGGCTCACCGCGGGCCCGGCGTCGCCCGCAACGGCAGAACCTGCCACGGACAGGGATATCAACAGAAGAATGATTGCGGTAATGGATACTTTCATAAAGGCTCCTGATTTGTAACCCCTTACTAACCTTACAGAAAGGCGAGCAACGCCACGCTGCTGCCATGCCGGGACTTCCGCATGAAATCGATAGTCACGTCCCCCCTCTTACGGCAAGAGGGGGACAGGGGGAGTTATTGATGGAAGCTGAATGCTTAGGTCAGGGCTCAGCCGCATCGTGTAGCCCATCGGTTTTCCCCGGCGGCACGATGCCGTACTTTTCCATGCGATAGAGGAGAACGTGGCGCGGAATCCTGAGGAAACGCGCAGCATTGGCTCGGTTCCAGTTGGTGCGGTGCAGGGCCTCGACCACCACTTCCCGTTCCAGCTGCTCCAGCGGATACCCCTCATCAGGGAGATTCACCACCTTCGATGCAGCGGTTTTTCCGGCCGAGCGAATCTTTTCCGGCACGTCATCCAGAGATAGTGTGTCCCCGCTGCGCATGATGAGAAGCCGCTCCACCGTATTTTCCAGTTCCCGCACGTTTCCCGGCCAGCCGTACCCCGTCAGGGCATGGAGGGCGTCCCGTTCAAAGGCGACCCCTTCGCACCCGTGCCTGGCGGCAAAGTGTTTCAGGAGGAGCGGGATATCCTCTCTTCTTTCCCGAAGCGGCGGCATGTGAACGGGAATCACGGAAAGCCGGTAATAGAGGTCTTCGCGGAACGAACCCCCGGCAATCGCTTCTTCAAGATCCAGGTTGGTCGCGGCAACGACCCGCACATCGAGCTGGTGGGACCCGGTTCCGCCAACCGGTTCCACCACCTTTTCCTGCAACGCGCGTAGGAGCTTCGGCTGGAGGTCCATCGTCAGCTCCCCCACTTCATCGAGAAAGAGGGTGCCTCCATCGGCTTGCAGGAATTTGCCCGGCTTGTCCTTGATAGCGCCGGTAAACGCTCCCTTGACATGGCCGAACAGCTCGCTTTCCAGGAGATCGCGGGGGATGGCGGCGCAGTTGATGGGTACGAAAGGGGCCGACTTCCGTGAGCTGAGGGAGTGGATTGCCCTTGCCACCAGTTCCTTTCCCGTCCCGGACTCGCCCGTGATGAGGACGGTGGCGTCGGTATTCGCCACCTTTCGCACCACCTGGAACACCTTTTCCATCTCGCGGGAGATTCCAACGATATTCCTGAAGTCGACCTTTTCCGAAAGCTCTTCCCTGAGCCGCCTGTTTTCGGTGGAGAGACGGGTGACATGCAGCGCCTTGCGCACCACCAGCTTCAGCTCGTCCCGGTTGAACGGCTTGGTGATGTAGTCATAGGCGCCGAGCTTCATGGCCTCCACCGCGGTCTCGATGGCGCCGTATGCGGTGATGATGATGACGAGGGTGTCGGGAGAGAGCTCCTTGACCTCCCGCAACACGCTGAAGCCGTCCATGCCGGGCATCTTCAGGTCGGTTATCACCAAGTCGGGGTTGACGTCGGAGAAGATGCGGACTCCCTCTTCGCCCGATGCGGCGGCACATACGTTGTATCCCTCTTCCTGGAGGTTGTATTCCAGAACCCGTCGCAGCGACGGATCATCATCGATTACCAGTATTTTACGGTTCATCGGCATCCCCCGGTCGCCGGCTTCTCGGGAAGCCGGATGCGGAAAACCGCTCCGCGACCCGACTGGCTCATCAACGCAATGCTGCCGCCGTGACCTTCGACAATCTTTCGGGTAATCGCCAGCCCGAGACCGGTTCCTCCTTCCTTGGTGGTAAAAAACGGTTCAAAGACTTTCTCGGCAATCTCGGGAGGGACCCCCGGCCCCGAGTCGGCGAACAGGAGTTCGACCCATCCCGGACCGCCGCCCTCCCCCTTTTCCCGGACAGAGGTAATGGTCACGGAACCGCCGGGAGAGGACGCCTGCAGACCGTTCAGGATGATGTTCAGGAATGCCTGGCGCAGCTTCTCCGGATCCCCCTCGATGACCGGAAGGCTCTCGACCCGGCACTCCAGGGTTATCTTCCGTTTTCTCGCCTCCGAGGAGACGAGTGCAATGACGTTGTTCAACTCCTCGGTCAGGTCGCACTCTCCCATGACGACCGGCTGGGGCCGGGCAAGGCGAAGGAAGTCCTCCACCACCTTGTTCAAGCGCCGCGACTCCTTGACCATGATTTCCAGGAACTCGTACTTCCTGTCCCCCGGCTGAAAGTCGTCCTTCAGTATCTCGGCGGTCCCCTGGATGGAGCCGAGAGGGTTCCGTATCTCGTGGGCCAGTACAGCCGCCAGCTCACCGATGGTGGAAAGCCGTTCGGCCTTGCGCAGCTGCCCCTCCATCTCCATGATCCGTTCCGACTGACGGCTCAACTGTTCGCAGGATTTCTCAAGGCCGAGCGCCGTCCTCCGCAGCTCGTCGGCACGCGTCCTTTCCCTCTGGGAAAGGAATCCCGTGATGCCGCCGACGATATTGTAGAGGATGATCTCCAGGTATTTTTCCAGATCCATGGTCGGGTGCTGTCCCCATTGAAAGAGGATGTGGGGAGCGTACAGCACGCTCACGACCAGTGCGCAGCCGATGCCGCCTCGGAAGCCGAAACGGAAGCCGGCCAAGATGATGGGGATGTAGTAGAGCCTCTGATAGATGTCGTGGAGCATCGGGAGGCGCAGGGGGGTGAGGTAATGCAGGAGGCTGATCCCTGTCACGAAAACCGCCAGCAGGAAGATTCGCGTCGCGTTCGTATTTTTCATGGTTTCCCGTGTATTGGTCCGTAATGGGGCGGCCGCGTTGCCTTTCAGCAGCAACCCGCGGCGGATGACCATCACCTTTTACAAGGAACGTACCATCAGCAACTGTGACTCAACTGCTTGGAATACCGTGAAGTATATCGTGTTCCGGCGAAAGGACAGATTCGATGTGGAGAATATTCTTTACATCCATGGAGAATATTCTCCAGTAAAGGGAAAGGAGTGAAGCCGCTGCCGACGGGAACAGAGTCGCAAACGAATGATTTCAGATATTTATTGCTATTGGCATAAAAAATGCTGTCGGGAAGGAAGCTCAGTTCAGTATCTGACCAAGAGCTTTAGAAGGCGCATGCCGTTTTTCCTCCTCCCGGTATGCGCCGTTTTTTTGCCGTAGGCCCCAGTGCCCGAGACAGGCTCGTTCATTTCCGACGACTCCACCTGACGTTGTCAGAATTATTGTTGAAGAGGGAAATCCATGCCCTCCCCTACCCTTTCTTGTCCAGAAACATCTTCAGCAGGTCGATAGGCACCGGGAAGATAGTGGTCGAGTTTTTCTCGGCGGCGATCTCGGTCAATGTCTGCAGAAAACGGAGCTGAAGGGACATGGGTTCACCTGCCAGCACATTTGCCGCCATGGCCAGTTTCTCCGATGCCTGCAACTCGCCTTCCGCGTGAATGACCTTGGCCCGCCGTTCCCGTTCCGCCTCGGCCTGCCTGGCGATGGCGCGCATCATCTCCTGGGGGAGGTCGATGTTCTTCACCTCCACATTGGAAACCTTCACCCCCCAAGGGCCGGTATGGCGATCCAGTATCTCCTGAAGCTCCCGGTTTATCTTTTCGCGGTTGGCCAGCAGTTCGTCCAGCTCCACCTGGCCGAGGACGCTGCGCAGGGTGGTCTGGGAAAGCTGGCTCGTGGCATAGAGATAGTTCTCGACTTCCACGATCGCCTTTTCAGGCTCGATGACCCGGAAATAAATGACCGCCGAGACCTTGATGGTAACGTTGTCATGGGTGATGACATCCTGGGGGGGCACGTCGAAGGCCACGGTACGGAGGGAAACGCGCACCAACCGGTCAATGCCGGGGATGATGAAAAACAGGCCGGGCCCCCGCGTCCCTGCCAGGCGCCCCAGGCGGAACAGCACGCCCCTTTCGTACTCCGGAAGTATCCGGACCGCACTCGCGGCAACCATAACCAACACTATGATGACAAAAACCACCGGTACATAGTTGAGATACTCGAAAATGGAATACATTACCCGCCTCCTCGCGTCTGATGCGTTGCGATTCTTGTTACCTTCAGCCTCATTCCTTCCAGTTCCTGCACCATGATTCCTTCGCCCTTGCGGATGGCTTCCTCACTCCAGGCGTCCCAGTACTCGCCACGTACGAAAACCTTACCTTCCGGATCGATATCCGAATCGGCCGTTCCCCGCTCTCCCAGCAACCCCTCCCTGCCGGATGACGGCTTGCGCTTGTGCGCCTGGACCGCCTTCCGTATCACAATGCATGCAAAGCCCGTCACCAGAATAACC
>CALABV010000085.1 GCA_937886325.1 uncultured Geobacter sp.
GGGGGGACAATGGGGGTCTCCCATTAACAGGAGGAGGCTATAGGACTTGATAACTTGACTTTGCTTCGAATATCAAACTATCAAGTCCTGACCCCACTGCCTGACCTTGACAGCACCGGAGGATACCCCGTATTCGTCAGTTTTCATGAGCCGACAGTGGAACAGAAATTTCAGCGTCCCGCTATTGCAAACTTTCAGCAAGGAGCGACGTGAATACTCTCAGGAAAGAAGGATCTTTCAACGCATCGACATGGTTATTCTCAAACCCGAAAATCCGCACTGCCTCCAGCTGCCGCTGCAGGGGCAATTGCCTCGACAGCGGGACGATTCCGTCGCTGTCGCTGTTGTCATAGGAGAATATCAGGAAATAGGGGATCATTCGCGGCCATTTCCAGCCATTCAGGTCGTTCAGAAAATCACTGCCAGGGGAAAGATCACGCCAGGACTGTACCGGAAAGGGCGATCGAGCGCCGTATGCGGCGCTCGGCAGACCCGCCAAGGGAGAGTTTATAGTCATGACCAGCGCCAAGTCCATGGACCGCTCCGGGTGCAGCTCGACGAATCTCTTGACAAATGAGCGGGTCACCAGTCCCCCCATGCTATGACCGACGACAGCGAACTTTTTGAAATGGTGGCGGTTCTGAAGGGTTGTGACTGCCGATGCGAAATAGTCGCGTACAATTTCCAGCGGGATGCCGCTCGGATAATACAGGACCCAGGGCTGATAGTGTTTTCTGTCCAGCTGCGCGATAAGTTCTCTGAAATCGGTCGGTCCGCCGTTGATGCCATGCACAAAGATTATCGGCGTCTTGCCTGTTTCGAAGTCCTGCAGGAAAAAAAGGCCGCCTCCCACCTGCCCAAGAAAGTCAAGGGGCTGCCACATGCCCATGGAATAACTGTCGTCGGTGAATGACGGGTCATCAAGGCCGATAACCCTGCCAATGTTTTCCTTTGCTTTCAACAAGTTCGACTCGACATGTAAGGACGGAATACCGGGGGACTGCTCGGCAATGACGAAACCGTCCAACATAACGGTTTGATTGGCTTCAACCCGGATATCGGTAGGTTTGCCATAAAAATTCCACATCTCTCCCGGCTGAAAGCTGCTGTCACTATTGCTGTCGATGTATGCCGCGACCAGGTATGTCCCAGGCTCTACCCAGAGTCGGTACTCACCATTCTCAGCCGCCGGCGCCGTGGTCGTAAGATAGAGCACATTGCTTTCTTTTTTGTAGAGGTTGACAATGACAGGCAGTTTCTTGCCGTTGGCGAGCGATACGCTTCCCTGGATACTGCCTTTGTTGCCGAAATAGTTGCCCTGCTGGCGTATCTCGCGGAAAGAGCATCCCGAAAACAGGGCAGCGATAGTCATTATCACCAAGGAGGAACCCAGTACGTTTCCTCTGAGTACCTGCGCAAGAGTTAAACGTATCGCTATCTTCATGAATCCTCCTCATTGGCAAACGCGGGAACAGGGGAGCGTCTCAGTGTCTTTTTCAGAATAGTGACAAAAAAGAAGCCTGAAAATAATACCGTATTGTCATGTCATGTCCAGCCAGTCCTTGAGCGAATTCCGGGGGGAATTCCGGTTCGAAATCATTGTCAGTTCCCCGGGAATTCCGGGGGCAGGATAGAATGGCGCTAGTTTAAGGCATTTTACCATGGCAAATCAGCTGAAAATATTGGCTGACAATGGCATAATGCGCCATGAAATATTTGACACCGATGTTCCCGGTTTTCATCTTCAAACCCTTCGCCGCAAGCCTCGTTCAGAATAAATAATAAACAGGGACACTTCCCCATTTATTAAAAAAACAGGGAAGTGTCCCTATTTTCACTATTTTGGTCTCCAGTCTCAGTTAAAGCTAATGTTGAAAGGAAACGACGAGTCAAGATTGTCATCGACAGAGTACGAGGAATTCTTGGTCGGTTCTTTCTCAATCGATAAGTAAGCAGAATTCTAAGCCGTCTCTCTCTCTCTTGACAAATCCGCAAACCCGGTACTATTTGAATTGACGGATTCAATTGGGAGCAGAAGATCCGGTCAGCAGAAGACAGATTCCTAGCCTGTCGGAGGTGAGAACAATGTCAACCGTCTACGTCCTCGTCGAGAAACCAGGATACGCGGGTGGGCTCATCCTGGAGATGGACGACACCTGTTCGTGGACTTGGCGAACCATGCGGGGAGGCCGGTATATACCGATCGGCAGGCATGGAGGTGTCGGAAGAGTGGAAGATGCAGCTGAAAGCTCCACTTCTACCGGAACGTTCCGATGTGTGGAAACGACCCGCAACGACAGCCAAGGGCAGGTCAGACTCCGCAATGAACCTGCCATAGCGCTGTACGGGGTCAATTCCCAGGCAATGGTGGTTGGTGCCTGGGGACCCCGTATGTCCGCTGTCTCCGGGCGCGGATACCTGTTCGCCTCAGCAGATCCGTCTTTTCAGGGGGACATCAACTGGAGGTTTATAGAGCACCCCTGACCTTAAGAGCCCAGGCAACGGCCAAGCGAGCATTTTGTGTCGGAGAGGCAGAAAAGCCAAGGGGTCAGATATAGGGAAAGCATCAGGGATCAAGTCTACATTCTACACTACATGGACTCGATCAAACTGAATACAGTAAGTGGAAGTTGGAGCAAGGACAGGGCTACAACCTTCGGAACGTGGATAAACAGGAAAAAAGTAGAAAGAAGACCTGACCCTTTACATTTGAATTCACCAGCAAGTAACCTCCCATCAAGGAAATCCCCGGCCCCACTTTTCCCCGCAAAAAAACCGTCCCGGTTCACCACGGCGGTTATGCCATTATGCAACGAATGGTAGAGTGCATGAATTCCGGAGGAATGTCCCCGAAATTCTCACAGGGATACCATACCTATTAACAAATGGTGCCAGTGGAAACAGGTTTGGTGTCCCTGAATTTTCCGAATTTTCCGCGAAGTGCGCGACCTGATTCCATGCGAAAACGAAGATGATGACAAAAGGCACACAAGAAGGTATGATATCACTATGAAGCCTATCAACTGGAATTCCGATAAGAACTTGGCGCTCAAAGCTGAGCGAGGGATTTCCTTCGAGGAAGTGCTGGTAGCTGTTTCGCAAGGGGCGCTCCTTGATGTGGTCGAACATCCAAATAAAGAGAAGTACCCGAACCAGCGCATATTTATCGTCCGGATTCGCGGCTACGCCTTCTTGGTTCCATTTATTGAAACGGATGGAGAAATCTTTCTGAAGACAGTCATTCCGAGTCGAAGCGCTACCAAGAGGCACATTTCAAAGGGGAAGAGCGATGAGTAGGAAATTAAAATCTGAAGATGAAGAAAAAAAATACGAAGATGAAATCCTGGAATCATATGAGAGCGGAGAGTGGAAGTCAGTGGCCAATCTTGACGACGAGATTGCCCGGTATGCTTCAAGTGCTACAGCCACCCTTACCAAAGATAAACGTATAAACATACGGCTTTCTTCTCGGGACCTCGAAGATATCCAAATGAGGGCAGCTGAGGAAGGCATGCCCTACCAGACACTTATTGCCAGTATCGTCCACAAGTATGCCAGCGGCCGGCTCGTCGAGGCCGTATCACGTCCATCCAAGCGCTCAACCGGCCGCGCAAAAAAACTGCGCGCCGGTTAGCTCTCCCGCGTTATAACGAATAGGGCTATTATCACAAAACCAGAGCGACGGAGATATCCATGAAAACCCTCAGACAGGTATTAAATACAATATTAGTTTTCCTATTTATGGCGATTTCCGTCCGGGCAGCTGATGATATTAACATCGAACGTATGGCAACGTGTCAGGATTCATGGTTTGAATGGAAAAATGACCCATCGAAACTAGAAGATTTTGCTAAATATATAATGTCGAATTTCGTAGAAAAGGAAAACTCCGCGTTTCTTGTTCCAAAGTCGGAAATATCTGCTTTTGGACTTAAGGTTGTTCAGTTGTTCCCTGGAAGTATTGGAATGGCTGTCGGTTTTTCAGCTATAGTGGAAGCGGATTTCAAGACGACCCGAGCGAGCCTGGAAAAAAGGCTGAATAAATCTTTCAAGAAATGTGAAACAGGTGATAACATGCTTACATGTGAGTTGGAGATTGGCGAAAAAAAGACCATTCTTTTATTGGCTGAAGAAGACGGAAAAATTGTTAATACTTTGTTTGGATGCTTTTATTACTATGAGAAATAAAAGTAATGTCTTTATTTTGAGTGAGCTTGACGTTTTGTTGTTGGTAGAACCATGAAGAGTCATGTCTCAACAATCAACAGTAAATGACAATCGTCGAGACTCTGCGGACGCGTGCCCCCATAGTCGCGTGATCTGCCAAGGAATTCCGTAATCAGCACCCTGACGGATCCCAGCAGGGACACCTTCACATGGTGCCTGAGATCCCGTAAGAAATTGAGCATGTTTATCCTGAAGAAGGCATGGTGATTCGCGGAATTGTAGCGCGCCAGGTACCCTGGATACAAGATGAGAGTTGCTACGCCTGCCGGAATCATCCGTCACAGACTTCTAGCGCGTCCTCGGAGCGACCCGCCAGATCTCGCCGCCGTCGGTCGCAACGTACAGCGCGCCGTCCGGTCCCTGCACCAGCGAGCGGATGCGTTCCCCGGGCAGGCCCGGAACGGTCGTTGTCCCGACCGTCTTGCCCGCTGAATCCAGCTGCAGGATCACGATGCGCTCACCGCGCAGGAAACCCACCGCCAGCCGGCCGTCCCACGCCTTCCAGTGCACCCCTCCCAGGAAAACGCTCGGGCTCATTCCCTCGGAAACGCCCTGGTTGCTCCAGGAGGGGCGGAGCGCGCCCGGGAACTTGGCCATGTCGGTCATGGGGGTCCGGCTGCCGTCGCGCTTGTTGGAGGTATAGCCGCAGTAGTCGTTCATGCATGCGACGCCGGGCTCCGGCTTGGGGTCCCAGCCACCGTTGCCGCCGGGCGCCAGCGGAGTTACCTCGTCGCTGTGTCCGGGTCCGTGCTCGCTGATGAAGGGGCGGCCGGCGCCGGGACGGAACGCTATCCCCTGCACGTTGCGGTGGCCGTAGGTGAAGATGCGCGGGTCGCCGCCGGCAGGAGTGCTGTTGCCCGGCGCGGCCGTGCCGTTGCGGTCGATCCGCAGCACCTTGCCGCCCAGGCGGGTGAGGTCCTGGGGGAGGTAGCCGTTGTGGTTGTCCCCGGTGGTAACGTACAGGTAGCGGTCGTACGGGCTGAAGCGGATCCGCCCGCCGCTGTGGATCCCCGACCCGCCCCAGCGGTTGGCCCGGGTCTTGAACGGAATGTCGGTGACGATGTCGCGGCGGTCGCTGACCGAGGTATAGCCACGGTCGACCCGGAGGCGCACCACCCGGTTCGTTTCAGGGCTGGACAGGTTCGATGCCATGTAGACGTAGATGAAGCGGTTGGCGGTGAAATCCGGGTCAACTGCCACGCCGAGCATGCCGCTCTGGCCTTTGCAGAAGAAGTCAGCCGCTGTGACTGCCGCTCCGCCGGCGCCGAACAGGCGCCGGACCGAGCCGTCGGGGAGACGGACCGAAAGCCCCCGGCACTTTTCGGTGAACAGCATGGCGCCGTCCGGGGTGAACGCCAGGTCCCAGGGGTTTTTCAGCCCGGAAAGCAGCACCGAGCGTGTCAGTTCCGGTCCGGCGTCGTCAGCGACTCCGGGCGCCGGGCCGGAGGAATTGTTCCGGCTGCCGTCACAACCTGCGGCGACGACCAGGGAAATAGCGAAAAACGCGAGCAAGGCCATTACGGTTGTTCTCTTCATGTCCGCGCCTCCTTGAACGGACCCGGTTCCCCGTGGTCTTTTCCGAACCTACCGGCCTCTTTGGACGTCCCCCCGGGCCTTCCCTACCCGCCTCCGGCATCTCCGGCATTTCCTTCATGGAGGATCATCTGGATACTGCCCAGGAGCTGCTCCGCGGTAAACGGTTTCGGTACGAAACCGGCTCTATCGCCGCGAAGCGCCACATCACTCTTGTATCCGGAGATGTACAGCACCGGCAGATCGGCTTTTTTCATCAGGAGCCGCCCATACAGTTCCGGCCCGGTCATTTCCGGCATCACCACATCCGTAATCAGCAGGTCGATGGTACCCGGGTGGGAGCCGGCGATTTCCAGGGCCGTGCTCGGAAGCGCCGCTGTCAAGACCGTGTAGCCATACATCTCCAGGTACCCCTCGGCCATTTCCAGGATCATCTCATTGTCGTCCACAAACAGGATTGTCTTTTCATGGGGGACGCGCAGGCGCAAATCAACATTCTGTCGGGCGGCTGCCCCGGCTGCGGCGGCATTCTCCGGGAAGTACAGGCTGAACGTCGTTCCTTCCCCCACCACGCTGCGCACCGTAATGTGACCGCCATGCTGCCTGACGATGCCGAAGGTCGTCGCAAGGCCGAGGCCCGTACCGCGGCCCGCCGGTTTGGTCGTGTAGAACGGCTCGAAGATATGCCGCACCACCTCCTCCGGCATGCCGCAACCGTCATCGGAGAACTCCAGGAGGACATGGGCGCCCGGCTTGACGCCGGGATTGCGCTTGACATATTCGTCATCGAAAATGACGTGGCCGGTCGTAATGGTAATGGCGCCATTGCCGGCAATGGCATCCTGCGCATTGACCGCCAGGTTGAGCAGCACCTGCTCCATCTGCCCCTGATCGGCCAGGATTTGCGCCCCGTCGGGCGCCAGCCGGATGTGGCAGGAGATGTTGGCGCGGATGGTATGCCGGATAATGTCCTTGAAGGACTCGATCACCCGGTTGAGATCGAGGTTGGCCATGGCAAGGTTCTGCTTGCGGCTGAGCGACAACAGCTTCTGCACCAGATCCCGTGACTTCATGGTGGCGGCAATGATGCGGTCGATTTTCGGTTGGCAGGTGTGTCCCTCACCGAGAATGGCCCTGATTATTTCAGCATATCCCATGATGGGGGTCAGAAGATTATTGAAGTCATGGGCGATGCCTCCGGCCAGTTGCCCGACTGCCTCCATCTTCTGCATCTGTCGGACATGCCCTTCCAGGGCGTTGCGCCGTTCGTTGTCACGGGCCCAGCTGATGGCGATGCCGGCCAGGTGGGCCGCCGACTCGATCAGGGCAATTTCGTTGCTGCTCGGCGCACGAGGTTCCCGGTGGTAGGTGGCAAAAGTGCCCAGCAGTTCCCCCTCGGGCGACAAAACCGGCTCGGACCAGCAGGAGCGCAAACCAACCTGCACGGCGGGCTCGAAACCCTTCCAGTAGGAATGCCCGGTGATATCCTCGACAATCACCCGTTTTTTCAGGAACGCCGCCGTTCCGCACGATCCCTTTCCCTCCTTGATCCGCAAACCGTTGACCGCCGCATTGTAAAAGTCGGGAAGACTGGGAGCGGCGCCGTGATGCAGGCGGGTGCAGTCGTCATTGGCTACGAGAATGGAACAGAGAGCACCGGGGCTGTTCTGCTCGACAAAGGTTACGATAGCGTCGAGCAGGCTGGGGAGCGCCGCGCCTGAAGCCATTTTCTCCAGGATAGCCAGGCGGGTCCGCTCCCGGAACTCCACCTGTTTGCGCTCGGAAATATCCCGCCATATGACATGCATCACCCATTTCCCGCCCAGGGACATGGGGGTGAGGGAAACTTCAACCGGCAGTTCGGAGCCGTCCGCCTTAAGGTGCAGCCACTCAAACCGCTGGCTCCCTTCGGCAAACGTACGGGCAATCAGGTCTCGGGCCTTTTCCACGGAGGGGGTTCCGTCGGGCTGCAGCTTCGGTGAAAGCTCCGCCAGCTCCCGCGGGACAATGCCCTGCTTGCCGTCGCACTCCAGCATCCGCACCGCGGCGGCATTGCAGTCAATGAACCGGCCGCCATCAAGGACCAGAAAGGCTTCGCCGGATTGCTCGAAAAAACTTCTGAACCGGCTTTCGCTCTCCGGGAACGCCTGCTCCGCACCCGTCTGCCCGGTACCGTCGAAAGCGGTGCCCGGCACGGAGTCTTCACTATCCCTATTGTCGATCTGCATAAAAGTTCTCTCCCGGTCCACTTGCTGAACAGCACAACTTCTATCTTTCATTGACAGGACGAACTGCCCGTTCAGCGATGAGTATACCCGCTTCTACGCTGTTCAGAGTGGTGAAGCAAGAAAATTTTGCTCTTGCTGCGCCAGTCATGGTTTCTTGTTTTTACTTTCCCCTTCGTTCCAGGTAAACAAGAGCGCACCCTGGTGCTCCGCGATTTCTAACTGGTGTCCATCCGGAAAATCCGGATGAGACACTAGCGGTTTCCAATTCGGAAACGAGGATTTTTTCGTCGTGGCAAGGAAATCAAGGGATTGCGCGAAGGCGTACATCGGTACGCCGCACAAGCAAGCCTGAAGATTGACGCCGCCAAGACGGAAAAGGACCGTTTCCGGATGGAAACTAACTGACAGGGTTCGGCCAGGGATGCTATGCCACGTTCATTAGGGCACAGGAAGTCATGATTTTGAAGGGGTTGCGTGCAGGGAAACGGGTATGGCACTCAGGAGTTCCGCCACGGTCCCGGGAATTCCGGAGGAATTCCCGGGATATAGTACAAATTAAAAGTTGCCTCTGGTGAATTCAAATTGCACGTGCACTTACGAATAGAATCTACCCCGGTTCGAACTCATGGTCAGTTCCCGCTTTTTTCGGAGAAGTAGTGATCGATCCGGTCGGCGGCGTTCTGTCTGATATTGAAAAAGTAGAATGGGTAGTCGAAGACGTGATAGATACCGTCGGCATTGCTGAGACTGTAGTCGGCCGGGTTGACGGTGCTGCAGATCACCACTCCCCTGGCTTGGTCGACTCGAGCATCGGCAAGACCGGTGACGCGCAGAATTTCTCCATATTGGTCAAGCACCGGGAGCCCTGTTGAGTCCACCTGAAGTGAGCCGAGGTTCCGGGAAGCAGCTGCAGTATCCTCGCCCAGCGTCCAGGTGATCGGATTGATAGCGATGCCCCCCGGTTCTGTGACGGGATTCGGTATGGTGGTGGTGGGAGCCTCGGTGTTCCAGGAGACGATGACCCCCGTGTCGCTGCTGCCCGTGGCGAACCTCAGGTGTGTATTCTGCGCCAGGTACTGCGGGGTGATCGACTGGCCGACGACGTACGCCGCGATCATCCTCTGATACACATCATGGTGTGCCTTCATGTAGCCTGACAAGATATACTTGAGTACGGCCGAACCCTGCGAATGCCCGGCAAGGATGAAGGGGCGGCCGTTGTTGTAGTGCCGCAGGTAGTACTCGAAGGCCGCAAGGACATCTGGGCCCGGCACTTTCCGGATGTTCTCGTCCTGCTGGTCGAAAGGGAGCGACAGCTGATACGTAGCGTCCACCTGTCGGTAGTAGGGAGCGAAGATGTTGGCATAGGGGGCGAAGGCGGTAGCCTGTCGCTGGAAAGCGCTCTGCGCGCCCTGCACCATTGTTGGGTTGTCAATGGCGCAGAAATCGGGATCACTCGAGGCGGCCTTTTGATATTCAGTCGGATATACGTAGAAAACATCCACATTTTTATTGGGCGAGGAGGAGAGAGCCAGCCAGTTCGCGGTTTGCGAGTAATCAGGGGTAGTCGGTGCGACGGAGCTGCCGCCTCCACAGCCAATCGTCAGCAGCACTGTGAGGCCTGTAACGACACCTGCAAAATTTCGAATCTGCGCCATGCATTTCATGTATCAATCTCCTTTACCAGGTTCGGTATCTCCTTACGGAGTCTTTGCTGTCCAAGCAGGGAGCCGGCAGCTTGTTGATGATACAAGTCATTCGATCATATCAGCGCCAAGAAAGAATGTTGCAGCGATATACTGAGAGCCCCTCTTCGTCTCGCCCTCATCACATTCATGTTCTGCGTTTATCCTTATCGGCATATTGGCTGCGAAAATGAAGGGGATAAATGTAAGACCAAGCATGTAATAAGGCCGGGAGTTGGAAGAAGGGCTGCGGGTAGTTAATGGAAATGCACGGCTGCGTACATGGAATACAGGCGCGTGTAGCTTTCCGCGGCAGGCGGCCGGCGCAAAGAGGCTGCGCCGTGATCCTGATTTCAACGCTTGATTGCCCGGATGGCTGCGGAGCGTTTTTCAAGCACATCCGCATTCGTATCCCGGCCGGTTTTACGATAGAGTGCGGCTAATTTTCAAGACTATCGGCCACTTTGGGATGATTCCGTCCGAGCGCCTTCTCCCGGATCGCCAGTGAGCGTTCGTAGAGCGGCTCGGCCGGCTCGTACCGGCCTTGAGTCTTGTACAGCAACGCAAGGTTGTTCAGGCTGGTTGCCACATCGGGATGATCCGGGCCTACCGTTTGTTTGGCGACCTGAAGCGCCTTTTTGGCCACAAAAATGGCTCGACCATAGCGCCCCTGCGCGTATAGTGACTCGACCTCGTGGTTAAGCGTATCCCATTCGACTCCCCGGGCACAGACAGGCAAGCCTGCACCTAAGGCAAGCACAATCACCAACAATGCCGTCACAAGCATTTTCATACAACCTCTGAACGAACTCTACCGCCACTACATCGGTTCCATTCGCTGTTTCACGGCGGGAGAATTCAGTGTCAATCTTTCCAGTAGGCTATGGCCGGCCTGATCGTCAGCAGGATTGCCGCAACAAGAACAATCCAGACATACGGCGTAATATATTCATGGAAATACGCGCCGACACATATACCGAACAGGAAAGCGCACCATTTCAACAACCCGACATCCCACCAGTTCCATACTTTCGTTTTGAGCAGCTTCATATCCATCACCCCTTGACAAGTATACCGCAACACCCTGTTCCGGGGTGAAGGTCGGAACGTGACCGCGAAGGCAGTCGTCTGAATTGAGGGGCCGCCCATTATTTTTCTCCTGGCCATCAGGATTCGGAAACAAAATGCCGCCTGAAAAGGGTCGATGGCGATGATATACTTGAAGCGAACGCGACATCGCGCCATGGAGGAAGTATGGCAAGTATCGATACATATTACAAAGTGCTCGGCATACGTTCAGCCGCGTCCCTTGATGATATTAAAAGGGCCTTTCTGGAGATGGAACAGGGGCTGCAGCCGGATTTCGAGTCGGAAGACCCTGAAAAACGGACACGGGCACGGGAAAAGCTGAATGAACTGTATGAGGCCCATGAGAAGGTCGTGAGGCATTTCATGGAGCACGGACCTCCGAAATTCCAGGAAGAGGTTGGAGAACGCTCACCGGTCCGCGAAGCGCCGTCTTCCGGCGCCGCAACCGAACCCACCGGTGAACCAACCGGTGACACCCCGGAACGGGAAGAGCGGAATGAAGAAGAGACCTCTCCGACTCTTGCGCCGACACCTGAAAGACTTCAGGCGATCAGGACGATGGGTTTGCCGTTGATTATATCACTTGCCATCCTGTTCTCGGTTTCCGTGGGAAGCCTGATCGGAGTCGTGGCATTCAGGAGTGCGGCAAAAAAGACGGTCCCCTCTCAGCCCGCGCGACAGGCTGCCAGTATGACGGTGAAGCTATACCAGCCACTTACTTCAAAGACAACCGGCGTCACGCAGCAAGTCCGAACCGAAGAAGCGTCACAGAGAGAGGTCCCCATTGAAAAGCGGCGGGACAAAAAGATGACGAAGGCAGGAAAGCGCAGGGCCGCGAAACCTGTTTCCCGAATATCCCGTCAAAGCCTGGAAGACACCATGAACGCCGCCAGACAGGGGGACGCGGAGGCGCAATACAGGCTTGGGGCCATGTACTCCAGGGGAGTGGGGGTACGGAAGGACACCGCGGAAGCGATGAAGTGGTACCGCAGGGCGGCAAGCCGCGGACATGCCAAAGCCAGGGAGAACCTTGAATACGTCTATGAATAGAAGATTTTCCCCCGGCGTTCCGGGTTGCGATCAGTACCCCCTGAGGGTCGACAGTCTCGCCCGTGCATCTTGTGCGTATTTGTGGTTCGGCGCCGCCCTCAGGAACAATTCATAGGACTCGACGGCCTTCGGAGCATTCCGCAGGGCCTCGTAGCAGAGTCCCATGTGATAGTGGAGGGTGGGGTCCCTATCGGCGTACCGGTTCCCTCTCTCATAATAGACAATGGCGCGGTTCCAGTCCCCAGCCATGGATTGATAGATCCACCCGACATTTACGGCATTCTGGTCGCTGCTATCGAGCTGATACGCCCGAAGCGCCGCGTCCAGCGCCCTCTTCCCCCTGACCGCCGTGGAAAGATCCTGCCGACACACGAGATTGTATCCGGCAACCCCTTCCCACAGTTTCGAGCTGTCGGGAT
This sequence comes from uncultured Geobacter sp., assembly GCA_937886325.1. GTDB lineage: Bacteria > Desulfobacterota > Desulfuromonadia > Geobacterales > Geobacteraceae > RPRC01. The sequence goes on from CALABV010000085.1 coordinate 12,232, forward strand.
AGATTCCCAACCCCTGGTCGAGAACTTTCTTGAGAGCCCCGCACTTCCGCTTTTTGAACGCGTCATTCGCTGCGTTTTCATAATAGGCGCGGTCCCTCACTTTCTTGGGGCGGGGCTGGGGGACCACCGGGGTCTTGGGCGTTACGGGGATCCGGGATGCCGTTGGCGGCGGAAGGACGGGCTCCGTCCGATTGGAAGCCTCGTTCTGCGTTGCCGCGGGGGGCGGTGATACGGGTGACAGGTGTGAGGGAGGCAGGATCCTGTCCCTGAAGAGGTAGAGGGACCCCAGGACCAGAACCAGAACCAGGGCAGAAATTCCGTACCGGAGCCGGCGCCGCCTCCCGGCGACGGGCGCTGGAACGGGTTCCGCACGCGGAGGCTCTTCCGCTTCCGCGGTCACGGGATGGCCGCACTCGCCGCAGAAGAGATCTCCCTCCTGGAGGGGGCTGCCGCACTGTCGACAGGAATTCGTGCTTCGGCTCATACCTTACCTCCTCTCCCTGGAAGCAGTTATCGCAAGGGCGTCCCACACCTGGTGCAGAACTTTTTGCCGGGAGCAATCACGGAGTTGCATGTGGGACACGTGATTCCGCTCATGTCGGGTCCAGCGGGTTTCGGAGGCGCAGGTGGCGGAAGATCCGGCACAAGATCCCACGTCTCCACAACCTCCGCCGTTTCAATAATCTTTTTGCCGCAATTAGGACAGAATTTCGCCGGCGGCTGAAGCCGTGAACCGCAATCCGGACAGCAAACAGGTGATGCGGACCTATAGTCCGGAACCGGCGGCCGCTCCGGGGGAAGGAGTCCCGCGACCACCCTTTCATGCAGCATGTCCGCCGTGACATCACCCAGCTTCACGGTGAAACCGCTTTTCGAAATGTCGGTGAACTCCAGGAGCCACAGACTGCCGATTCCCCGCATGGAGGCCATGTGCTGGAAATCCCAGTCGTCTTTCCCGTCGCTCCGAACCGTGCGGCGCCGTGTGGACAGGGCAAAGAACCCGCCGCAGCCGGCCAGCAGGGTGCAGGCGGTGTGAAACCGGGAGGCCGGCGTAAAGAGAGTCCCTTCCTGCGCCAGCATCCCCTGATCGACAAGCGACCCGAGCCCGGCGAGCAATCCCTCCGGGTCCGGCGTCAGACGAACGGGCGAGACGAGCTCTGACCTCTGCACCATCCATCGTAGGTCGACACCCCGCAGGTTCCGCTGCCAGCAGCAGAAAAGGTCGTCCACGTCGAACCGGGGCACGGACGGCATCCTCCTCTGCATGGCGGAGCGGAGGGCCTCTTCCTGGAAAAAATCCACAATGACAGCCAGGGCTTCAAATCCCCGGCGGTCGAGGGAGAGGGCGAAGGCGTCCGTTACCGCCGCTTCATGGATGGAGACCGCCGTTTCCATGATATCCGTCAGGGTTGTACCCTGAACCGGCCAGACGATGCGGTGCCACATGCCGCCGTCTCTGCGGTGCACGGCAAAGCGCTGATCACCCGCTGCACCGTACAACCAGGTGACGTCAGGTTCAGCGGGCGGCACATGGAGCAGGCCCAGAATGATGTCCGGCCTGCCGATGCGCAGGGTCGCATCGCGGATATCCGGCGTGTCCTCTATCGCCAATGTTGCCGGGGAAACCGGCCCTGCTCCGTGCAGGCGCAGGAACGGCGACCCGCGCCGCGGCTCCACGCCCGTCCGGCGCAGCATTTCGGCAATCTCCGCGGCGGTCAGGTTCCACCTGTCCGGCTGCGGCGGTCTCGTCTTCTCGTCGGGCTCCATCATTCCATCCACCTTTTCCTGCCCGTGAACGGGCATCATTGTTACCCGTTACGTCTACTGTTCCTCCGGGTCCCACGGCCCGAAGGGTGATTTGATCAGATCCGTGGCGGAGTACTGCTTCAAGGGTTGCAACGGCTCAACGGCTTCGCCGCGCCGGATCTGATCCCGAACCTTGAGCCAGGTGTCCAGCTGTTCCTGGTCCACCTTGTTGCGCACCAGTATATGCTCCTGGTGTTTGAGGGCGGCAAAGCGGTCCTCACCTTCGGGAACCTCCATGGTACGGACCCTCCTGCCCAATTCCTCCCGGAAGGCGTCGGATTCGGGGGAGCCCCAAGTCCCTTCCTTCACCATCTCCCCGTACCGTTCGGATTCGACGTCCTTTATGCGCTCGCTCCAGCCTTCCACCTCCGCGGACCGTATCTTGTCATCCAGACGCCTGAACACGGGGTCCGTATCGCGGTGGGCTTCCAGCCTTTCAGAAAACTCCCGGCCGCCGGGATCCGTTACCTGCTTTACGGGATCGGCCGTCGGCGGCGTCCCCCAGCCGGTGATCCTTCCCTTCTCATCCCTGGCCGGCATGCGGGTCATGAGATCATCATACAGCTTCCTGCCTTCCGGAGTTTTGAGGGTATCCCGCTCCGTTATGCCCATGCGCTGCAGCAGATCCGCCTCCTGGCGCTGCTGTTGCCGGCCGGTTGCCAGGTCCGCCCCGCCGGCGCCTGGCCGGAGGTCGCCATCCGCGGCAAAAGCCTGTCGCTGCTCCGGCTGGGTGAGCGGATCAGCGGCATGCCTGACGACCTGGTCACTACCGACCTCGACGCCGGTCGCTTTCAGTCCCTCTTTCTGCGCATCCCATACCTTTCCTCCCTCGTCCAGGGATTCCCGGGCGCCCTGCCTGCCGGCCTCGTGGAGATCCTTGAAGAACTTGTCATAGTCCCCGCCGTAATGCCGGTCCACGGCATTCTGGATATCCCTGGGCTTTCCGGTCCTTGACGCCTCCAGTGTCTTCTCGAAGCCTTCCGGGGAGATCAGCTTCGAGGTGTCCACATTTTCGGGTTTCCAGTTGGCCGGATCGTTCTCCTTCGTGGAGTATTCTCCCATCCTGTCAAAATGCTTGGAAACTTCCCGCGCGGTCTCGCCGTCCCGGTACCTGTCTCCTGTTGCGGGACGCTCTTTCAGGATAGTGCCGATCATGTTGTGCTCGTCGGCCCGGTGCATGGCGATGCCGGTAGGTGTCCCATCCACTTTGCGGTCGAGACTGCCGGACCAGCCCATCTCTTCACCAAGGGTCGTCTTCCCGCCTCCGGGATGCTCCACGACCCTTCCCTCCTGCTTATGGGCCTGGAACGAGAGGTATTCCTCATCGCTTCCCGGCGTGAACTTGACCTTGGTCTTTCTCGTGTAGTCGCCGATGTCCTCTCCCAGGCGCCGGGCGGCCTCCTCGTTGATGGCATCCCGTGTGTGCCCGGCGGCCAGCTTCTGCACCTGATCGGGGTCCAGCTGCCGCTCCTTGACCAGGCCGCGGTCCAAGACGGTCGTGAGGTCGGTGTCGCCCGGCACCTTGGGTTTGGCCGGATCGAACGGTTCCATGCCGCCGCCGGGACTCCATGTGTGCTTGATGACCGGCTTGCCGCCTTCCTGCCCGTCCGGCGTTTCACCACCCAGCAATGTCCCCATGCGCCGGGTCCGTTCCGCCCCCTCGCCCACTCCTGACCTGATGATATCCTGATGAATGCGCACGGCGCGTTCCGCCGTCTCCCTGTCGATTCTCCCTTCCGCAACCATCCCCTTGAACTTTTCGTAATCCCGCGCCAGCATGCGGGCCGCATGGCGGTCCACAGCCCCCTGGTCTCCGGCGCTCCTGGCTTCCCGCATGGCCCGATAGTCTTCGTGGAATTCGTTATTCTTGACGAAGTGGCTGTGCTCCAGATCCAGCAGGTTTTGTTCCTTCACATCGGAAACGGGGATAACCAGCGGACCCCGCTTAGGGTCATCGATCTGGAGCTTGGTCACCCCGTCCTCGGTTATGATCCCTTTGATTTCGACCGCATGACCGGCCTTCAAATCAGGGTCATTCATGGATGCGGCAATTCTTTCTCCTCTTTGGAGGTGCTCTTTTATGTTCCGGACATGCTCCTCATTTTCCAGGTCAATGGGGCCGCCCTTTTTCGGCTGCATCGGCTCCACATCCACGTCCGGCGAACGCTCCAGGGCTTCCGCCAGTCTTCTTCGTTTGAGGCCTCCCTCGTGTTCCCCGATGATCTCTCCCTTCTCGTTCCGCAGATGCCCCCTGAGGTCCCGGATGCGTCCTTCCGCCTCCTCGTACGACTGCCCCGTGACCTTGGAAATAATCGCCACCGAGCAGTCCTTGGGCGCAAACTGCGGTTGGAAAACCTCCCCATCCACGCCGCTTCGTCGGTACTTGTTCAGGGAATCGGTCTGGTTGTCGAGATCGAGGTCATAGACGCCGTCCGTGCCTCTGTCTCCCACGCGTCTCCCGTCCGCACGCACGGGAGGTTTTTCTTCGTAGTCGCCACCCAGCTCGGAGGTGTCACGCGGCCTCCGCCGGCCTTGCGTCGGCTCTTCGGCTTCCAGCGCCCGCCGCCGTTCCGGTTCCGCATCCGCATCTCTGCTGACATCCCCCCGCCTCAGATCGCGCACCTTCTCCCGGAGTTTATCCACATCATCCTTGGCATCCCAGACGTCCAGGCCCATGTCCACGTAATCGCCGATGCCCTGGGCCCGCTGGTAGCGTTCGTAGTAGACCCTCGGGTCATACTGGTCCACGGTGGAATGCCATATTCCGCCGACCAGGCGGTCCAGCGGCGATACGAGGTTGCCGTCCTTGTCCCGCGTGTATTCCGTTCCGTAGGCATTGCGGAACGCCGTCCCGCTGCCGGGCACGCCGGTGTAGTGCTGGACGAGAAAGTCCACGCCCTGTGCAGTCGCCGAGGTGAACGCCCCACGCCAGCCACCCTCCTCGTACCCCTGCGCCGCGCCCGAGGCCCCACTCTGCACCATGTTGATGATCGGGCCGATGCCGGGGACGAAATGCCCGATGGCACGATTTGCGCGCTGTGCCCAGTTGCGGACCTGAACGGCATACTCCGCCGACTCCTGCAAGGCATCGGCCTCGGCCAGACTGGACTCGGCGTCTCCCATGGAAAGCTGCTGCTCCGCGCCCACGGTCGTATCCTTGATCGCCTGGCGCAGGGCGTCCATGTCGCCGCCGTTGTTGCGCACCCGGTCCACCAGGTCCTGGAGGAAATCCTGACGCTTCAGGTCCTTGACATTCCTCTCGATGAACTCGTCGAGCCGTTCCGCCTCCCGCCGCCGGCGTTCTTCAATCACGTCGGGATGTTTTTCACCGGGGACATAGGCGTCCTTGTCCCGGTCATAGACGAACCCCTCCCGCTCCCGCTGCTCTTTCACCCGCTGTTCCCATTCCCCGGATCGCTCGTCATACCAGCGTTGACGGTCGCGCTCCAATGCCTCCTCTTTCTCGGCAAACAGCCGTTCCACGGCTGACCGGTCCATCCACTGGCCGTCGTACCAGACCTGTCCGGGCCTCCCCCCCTCGTACCGGCCGTCCTGGATGGGGAGCGTCTGGCCCGTTTCGGGATCGACCAGGGGCGTCAGGTCCGGTGGCGGCTGTTTTTGGGGCTCCGAATCTTCCCGGCGCGGCTTTTCCCCGGTCATTTCCGGCGGCAGGCCGTCGTCGGCGACCTGAAGCAGAGCCCGGACAAAGGCGGGTCCAAGCATGATGCCGGCCGCGGGCCCCAGGCCGGTGAGCAGGGAAATCAGCGCACCGAGCGTCCTGACCCATATCCAGAAATTCTCGTTGTTTTCCTTCCAGCCGCCGTCGTGGGCCCAGGCAAACCCCACCCATGCCGCCCAGCATGCCCCCAGCGACAGAAAAAACATACCGGTCGAACCAGGCGACTTCTTCCCCTTCCCTTTTGCCAGCGCCAGGGCGACAATCAGGAAGGCGATTCCCAGAACGGAACCCCAGCGCGGCAGAACCGATTTGACCACAAACCCCAGCGCGGCTCCCATAAGGGCCACATGGCCCGCCGCTGTGCCGAACTCCGTCCCGCGCACCCCCTGCACGGCCCCGTAGGTGGACGCCCAGGCGGAGCGGAGCAGAAGCGCCAGCACCTGCCCGGCCCGCGAAAAGAGCAGCATGCTGACACCGATGGCCATGGCGACATTGCCGCATCCCGTAAGGAGCGAGCCGGTCACCAGCGAAATGCCGACCCCACTCAGGAGGCCGGCCATGGCCAGGTCACCCGCCTGCCCGAAGTAGCTGAAGACCATGGCGGGTGCAGCGAAGAACTCGACGACGGCCTTTCCCGGTCCTTTCCGGTAGGCATTGGTCAGCAGGCCGACCGTGAGTCCGGAAAGGAGCATGAAGATGACCCCGCCGGAGAGCCCGGTGAGCATGCCGCCGCCCAGGCCGAGAAGGGCGGCGCCGGGAAAAGTCAGTTTGTCGTAGCCGTTGTTGAGGAAAATGATGAAGATGGTATAGCCGATGTAGGTGAGCACCGCAAAGAAGATGGTTATGGGCAGGCTCTTGAAAAAATTGCGGAAGGTATTCTTCACGATGAGACGCAGAAGCGGCATGAACCCCGGGATGGGGCCCGCGTGCGTCACGTCATGGATACCGGATTCCTTGTCTTGTACGCTCATAGGGTACACCCGCCTGTCTCCCCGGTCAGCGGGGAAACAGCGTTGAAAGGGCATCAGGTCCGATGCGGTTCACTCCGTCGGACGTTCCCAGCCACAGGGAGCGGTCCGGGGCCTCCGCTGCGCTCAGGACCTCCTGGGACGCGAGTCCGTCAGCCGTGGTCAGTACCCGCAGGTTCCTGTTTCCCAGCCGCACGGCAATGCCGTCCTGCTCGGAGCCCAGCCAGACCCTGCCCGCGGAGTCCTGGAAGAGGCTCCTAACCTTTGCGCCGGCCAGTTCGCCGGAGGGTATCGTCCGTTCCAGCCGCCAGTCTCCCGAGGATCGGCCAAACACGACCGCCCCGCCCCGGTCCAGGAACCCGCAGCCCGCCCAGACCCGTCCGTCGCGATCAAGCAGCAGCGACGTGATGTTGGGGTGAGGCAGGCCGTCGCGTACTGTCCATCGCCATGAACTTTTTTCCCGCAGACGGGTCAAGCCGCCCTTGTGGCTGACGTAATTGCCGAACCACATTCCCCCTTCGCCATCCTCGAGAAGGGCGGAAACGGCGCTGTTGAGCAGGCCGTCACGGCCGGTTACGACGGTTATCGAGGAGCGGTCCCACGGCCCCGATAGCGGCATCCGGGCAGCCCCGTTGTCGGTGCCGATCCAGATATTCCCGTCCCGGGTCGGGGCGACGGCCCGCACCGCTCCCCGGGGAAGTCCGTCGCCGCTGGTCAGGGTGGTCCACGTGGACCCGCGCAACAGGGACAGACCCTTTTCATGCCCCACCCACACGGCGCCGTCACGCGTCGCTATTACAGAGTATACCATTCCCTGGCCTTCCATTCCCGGAATAGCAACCTGCCGTACGGATCCGCCCGGTTCGATAAGGAAGAGCCCTTTGGAACCGCCCGCGTAGACGCCTTTCCCGGTGACCGCGATACCCAGGATCGAGCCGATCCCCTTCCAGGCGCCCCAGCCCGGTGGAGGGGGCGTGGCCCGCTCAGGCAGGACCTGCCAGATAATCGCCCCGGCAATGATGACCGACCAGACCAGGAGTATCAGCCTGGACTTCCTTGCGCCGGATGGTGCCGGATGTTCAGCCGTCATGACAGAGAGCCCCCCCTGTTGGCTCCGCTTCCACAATCCGGCCCGCATCCAGGAAGATCACCCGGCCGGACAACTTCCCGGCCTCGTCCGGGTCATGGGTAACGTACACCAGGAATGCCCGCGTGTCCCGGACCGCACAGGCTATCCGGGCAAGGGCTTTCCGCTTCAGCTCTCTGTCCAGGTTGGTGAGGGGCTCATCCATCAGCAGGTACCGCGGTTCGGGCGCCAGGCAGCGCGCAATGGCCACGCGCCGGGCCTCGCCGCCCGACAGCTCATCCGGATAGCGCCCGCCGAGCCCGTGAAGGTCGAAATCCTCCAGCAATTCCCGAAGCCGGTCCCGCATCCGGTCCTGTGACAACCCGTTCATCCCGAAGGTGATGTTCCCCGCCACGGTCATGTGGGGCCAGAGCGCCGGTGTCTGGAACACGAACCCCACATTCCGCCGGTGGGGCGGGAGGGTCCAGCCCGGCCTGCTTGCCGGCGAGCCGTTGATATGGATCTCCCCGGCATCCGGCATCTCGAGCCCGGCAATCAGGCGCAGCAGCGTGGTCTTGCCGCTCCCCGAGGGCCCCAGGATCACCACGGGTTCCGGGGTCGTCGCCTGCAGGGAGACGTCCTCGAGGGCCCTGGCTTTTCCGTAAAATTTCGTGACGTGGCTGACCCGGATCATGGCCTCACCTGGAGCGCTTCGCACAGGGCAGCCACCACCTGCCCACGATCAGAACGCTGAACAGTCCTCCCAGCAGCGCAACCGCGGCCACAGCCAGACAGAGCGCCGCAACGGCCTCTGATGCGCCATAGTGGAGGTAGGAATAGATCTTCATGGTCAGGGTGGCATGCCCCGGCGGCGCAACGATCAGCGTTGCCCCCAGTTCACCCGCCGCCAGGACGAAAACCACGCACGATGCCGCCGCCAGCCCCGGCAGCAGGAGAGGGAAACGGATCCGCAGCCATGTTTTGAGCGTATGGGTGTGAAACACGCGCGCGGCATCCATCAGAAGGGGGTCGGCCGTGCGCAGCTGCGCCAGAATGGCCAGGACGGCCAGGGGGGCGAAGCGCGCGAGGGATGCCAGCACGGGCATGAGACAACTCCCGTACACCGTGTCGAGAACAGGCCTGTTCCAGATACTGATGAGACCTATGCCGACGAGCGGCGCCGGAACCGCCAGCGGCGCCGTTACCAGAAACCACCACAACCTCCCCTGCCTGTCGTTGCGCAGCAGCTCCCGTGCCGCCGCATACGCGACCGGAAGGGATGCGACGGCCGCGGACGCGGCTATCAGGATCGAAAAGAGAATCTCGCTTCGGGCGGACAGAACGGACACCGACATGGCGTTCCAGGATCCGACGGTTGTCACCAGCACCACGAAAGGAACCGCGATCTGGACGGTCATCAGCAGGGCGCTTCCCCGCAGGCACCAGCCCAGCCACGCAGGCCACCGGAGAGGGATCGGGAAGGGAATCGCGTTGCGCCGAGGCTTGAGCACGGCATTCCGCAGCGCTGCCTGGGAAAAGGAGAGGAACAGTACCGTAACCAGGAGCAGTGGAACGGCCATCAGGAAGGAGCGTGTCGGCTCGCCGGTCGCGCTGTATTCGGCGAAGATCTCCAGGGAATACACATTCAGCTGGAACAGAGACGGGACGCTGTAATCCGTAATGCTCAGAAGGAAGACAAATCCAGCGCCCGCGAGGATTTGGGGTGCGGCCAGCGGCAGCACAACCCTTGTGAGGCAGTGAAAGTCGCCTGCCATGAGCCGGGCGGAATCAATCAGGTCCGGTTCCACCGATTCCAGCCCCACCAGTGACAGCCCTATCGCCAGGGGAGCTAACGCCATGAGCTGCACCCACCAGCTTGCGCCCCATCCCTGAAAAGGGATACCGGCCATGCCGCGGGATTCCAGGAAACCGTTGAGACCGTGGACGGCGGATACCCAGGCCAGCGCATGGATAGAGGGGGGGATGGCGACCAGAAGCAGCGCCAGCCAGCGGAGCCTGGCCGGAAGCCCTGTATCAAGGCGCCAGAGGCAGAGGGCTGCCGGAACACCGATGATCACAGCGCCGGCTGCCACGGCCAGGGAAAGCCCGAGGCTTCGCGCCAGCAGGAGCAACCTTCGGCCGGAGGGGATCATCAGCTCCAGCCAGTCAGCATGACCGGCGGTCAGGGATATGCCCAGGTCCGCAAGCAGCGCCCCCAGCGGAGCAAAGACGACCAGGATGAAAAGTATCGCGGCAAGCCGGCTACAGGCAGTCGAGTCTCTCATAGATTTGTCAGCGAATGAAAATCTCCGTCATATCCTTCCTTGCCGGCCCGAGCATCCTGTAGACGTCAACCGGACCCACTCCCATGGCCTTGACCCTGGAACCGTCAACACATTCCCCTCCGCCGACGTTCGGACGGAGGGGCAGATGACTCCAGCCCGAGGCGACCAGCATTTGTTCCACTTCCCTGCCGAGCAGGAAATCGACCAGTTTCCGTGCTTCGGCAGGATGTTTCCCCCCTGCAATCAGCGCAACCGTACCGGGAATAACCAGCGTACCGATCCCGGTCCGGCCCTGATCCGGAAAAACGAGCTCAACCGGAGCGCCCTTGCGCTTCGCCCCGCAGGCATCGTCAGTATCCGTGATCCCGGCCATCAGCCGGCCGTCCGCAACCATGTCTCTCACCATCGAATTGCCGTCGACGACATGCACCTTTCTCCGATAGAGTGTCTCAAAAAATTTCTTTCCCTGATCCCGTCCGAGGAGCGAATACAGTGCCGCGGCATGGGTTGCGGATGTTCCGAAAACCGGGTACGCGATACCCACCTTGTCCGCGGGCAACCCAGAGGATACGAGATCGAAGATCGAAGACGGATAGCGGGACCGCGGAACGAGATCCCTGTTGACCAGCAGCACCCGTGCCCGTGCGGCAGTGCAGGCCCAGTAGCCTTGCGGGTCCCGATAGCGGGAAGGGATATCTCCGGCGGCGGGAGAGCGATACGGTGACAGAACGCCTTTCTCTTTCAGGAACAGTGTCTGGACGAATTCGCCGTTCCAGAAGACATCGGCCCGGGGGTGGGCCTTTTCAGCCACCAGGCGGTTCACCAGGCCGGTGGTTTTTGCGGCCTCGACATCATAGACGGGGAGGACCCTGATGCCTGATATTCTCTCGAATTCCCTGAAGATGGGCTCGGAATAGATTTGATCGACCGACGTATAGACGATGACCGCCCGGTCATCCAGATCTGCGGACGTGCAACCCGAGGTGGCAATAAGAAAAAGCATGGCGGCGCCAATCAAAGAGCACCATCTTTTTTTGCGTGTCATGCCGGGATCTCCTTGCAGACAAGAATAGCACATCCCCATAACTTTTCTTGACCCCTACAATCGGTGGTGGTTCACCTCATCGAAACGTGCGGCGCTTCGCTCCCACTGTTAATGTAAGCAATATAATTATGCTTAATATTGACGACAGGGGGTTGGTGGGTATACATATAAGGCTACATTACGATTTTCCCGGGGGATATCGTGTTTTTCGGTACGGGGATCTGGGTTTTTCGGTGACAAAAAGGGCCGTCCGCGCCAGCTGCCAGCTGGTCGGGCGGTTTTTTTGTTTTCGTTCAGTGCCTCTTTCCAGGGAGACTGAGGGAACAGCTTCCCATCTTGTACAGGATAGTTAGACACAGCGGACACGGTGACGATATACCAAGAAAAGACTGGGGCAGCAGAGAGCACATCCCCGACCAAAGCTCTTTCGCGGGATGCGCAAAGACCGGAAAGGAAGGGTGAGACATGAAAGAATACTATGAAAACAAGGTTGCCGTAGTAACGGGCGGAGCGTCGGGAATCGGGCTGGCCCTCGTCGAGACGATGCTCTCCTGCGGGGCAAGTCAAGTCGTCCTCGCCGACTTCAACGACGAGAACCTCAAACGGGAGACCGAGCGGCTGAACGGTGCCTATCCCGGGAGGGTGCTCGGTCTCCGCTGCGACGTCACCAAGGAGGGAGACGTCCGGGAAATGATCCGCAAAGCCGCCGAGACCGGCGGGCGCATCGATTTCCTGTTCAACAATGCGGGCGCCGGCTTGAGCGGGTATTTCGACTCACTGACGAATGAGGACTGGGAGAAGGCGTTCGCGCTGAACTTCTACGGGGCGCTGTACGGGATCCGGGCCGTGCTGCCGATCATGCGCGAGCAGGGCGGCGGGCACATTGTCGACATCATCTCCGGTATCGCGTTTTCGCCCATGGCCCAGCAGACGATGTATTCCGCCACCAAGGCGGCGCTGAACGGACTGACGCTCGCCCTTCGCTACGAACTGTGGGACGAGAACATCCGCGTGACAGCGGCGACTCCGGGCACGACCGCCACTGCAATCTGGAGAACCGGCGGCGCCGAACCCCCGCCGAGCGCGCAATCGCCGGAGCAGTCCGCGCGGACCATCCTCGCGGGGGTGGCAAGAAACGAGCGCCTGGTCCTCGGCGACGAGGGCGACGCCATGGGCGCGAGGTACTGCTTCAACCCCGATCTGGCCGCAGGACAGGACGATTACCTGCTGAACGTCGCCCGCAAGCGGCGAAGCGGCGAGTGGGTCGTGTAATTGGCAAGGTGACTTAAAGGAGAGAGTCGTGAACATTCTCCGACACGCATTGACAATCGCCCGTTTTGCGGTCTCCGTGCTGGAAGCCTTGATGAAGTGCTTGCCGGTATTTGTCATCCAACTCCTTGCACTCTATCCATTGATAGCCGTCGGCCAGGGCCGGGAGGCAATGCGAGCATTGCTGGATGCCACCCCCGGCAACATTTCCTGGCTTGTCTTTTCCCTTTCTTCAACCCTGTCGTTCATCCTAACCGGCTTTTTCCTTTTTTTCCTGCTCGACAGGTGGAACTACTCCGCTGATACTCATGAAAGAGCTTTCTGTCGGATCTGGCTGCCTTTCATTCTGATGCTGACAATCGGCCTGGTAATGCCGATATCTGTCGAACTCTCTCCACGAGAAACCACTTTCTGGGACGCTGTCAACGGTTTCGTTATTGTTGTTTTAGCCGCGGTATTGCTTGTAGCCGCGTGGAAGAGAACAAATCCCGTTCTCTCTCGACGAGTGTTTGTCTTTTCGGCAGTGGCCTGCATTGTGCTCGTGTCTCTCTGGGTTTTCGGCCTTCTCCCCGCATTTTACGTCGGAAGCTACATCGCTGTAACCGTATTCTGCTGGTTTATCGCCGATGACTTTCGAGACGGCAATCAGAATTTCGAGCCATGGAAAAACATCCATCGGGTGGGGCTATGCTGGTCTTTTCTTTTTGCCCTCACTGTATACCTGCTTTCCCGCACCCCGGTCCAGGTTCACATGTTTCTCGGCGCCCCAAGCATTATCATGTTCGGCTTCACCTTCATGGCAGCTCTGGCATTCCTCGTATCCGCACTGCTGAGCCTGATCTCTCCGGTGCTCGTGCGTGCATCCTGGTTTGCCGCCATCGCCATCCTGTTCCTTTCACCTGTCAATCATGAGCCGATTCGAACGCTGCAACCGGTTTCCGGAGTGCCATCCCGGCAGCCTCCTTCCGTCCATTTCATTGAATGGCTTCGGAATCGACCTGAAATACAAAAAAGCACGAAGCCCTACCCGGTGTTCTTTGTCGCCGCGCAGGGAGGCGGCGTCCGGGCCGCTTACTGGACCTCCACTCTGCTGGCGGGGCTCGAAGAGCGGTATCCGGGATTCACCAACCATGTCTATGCAATAAGCGGCGTGTCGGGCGGGAGTGTCGGCGGGACTCTTTTCACGACCTTGTATCGCGACAGGATCATTCGCGGCGATTCCAGGTGCGCCCCGCTCGTTGCCGGCGGGATTCATGGAACCAGGCCATGCGCGTCGTATCTGTTCCAGTGGGATCTTCTCGGACCACCTCTTTCCGGCCTGCTTCTCAACGATCTCCCCTTCTCCTGGCATGAAGTCCGACGGGCCTCTTTTCTGGAACAGGGGCTTGAAAACGCCTGGCTTGCCACGACGAACGCGCGGCACTTCGAAGGGCCGTTCCAGGATCTGTGGAAAGAACACCCATATCAGATACCGTCACTCATTCTCAACACCACTTCGGCGGACGACGGCCACCGCATCGTCGTTTCGAACCTGCGGGCAAAAGGTGAAATCACGCCGGAACCTGACGTCGAGGAACTCATGGGAAGGTCTCTCAGACTAAGCACCGCCGCCTTCCTAAGCGCTCGTTTTCCCATTATCAGCCCGGTGGCTGTAGGGTCTTCACCTCACCACGGCGCCATCCGCCTGGTGGACGGCGGCTACTTCAATAATTCCGGAGTGGCGTCGGTTGCCCGGTTGCTGCGCGCCATTCTCCCGGTCGCATCCAACAGCGGGTTCGCCGGACGGATTCAGCCCGTAGTCCTCGTTATCTCCAGCAGCCCTGTATCTTCAAGGCTACCGAAGGGCCGACTTGCAGGCTCCTTTGCCGGCGCCTTGCTGGAACCGGTATCGGTTCTGGAAAACACCGGAGACGCCCACGAGGCCACGTATCTCAAGGAAGTTGCGGACCTGGTGGGTGAAAAGCGGATTGCCGCCGATCTGCGGCCGCCACAGGGGACACTACCGGTGGCTCTCGGTTGGATGCTTTCCGCAAATACCCGCTGCGCTATGGATACAATGGTTAATACGGTGTTGAATGAATCCGGAGGATCGGCGGCAATCGGTCTTGCCTTGGGAAAAAACGCCGGTAAACCCGCGACGTGGACTTCTTGCCGAGCGAATCAGTAGAAACGCTCTGGGCGAGGATCCGCACATCTGCAGCTCTGCGCCCGTCTGGAATGAAAATAATCCTGAAAACGGCAGTTGGAGTCGTCCGAAGAGAACGACTTCGGCCTGATTCGTTGCTGCTCTTGGCGAAATGGAGCGTCAACAGCCGATGGTGTCCGAACCCGCAGGGTGAGTTCATCGGCTGTAGCGAAATGAGCCTAGAGCAGCAGAAGAAGGGCATCCGGAGTGAACGAAGGATGACTACAACTGCCGAATATGTGATAATTGCCATCCGGAAAACAGGATCGGAGAATCCGTCACATTTCCCGGACGTCGGGTGAGGAGATTCAGATACGCGGTCACGGATGGAGGACGACATGAAATTGAGTCGTCATGGTACGTCTCAGCTCTTTGGGCAACCCCATGAAAAGAAAAGAAAATATTCCATGACCGAACGTAACCACGGCCTGCTTTTTCTGTGTTTTGGATTGATTGTTCTCGCCATGCTTTTCGGATGCGATCATACCAATCCGGGGACCGGCTCATACGGCGGGACGTTGCGCACGCCGCCGGATTTCGCCCCTGCCGATCCCTGCTGCATCCTGACCACCAACAACTATTACGCATACCAAGGGACGGCGCCCTATCAAGCGGCCGTCAGCAAAGTGCACGGCTATCACTCCACGGTCGAAGAGCATGACTACCGGTTCCAGGACATGCTGGGCCTGATTGCGCAGTACAAGGACCAGAACAGGGCCGTGGGAACCCGGGAGGTAATCGAACTGCTGCGGGCCGCATCCACTTCAAAGGAATATTCGGGCCCCACCGAGTTCAGCATCATCTGGTACCCCAACAGCATGGAGTTCGCTCTTGCCAAGGAGGACCTGATCCGCAAGATCCTGGATGCGCCTTTCACTATCTACAATCGATTCACTTTCGACGAAGTGTTTCGGTAGTACCTGAATCCGTGAAGGCATTACGGATTCAGGCAGGAATGAAGTCTCTGGAATTATCCGGGTCGTTACGGTACAGTTCAGGTGGAAGGTCTCCATCTTTATAACCGAAGACATCAGTCGACGTATGGCGAAAGAATTCCTGAAATATGAGGAGCATTTTTCCACGGGGATACGAATCCAGGTGGAGATCCCGCTGCCGGAGAAAAAGATCTTCCGGGACGATGCCGAGATCGTCTCTTTTCATCAGGATCTCCTCGAACTGCGACTGTCGAGGGCAATCCTCCCGCTAGCGGCCATCCTGGAGATAGGAACGCCCCTCTACGTCCGGACAGGGAAGAAGGGCGCCGGCTTCCGGTGTCGGGGCATTGTGGTTGAATACGACAGACTGTCCGGCCTCTTGATCCGTCTCACCGGCGAGATCCTCTCGCTGAACGATCGCGAATACTTCCGGATCGACGTCTATATCCCTCTCACGTACCGTCTGCATGCCGATGCGGATGATACGGAAACGAACAGGAAGGAAATTCCGGAAGCCGTTTCTTGCGACCATCAAGGGGAGCAAAACGCTGCCGCAACGTATAGCGAGCCGGTAAATCCGCTGCCGGTCGCGGCAAATCTGAGCGGAGCGGGGGTGAGGGTCCATATCCCCGACCGCTTCGACATCGACCGGTTGCTGGAACTGACCCTCTTCCTGCCGCCTGCCTACGGGGGACCGACGACCCTTACGGGCCAGGTGGTGTACGTCACGCGGCTGGGTCGTGCAGGCGATACCCTGCGGATATTCGATACCGCTCTCCGCTTTGTGGACGTCGACGACCCGCATCGCGAAAACCTGGTGAAGTTTATCCACCATATGCAGCTGGAGCAGTTGAAAAGGCTGAGGGAGCACTCTCTGCAGCTCCCATCAGCGGAAATGAAGAGAACCGGATGGGGATGCTTTTCTTTCCGGAGAAAGGTCCTGCAGGTCCTGAGCGCGATTCTATCGGCTCTCGTAATTGCCTGGATTATCCTTGCCCTTGCCGGTTATTACAGTGGCAGGAGCAAGGGAGAAATCGAAAAGACCTTCGAAGAGCAGATCAGAAAGCTCATCGGCCAACAGTGACCCTGTCGAGTCACATGACGGCCGGGCATCCGGTAACCGGTGATTGTTGTTGACCAGGACCACTACAGCCGCAACTTTTCCGCATGCCGCAATCCTGCCGTTCCCTTGTACAAACTGTACAGAAGGGACCCCTGCCCCAGCTCGGCGAGTCGCCCTGCTCGCACGCAATTACCGGGAGACGTCAGAAAATCAGCAAGGCGGCCACGTCGATGCTCGAAGATACTGCATCAGCCGGCGGCCCAAGTTCGTCCGTTTTCGGCATTATTGCTGTTTGTGGATTTCTTAAAGTGTGATATCGTGGCTGTCATATTTCTAATTAAAGGAGGAGAAAATGTTTGCCGTCATTGTGAAAGTCGATATCAAGCCGGAACACAAGAAAGAGTTTCTCGACGCAATGTTTGATGATGCACGCGGGTCAGTGCAAAATGAGCCCAACTGCCTGCTTTTCAATGTGGTTCAGGATGGGGCCGACCCCAACTGCCTCCGTCTTTACGAAGTATACAAGGATGAGGCGGCCTTTGAAGAACACACGAAAACCCCGCACTTTGTCCGCTGGTTTGAAACGACAAAGGACTGGCTCGCAAAACCCCTCGAAATAGCCACAGGCACCCACTTGTTTCCGAGTGATGACCGCTGGAAAAAACAGTGCTGACAAGAAGGGAGCAATTTTAAGAGCTTGTTCGTAAATAACGTTACGAGAGATCGCGCCCGGATTTTTGACAGATTTGGCCGGGCTGATTGAGCAAAACCGCAGGCGTAGCAGGGCTACGTCGAGGATTTTGTGATTGAGGCACGGTCAAAGATGGCGTGAAGACGGGATGCGACCCTGGAATGTTTATTTACGAACAAGCTCTAAGCCGATGAACCTGTAGGTGGCGCCGTTCGAGGAATCCGCGAACGCGCCACCTTTTTTGTGTGCTCTGCGCATGCTGTGGCGCCTTTACGGATATGGCGGTCTGGATTTCTCAGCGCAGTCGCTCATGGGCCTTCATGCCGTGAACCCGCCCATAGGCCCTGCAGAACGGGCAGAGCGACGTTTCGACTTTCTTCACGATGGAATACGCGATTCCTTGTTGACTGCGCCGGGCGTGTCTGCAGATCGGGCACAGTTCGCAGATTCGGGCCAGTGACCTGTCGAGCGGGGATATGTCGGCTTTGCTCATACGCACCTCTTTTCAGGACAAAATCTTTTCACTACTGTGCAGCACGGCCGGGGTCATGTCAAGGCGCCTTCAGCGCCGACGGCCTGGTGACGAGCATCCACCCCTCTCCCCCCCTCCGTAATGCGAAGTACCGGCCGCCGACATCCATACTATTTATGTCCCGGCAAAGGACATCTTCAAGGTGACACTGCTCATAAACAAGCGTCGGTCGGCTTCAGGCCTGGTGTCGCACATGGTGGAATGGAAGAAAGGGGGGCCACCCATGCAGGCTCGCACCCTCGGCATGCCAGGCCGTAACCAGACCGTCTTGCCTCTCCAAGATTACGGTGTACCCTTGATGTATGAAGTGCCGCCAAATCCGGGATCCTTTTCCACCGGGGCTCGTGGTAAGGGGACAGAAACGGGAGAACAGGAGGATCGCCATGTCCGACCTTGTGAAAGATAAAAGTCATGCAGCCGATCTCGCGAGATCAGATACAACACGAAAAAGGGAATCGACTGAAAACTGCGAAATCTGTGGGCAAAAGCTGGAACGTGACCCTGAAAGCGGAGAGTACTATTGCCCGGACTGCGACAATCCCGATAAATAAGGATTGGTAATGTGGAAAAGATTCTGCGAAGGTACCGTTATGAGAAGACAAATTTCCGTTCAGACGTATGCCGGCTACAAGGGGGATGAAAGGCCGGTCTCGTTCTCGCTGGAAGGGAGGAACTTCCGGATCCGGGAGATTGTCGATCGCTGGTACGACCCTGACCTTTGCTGTTTCAAGGTGATCGCGGACGATGGGGGAACCTATCTGCTGCGGCACGATCTGAATGACGATGCCTGGGAACTGGTGGAACAGCGGGACACGGGCGCCGGCTGAGATCGTGCGGTGATAAGCGGTGCTCAACCGGACTCAGTGGCTCATGCGCACGCATCTCCGCTATTTCACTTGACTCAATTTCTACTTGGATCTACAGTTATCCAAAATTGTTCAAATAGATTCCGATAAGAGCAAACCCGGGGTAACCCGGCGACGCAAAGCCTATGGGTCCATTACATGGATAGCCGGGTTGCCGAAGAACTGACCGCGTATACTACCCCCATCTTCGGGCCGAGGATGGGGGTTTTTGTTTATGGTCCCGGGAAGTCGACGACACCTGGCCGCAGCAGAAAACGGTACTCTGTCGGAGGAACTGACAGAACGCACAGGAGGCCACCAGACATGATAAAGAGATTCCCGCTGGAGACACCATACCCTGAACCTGACTTCATTGATGAGAATGGCTGCGCTCTCTTTACCCTGGAAACGCTTGCAAAGCATGTCGGCGCTGCGGAAAAAGAGATAGAGGCGATCGTCGCGGAGATGGTGCAGATGGATAACTGCGACATATATTGAACCGGCGGAATTTCATTCCCGTTGTCCTTCACACTTTCCCGATCACATCCCGTTGTTATCCGATGTTCCGGATGTACAATGAATATCAAGGCCCAAAAAAGAAACTGCCATCGATTGCCGGTTCGGCCATATTCCAAGAGCTTTTACTTTCTTCAGGCCGGACTATTCGGAGGTTGTGCCATGAAACGAATAGGGATCATTTCGGTACTGTTCTCCCTCCTGCTCATGACTTCCTGCGGAGATAACGGCGCCAAGTGGACGGTAATGATTTACCTGGACGCGGACAACAATCTGGGGTCTGCGTCGAGGATGGACCTGGAGGAGATGCAGGCCGTCGGCTCAACGGATGACGTAAAGGTCATCGTCCAGCACGACACCCAGGGCGGGTTGACCTACCGGTACAGGGTGGAAAAGGGAAAACTGGTGCAACTGGCGGAGCTCGGCGAACTGGACATGGCCCAGGCTAACACGCTCAAGGACTTTGTCAAATACGCCGCTGATGCCTACCCCGCAGACCGCTACGCGCTGATCCTGTGGAACCACGGCCAGGGATGGAAAGGCGTCAAGTCCATCCTCACCGATGTGGACAACGGCACTCTCACCCCTCTTTCCAACCAGTACGTGAAGGAAGCGCTGGACGACTCAGGTGTGTCGGTGGACATCCTCGGTATCGATGCCTGCGAGATGTCGGTCATCGAGGCCGCCTACGAGTTTCGCGGAGTGGCGAAGATCCTTGTCGCTTCCCAGGAGTTGGTTTCCGGCTACGGGTGGGATTATGAAGATCTCCTGACGCGACTGACGAATCAGCCCAACGTGACCGCTTCGAAGCTGGCAAAAGAAATGGTGGCGAGCTTCAAGAATTTCTATTCCGAATCCGGGTACAAGGACCAGGAAATCAGCGCGCTGGCGCTGACCAGGAGCTACTCCTCGGACGGCGCCACCGACATCTCGACAGTCGCGACCGCCGTGGACAGCCTCGCCGCCAGCCTTTCGTCCCTCATGGCCGATTCCGCCACCCGCACCTCGACCCTGGAACTGCTCACCAGCGCCCGGGACACGGTCCAGGAGTTCGACGAGGTCACCCAGCCGGCAACATACATAGACCTTGTTGATTTCGAACGGTTGGTAAGCAACGGCAATCCGGCAATCGAGCAGGCGCTGGACAAGATTCTTCTCGCCGAGTACCACGGCTCCGAAAAACCGAATGCCCACGGCCTCTCAATAGTCTTTTTCGACAGGTCAAGCCCCTATGACGAGAAGACCTACGATCCGAATTACCGGGACTACAATCCGTCCACGGGCACGGGGAGCAAGATAGAGTTCCTGAACCGGTTCACGTGGGATGACATGCTCCACACCTACTACGGGTACCAGTATCCTCTCAAGCCGAATTGATACGTAGCGAATTACCGCTGTTATTTTGTCGCTGCATCCTTTGATTTCGGAGCATCCTTTGATTTCGGATTCTTGATTGTACCGGAGGAATGGGGAACCTTTTCCAGCAAAGAGGTCAATTTGTTCGCAGCCTCAGGATTCAGATACATATCGATTTCCATGTCGCACCGGCCGGTAGCATCGGGTTTCTTTGCGCTGAAATATCTCAGGTCGATGTAACAGATACTCATCTTTCCCGCCCATGCCTTCCCGCCGGCAGAGCTGATGCAATCTATTCCGATAACCGCCGAACCGTTCAGCAGTCCCATATCGGAAGAAAGGGCGCCGACATACTTCGACATCTCGACCCTTTCCCGCTGCGCCGTCTCACCGCACACTGCAAGATTTTTCAGTATTTCAATCGCTTCTTTTCTGTCCGTATCGTTGAGGGCAAGGGGCGTCATGACAAGTGTACCCTTCCCTCCTGAAAGGATCGCGTTTCCCAGTTCATCGGCAGAGACGACAAGGGCATCATCGCCCGGAGCCCCGGCGTATGCCGCTGAGGCCGTGACACCGACCTCCCCTACGGGTACGCGGCTTGTGCCGGTGGGAGAATAGAGAGACCGGACAAAGGCCGAGCCTTTATCTATCGTTGAACATCCGGTCAGGAGCGTTGAGAAAGCAAGAACCATCAAGGCAAATACGATTTTCAGCGGCATGAACAGACTCCCCGGTACTTTCCGGTCCACCGCGACGGCTCGGGAACCTTTTCGCTGTTTCATCAATTCGATACCCGGAACTGCGTTGACGACGGTGAGCCGGAGATGGTATTGAATCCCATGAAACAGTCCGCAACCATAATCCGTCAGGACCGAAATCATAGCAACAAATTTCTTCCAAACCGTACCGTCGAGATCGTTGGAGGTAACCCATGACAGAAGCGTTGGTACTCATCGACATCCAGAATGATTACTTTCCCGGTGGCGCAATGGAACTCGCGGGCAGTTGCCGCGCGGCCGCCAAGGCGGGAGAGCTGCTTCAGGCGTTCAGGAAGAAGGCCCTCCCCATCATCCATATCCGGCACATCTCCACGCGACCCGGTTCGACTTTCTTCCTGCCGGATACAGCCGGAACGCTCATTCACGATCTCGTGGCGCCTGCCTGCGGCGAACCGGTCTTTCAGAAGAGCAACCCGAACAGCTTTCGCGAGACACCCCTGCTTGATCATCTGCGTTCCCGGGACATTTCACAGCTGGTGATTGCGGGGATGATGACCCACATGTGCATCGACACCACCGTGCGGGCTGCCGCTGACTACGGATTCGCATGCATTCTGGCCCATGACGCGTGCGCCACACGGGACCTTTCCTTTAACGGCGCAACCGTCTCGGCGGAGAATGTGCAGACGGCGTTTCTTGCGGCGCTCAACGGCCTATTTGCCCGTGTACTGCCGGTGGAGGAGATATGCGCGGGCCTGTGACGTTCCGTTCCGTGACACGGTCTTTTCACAGCCTTCCGTACCGAAACCGGCGCCGTGCACTACCCCGTCTCTCCCTCCATCACCTTGCGCACATAGGCTTCCACGTCGAACTTCTTCGCGCACCCCTGGAAAGTCATGGAGCGCACTTTTCCGTATATGGGCCGCTCAGGCCAGGGGCGGTCGTGCACGGCGCCGATGCTCCAGGCAATCCCCGTATAGCCGTTCGGGTCGCGTCCGTCCAGTTCGTAGCGATCGTTCAGGAAGATGGCCGTTTCCAGGGCCTCCTCGGGGGATGCGCTCCACTCCAGGATCTTTTTCGCCCAGTACATCCTGAGATAGCCGTGCATCTTTCCGGTTCGCACCATCTCGGTCTGGGCGGCGTTCCAGAGCGGATCATGGGTTGCCGCCTCTTCCCATTGCTCCCGTCTGTACAGGAAGCGGCGCGGGTCGTGACGGTGGCTGTTAAGTGTCTCCCGCGCCCACGCCGGGAAGCAGCTGAAGCGGTCATAGTCGGGGGTATGGAAACAGAAATTGTCCGAGAGTTCCCGCCGCACAACAAGTTCCTCAAGGAATGAATCAAGCGCCTGGAGGTTGTCGTCGAATCCCTGCGCCTCCAGGGCCGCCCTCTGGGGCGCGAGGTGGCCGAAGTGAAAATAGGGAGAGAGGTCGGACTGGCCGTGACGGTTCGGATCGTTTCGCAGAGCGTAGCGGGAGGCAAGACGGTTTTCCAGAAAGTCCTGCAAGGCCCTCCGGGCGGCCCGTTCTCCCGGTTCCAGCCAAAAGACCTCGCCCACGGCTCGATCCGCCCCCAGTTCTTCCTTTATCCCCTTCCAGTCGACACGCTGCGCCTCTCCCTTCCACGGGAAAGGGTGCTCTTCCAAAGGAGGAAAGTCGGTCAGGAATTCGGGAAGCGCCCTCCGCACCTTGGGGCGAAAGGTGTAGGCGCCGAATTCACGCTTCGGCGAAGCAATCCGGCATGGAATGATGTTGTGGGCATCGACCACATCAAAGGGAATACTTATGCGCTCCGCAATCCTTCTGTCCCACCCCTGTTTGATACGCAGGGGATTGAAGTCCGTGACCAGGCGGGAGACATTCTGCTCCCCGACGAAACGGGGAATCTCCTCCGCCGGGTCACCGATCAGCAGGTGAAACCGGACCCCCCTATCGGAAAGACGCCCGGCCACTTCCTCCAGCCCCCTCAGCATGAAACCGTAATGGCGGACGGTCGCGCCCAGATAGTCCGGTGCAAGGCAGAAAACAACCCCGAGAGGGCATTTCCGTTCCACGGCCGTCTGCCGGGCATGGAGAAGCGCCCAGTTGTCGGCTGTCCGCTGGTCCCGGCTCATCCAGTACACCACCGGTCCGCCGGTCGGTGTCCCTCCACGCACTGTCTCGATCCTCTTCCCGTTCATGTCGTCCTCCCTCCGGTACATAGCATACCGGAAACCGCGGTCATGGCCACAGAGGCAAACGCCCGCGGTGGAATATTTTTGTGTAAGCCGGCAAATAAACCGGCTATACTTTGCCGTATGCTGAATCCGGGATGACTGAATGCCGAGGCGTTCAGCGCAGGCGTAAAGGCGTCATGGATTCAGCCGTATATCTTTTTATCAGGAGGGAATCCATGGACACGGTGCCGCAGGCAAGGGTTGAGGGGGTAAAGGGCTTCTTTCGAAGGACGCTGCCGAAAATCTTCGGCGTGCTGTTCCTGCTGCTGCTATTTTTCCTGTTTCTGAACCCGTTTGTTATCGTGGGCGCGGGTGAACGGGGCGTGGTGCTGAATTTCGGCGCGGTCTCCCCGACGGTGCTCGACGAAGGGCTGCATCTGCGGGTGCCGATCATGCAGAAAATCAAGAAAATGGATGTGAAGGTGCAGAAGTCCCAGACTGACGCCGAGGCCGCATCCAAGGACCTGCAGGAAACCTTCTCCACCATCGCCCTCAACTTCCATATCCTTCCGGAAAAGGTGAACTGGATATACCAGAAGCTGGGCGCCGACTTCAAGGAGAGGATTATCGACCCTGCTGTGCAGGAGGTTGTAAAGGCGGTCACGGCCAAGTACACCGCGGTTGAAGTCATCACCCAGCGGGAAAAGGTCCGTTCGGAGATCCGCGAGATGCTGAAACAGCGGCTCATGGTCTATAACATCATCGTGGACGACTTCTCCATCGTCAACTTCAAGTTTTCCAACCAGTTTTCCCAGGCCATCGAGCAGAAGCAGACCGCCGAGCAATTGGCTTTCAAGGCCCAGCGGGATCTGGAGCGCATCAAGATCGAGGCGGAGCAGAAGGTGACCCAGGCGCGGGCCGAAGCGGAGGCGCTGAGGCTGCAGAAGGAGAACGTGACGCCCGGCCTGGTAAAGCTGCGCCAGATTGAGGCATCATTGAAGGCCATTGAGAAATGGGACGGGCACATGCCCAAGGTGGCGGGAAACTCTATTCCCTTTATCGACGTGAAGAGCCTGGACAAGGAATAACGCGTAGGGGCGGGGTCATCCCGCCCTTGTTCCTATTAAAGTTGCGTCACACAGGGGCGGGATGACCCCGCCCCTACAGCTTCACCCCCATCTGGTCGGCAACGGTGTGGATGTCCTTGTCGCCCCGGCCGGAGAGGCATACCACGATGGTCTTGTCTTTCGGCAGGGTCGGCGCCAGCTTGAGGACATGGGCGATGGCGTGGGATGACTCCAGTGCCGGCAGGATCCCCTCCTCCAGCGTGAGCACCTTGAAACCTTCCATGGCCTCATCGTCGGTCACGGAGACGTACTGGACCCGACCGGTGTCCTTGAGCCAGGCATGCTCGGGCCCGACGCCGGGATAATCGAGACCGGCCGAGATGGAGTGGGCAAAGGCAATCTGGCCGTCGTCGTCCTGCAACAGGTAGGTCTTGTTGCCGTGCAGCACCCCGACCCGGCCGGCGCACAGCGGAGCCGCGTGCTTCCCCGACTCGATGCCGAATCCGGCCGCCTCGACCCCGATCATCTTCACCTCTTTGTCATCCAGGAACGGGTAGAACAGCCCCATGGCGTTGCTCCCGCCCCCCACACACGCCACTAGGTAGTCCGGAAGCCTCTTTTCGGCCCGCTCGTGCTGGAGCTTGGCCTCCTTGCCTATAACCGACTGGAAGTCCCGCACCATCATGGGATAGGGGTGGGGACCGGCGGTGGTCCCGATCACGTAGAAGGTGTCCTTAACAAAGGTGACCCAGTTGCGGATGGCCTCGTTCATGGCGTCCTTGAGGGTGGCGGTTCCCGCCGTGACCGACGTGACCTTTGCCCCAAGGAGCTTCATGCGGAACACGTTCAGGGACTGTCGGTGGATGTCCTCCTCACCCATGAAGACCTCGCAATCCATGCCGAACAGGGCGGCAATCGTGGCGGTCGCGACCCCGTGCTGGCCGGCGCCGGTCTCGGCGATGACCCGCTTCTTCCCCATCCGCTTCGCCAGCAGCCCCTGGCCGATGGTGTTGTTGATCTTGTGGGCGCCGGTGTGGTTCAGGTCCTCCCGCTTCAGGTAGATCTTCGCCCCACCGAGCCTCTTGGTCAGCTTCTCCGCATAGTAGAGCGGATTTGGCCTCCCCACGTACTCCCTCATGTAGTACGCGAACTCTTCCTTGAATTCGCGGTCGTTCTTATAGTGGGCATAGGCCTTTTCCAGTTCGGCCAGGATCGGCATCAGCGTCTCCGGAACGTATTTTCCGCCGTACTGTCCGAAATGGCCCGATTTGTCAGGTAACTTCATTCTTCCTCCACGTATATGGCACTCCGGAACTCTATAGCCCCTTCGCCCTTCTGATCAGATCCACAACCTTGGCATGGTCCTTCCTGCCCGGCGAGACCTCCACCCCGCTGGAGACGTCGATGGCGTATGGCTCCACCGTCTCCACCGCCGTGCGGACATTCTCCGGCTTGAGGCCGCCGGCGAGGATGATGGGGCCGAACTGCTTGGCAATCCGCGCGGTCTCCCAGTTGAAGGTAAGGCCGGTGCCCCCGTAGGCGCCCGGCGTATAGGCGTCGAGCAGGTATCCGGCAACAGCATAGCTCCTGATGGTCTCGATGCTGGTGATGTCGCGGATACGAAAGGCCTTGACCACCGTATGCCTGATGCCGGTGCAGAATTGCGGCGTTTCATCACCGTGGAGCTGTACCACATTGATGCGGCACCGCTCCACCGCGCTTTCGATGAAGCTGGCGGGGTTGTTGACGAACACCCCTGACGTGACCACGTAGGGTGGGAGCTTCCTGATGATCCGCTCCGCTGTTTCAAAGGAAACGCAGCGGGGGGAAAGGTCGTAGAAAACGAAGCCGAGGGCGTCGGCCCCTGCTTCGACCGCCCGTAGCGCGTCGTCCTCGTTCGTTATGCCGCAAATTTTGACTTTTACCACGAAGAGGCCCTTCTTATTCCAATGTGTATTCAAGATGTCACGATTTTCCGTAGGGGCGAACCTTGTTTTCGCCCGTGAACCTCGTGTTCGTCCTTCTCCGGTTTCGGGAGAACACGAGGTTCGCCCCAGCATCTCGATGCCATATTGGCAACAAAATAGAATTAATCCAAGGATTTCACAGTCCCGCCAAACGAAATCCTTGGGTTCATATTTCTCGGGTTTCCTACAGGGAAACCTTCGGCAAACGCTCCAGGGACTCCCGGATCTTTTCCTCGGGATATTCGTAATCCTCAAGGGCGCCCGAAAGATAAGCGTCGTAGGCAACCATGTCCAGTTGCCCATGCCCGGACAGACCGAAGAGAATGGTCTTTTCCTTGCCCTCCTCCTTGGCCAGCACCGCTTCGTCGATGGCCGCGCGGATAGCATGGGAGGACTCGGGCGCGGGAACGATCCCCTCGCTCTGGGCGAAAAGCATGGCGCCTTCGAAGCAGGCGTTCTGGGTATAGGCCTTCGCCTCGATCTGTCCCGCGTGCAGGAGCTGGGAAACAAGGGGGGACTCTCCGTGATAGCGCAGCCCGCCGGCATGGATGCCGGGCGGAATGAAATCATGCCCAAGCGTGTACATCATGGCAATGGGAGCCATTTTTGCCTGATCGCCGTAGTCGAAGGCATACACCCCCTTTGTCAGGGTCGGGCAGGAAGTGGGCTCCACTGCCACGCAGCGAACGTTCTTTCCGGCGGCCCGGTCGGCGATGAAGGGAAAAGCAAGACCCGCGAAATTGGATCCTCCACCGCAGCAGGCAATGACCACATCCGGATAACAGCCTGCAATCTCAATCTGCGCCTTGGCCTCCTGGCCGATCACGGTCTGGTGCATGCAAACGTGGTTCAGCACGCTCCCGAGGGAGTAGCAGGTATCATCATGGGTTGCCGCATCCTCAACCGCCTCGGAAATGGCGATGCCCAGGCTCCCCATGTTGTCCGGGTCATGGGCGAGGATCGCACGTCCCGCATTGGTGTACTCGGACGGAGAGGGTATCACTTTGGCGCCCCACAGCTGCATCATGCTCTTGCGGTACGGCTTCTGGGTACAGGAAACCTTAACCATGTAAACAGTACATTCCATGCCGAAGAAATTGCAGGCAAGGGCCAGAGAACTTCCCCACTGCCCTGCGCCGGTCTCGGTTGCCAGGCGACGGATCCCGGCCTGCTTGTTGTACCAGGCCTGGGGAATTGCGGTGTTCGGCTTGTGGGATCCGGCCGGGGAAACCCCTTCGTGCTTGTAGAAGATGCGGGCGGGCGTACCCAGCGCCTTTTCCAGGCGGTGTGCGCGATACAATGGCGAGGGTCTCCACAGGCGGTAGATGTCCCTGACTTCGTCGGGGATATCTATCCAGCGTTGGTGCGATACCTCCTGTTCGATGAGAGCCATGGGGAAGATTGGCAGGAGATCGTCGGGCGTCACCGGCTGCAGGGTGCGGGGATTGATGACCGGCGCCAGGGGGCCGGGCATATCGGGGATGATGTTGTACCACTGTTTCGGGATCTGATCTTCGGGCAGCAGAATCTTGGTGTTCATATCGTCTCCTTATCAAATGTCGGCTTCGTACCGAAATGGTTGCAGAATACTTCAGTTCTCTCCCAGGATCTCCCGCATCTTCCCGCCGATGTCCGGTTCCCGCATCAGCGACTCGCCGATGAGAAAGGCCCGCGCCCCGGCGTCGCGGAGACGCAGGATATCCGGCCGGGTGTTGATGCCGCTCTCGGAGACCGGAAACCGGTCAGGCGGCATCAGGGCGCACAGTTGTTCCGTCGTACCGAGATCGGTGACAAAGGTGCGGAGGTTGCGGTTATTGATGCCGATGAGGCGGCAATCGGTTTCCAGGGCCGTTTCCAGTTCGCTCTCGTCGTGGACTTCCAGGAGGACGTCGAGGGAAAGTTCGCGGGTGATGGCGATGAAATCCCGTAACCGGGAGAGATCGAGCATGGCGGCAATCAGCAGCACGGCATCGGCGCCGGCTGCGCGCGCCTCGAAGATCTGGTAGTCGTCGAAAATGAAATCCTTCCGCAGCAAGGGAATGTTCACCGTGCCGCGGATGCGGGTCAGATAGTCGAGCCGGCCGAGGAAAAAATGCTCGTCGGTAAGGACCGAAAGGCAGGCGGCCCCGTTTTTTTCGTAGATTCCGGCGATTTCTACCGGATCGAAATCCGCCCGGATGACTCCCTTGCTGGGAGACCCCTTTTTCACCTCGGCAATGACCGGGGTTCGTCCCGCCCTGTCCATCCGTTCCAGTGATTGCCGGAAACCGCGCACCGTCGGAGCATCCGCGCACCTGGCCTTCAGGTCGGCAAGGGGGGTGCGGGCTTTGGCGGACGCCAGTTCATCCTTTTTGTAGTCAACGATTCTCTGTAATATATCCGGGGTACCGCTCATGGACGGATTCCGCCTTTTCCTTTTCGAAGATATTCCACAGCTCCAGTTCAAGCTCCGGCAACACTATAAGCCTCATTGTCTCATCCCAGCCGAAGACGTCCGGCTGGCCGTACCGGCCGTCGGCCAGGGTCAGGCGCTCCACCGTCTCGTTGAGCGGGTCGAGGACGATGTATTCCCGCACTCCGAACCGCTCATAGAGCGACTTCTTTTCCCGCCTGTCCTTCCGTCCGGTCGCGGGTGACAGTATCTCGATGATTAGGTCAGGGGCGCCCTGGATATTGGCCTCGGTAATCTTTGCCCTGTCGCACACCACCAGCAGATCCGGCTGGACCACGTTATGGTCGTCAAAAACCACGTCGGTAGGAGCATAGAATGCTGTGCAGGCCTTCCCGCGCAAATACTCGGAAAGAAGGGAAAAAATAGAGCCGGAAATCCTTTGATGTCTCGTTGTCGGAGCAGGCGTCATGTTGTAGGGAACGCCGTCGATAAGCTCCCAGCGCTGTTCATCGTCCCATGTGCAATATTCGGCATAGGTAAAGCGTTTCCCGATGTCTTCCGCAAGAGGTCCCATCGTAACCCCCATCGAACTACTCGTTGGTCAGCTCCGCCAGTTTCTCCAACTGCCCCATGGCCAGACCGGAATCGATGGCATCGGCAGCCATGCGCATCCCTTCCGCCGGGTCGTCCGCCTTTCCCGCCGCAACAAGGCCGAAGGCCGCGTTAAGGAGGACGATGTCGCGTTTCGGCCCCTTTTCGCCCGACAGGACTCCGCGGACGATGGCGGCATTGGACGCGGCGTCCCCGCCGCGCAGGTCGGCCATGGAACACCGGGGAAGCCCCAACTCCTCGGGTCCGAAGAGACGGGAATTCACGCCGGCCGGCGTTACCTCAGCAATCCGCGTCTCGGTTGTCAGGGTTATCTCGTCCATTCCGTCCAGGCCATGCACCACGAAGCCCCGCTTGCAGCCGAGCTTTCTCAGTACCTGGGCCAGCTTTTCCGTAAGCTCCTCCCGGTAGACGCCGAGCACCTGGCACTGGGCCCCGGCCGGGTTGGTCAAAGGGCCGAGGATATTGAAGATGGTGCGGATGCCGATCTCCCGCCGCGGTCCAATGGCATGCTTCATTGCGCCGTGCAGGGCCGGCGCGAACAGGAAACCTATGCCGATCTCGCCGATGCACCGCTCCACCGTTTCCGGGGTTACATCCAGGTTCACGCCCAGCGCCTCCAGAACGTCGGCGCTGCCGCAGGTGGATGAAACGGAGCGGTTGCCGTGCTTGGCGACCTTGACACCGCAGGCCGAGACCACGAAGGCAACGGTGGTGGAAACGTTGAAGGTGTTGGTGCCGCTGCCACCGGTGCCGCAGGTGTCGAGAATCGTCTCCAGGTCCAGGTTGATGTCGTCCCGGTCCAGGTCGAGGACGTTCCTGCCCACCCGTATGTGAGTCACCCGATCCCGCATCACCCTGGCCGCGCCGGTGACCTCATCCACCGTCTCGCCCTTCATGCGGAGCGCTGTGATAAAGGCCGCGGTCTGGGCCGGCGTGGCCTCCCCGGACATGATCTGGTCCATGACCTCGATCATTTCCGGCTCGGTCAGGTTTTCCCGTTCGACGACTTTCGCGATGGCTTTTTTGATCATCCGTCCCCCCTGCTCATCTCCAGAAAATTCCGCAACAGGTCCATCCCGCCCACCGTGAGGATGGATTCGGGGTGGAACTGCACGCCCCAGACAGGCAGTTCACGGTGGGCGAGGCCCATGATTTCGCCATTGTCCACCCAGGCGGTGACCTCAAGACAGTCGGGAAGCGTTGCGCGTTCTACAACCAGCGAGTGGTAGCGGGTCGCCTCGAAGGGGTTGGGAAGTCCCTTGAACAGGCCCTTTCCGTCATGGTGGATGGGTGAGGTCTTGCCGTGCATCAGGGAGATGCTCCTCACCACATTCCCGCCGAAGGCCGCGCCGATTGCCTGGTGGCCTAGACAGACTCCCAGGAGGGGAATCCTGCCGGCGAAGCGGCGGATGGCCGCAACGGATATGCCGGCCTCGCAGGGCGAGCAGGGACCGGGCGAAACAACGATCCTCGCCGGCGCCAGGGCCTCGATCTCGTCCAGGGTAATCCGGTCGTTCCGGTGAACCGCGACATCCTCGCCGAGCTGGCCGAAATACTGGACCAGGTTGTAGGTGAAAGAGTCGTAGTTGTCGATCATCAACAGCATGGCGTCTCCACTTTCAGCGCATCGGCCACCAGCGACTTCACCCTCTCCACCGCCTCCGCAACGGGAAGGAGCGCAACATCGCCCGTCTTCCGATCCTTCAGCTCCACGTTACCCTGGGCCAGATTCTTGCTTCCCACCACGATACGCAGCGGGATGCCGATGAGGTCTGCGTCCTTGAATTTGAATCCGGGCCGCTCGTCACGGTCGTCCAGCAGGACTTCGACGCCGGCGTCGGCGAGCTGCCCGTAGATCCGTTCCGTCGCCTCCCTGACCGGATCTTCCTTGATGTTGAGGGCGGAGATGATGCAGTGGAACGGCGCGATGGGAATGGGGAAGATTATGCCGTTTTCGTCGTGGTTCTGCTCGATGCAGGCGGCCACGGTGCGGCCGATGCCGATGCCGTAGCATCCCATGAAGATGATCTGCTCCTTGCCTTCGGCATCCAGGTACGTGGCCTTGAGGGCCTTGGAATACTTGGTGCCCAGCTTGAAAACGTGCCCCACCTCGATGCCGCGCCACATCTCCAGGACGCCTCCCTCGCAGCGGGGGCAGGCATCGCCGTGGACTACGTTGCGGATATCGGCGAAAGCCGTAGCCCGGAAATCCCGTTCAAGGTTAACGTTCTTCAGGTGCAGGTCCTTCTCATTGCCGCCGGTGACGGCGTTCTTCATGGCCTTGACGGCCAGGTCCGCCACGATCTTCACCTTGAGTCCGACCGGTCCGGCGAATCCGACCGGAGCGCCGGTGACCTTCGTCACCACCTCGTCGCCGGCCATTTCCAGGTCGGTACAGTCGAGGGCGTTTTTCAGCTTGATCTCGTTCAGTTCGTGGTCGCCCCGCACCAGAGCAACCACCGGCTCACCGTCGGCCAGGAGCACGAGGGTCTTGATCATGGACGCCGCATGGACACCCAGGAATTCCGAGACCTCCTCGATGGTCCGTTTTTCCGGCGTGGCAACCCGCTCCAAGGGGCGGGGGTCGGCGTGTTCCACCGCCTCGATGGGCCGGGACTCGGCCTTCTCCACGTTGGCCGCGTATTCGCAGGCCGTACATGAAACAATGGCGTCCTCGCCCGAATCGGCCAGCACCATGAACTCGTGAGAGGAGGAGCCGCCGATGGAGCCTGTGTCGGCCTCCACCGCGCGGAACCGGAGGCCGCAGCGTTCGAAGATGCGGCGGTAGGCCTGGTACATCTTCTCGTATGAGAGATCCGCCGCGGCGCCGTCCACGTCAAAGGAATAGGCATCCTTCATGATGAATTCGCGGCCGCGCATCAGGCCGAAACGGGGACGGATCTCGTCGCGGAACTTGGACTGGATCTGGTAGAGATTGACCGGCATCTGGCGGTAGCTCTTCACCTCGCGCCGCACCAGGTCGGTGACCACCTCCTCGTGGGTTGGTCCGAGGCAGAATTCCGCGTCCTTGCGGTCCTTAATGCGGAGCAGTTCCCTGCCGTACTGTTCCCAGCGCTCCGACTCCTGCCAGAGTTCCGCAGGGATCACGCCGGGCATCAGAATCTCGATGGCCCCGGCCCGGTTCATCTCCTCGCGCACGATGTTCTCCACCTTGCGGATGGAGCGGAGCCCCAGGGGAAGGTAGCTATAAATGCCGGCCGCCAGCTTGCGGATCATGCCAGCCCGCAGCATCAGCTGGTGGGATACCACCTCCGCGTCGGCCGGGGTCTCTTTTACGGTGGGAATGAAATATTCTGAATATCGCATGGATTACATCCTTTATTGAAATATATGGTAGGGGCGGGGTCATCCCGCCCTTAAATACTTGTCGTCACAAGTGACCGGGCGGGATAACCCCGCCCCTACAGCGGTTCCGCCGCCATCTTTTCGACTTCCGCCACCAGGGCGTCGGCCAATTCGCACTCCGGAACCTTCCGGACAATCTCGCCGTGGCGGAACAGAAGCCCTTCCCCCCTGCCTCCGGCGATGCCGACGTCTGCCTCGCGGGCCTCGCCCGGGCCGTTCACCACGCACCCCATGACCGCCACGTTGATGGGCTTGATAATCTTCTGGAGACGCCGCTCCACCTCTTCGGCAACGGGAATCAGGTTGATCCGGCATCGGCCGCAGGTGGGGCAGGAAACCAGGTTGATGCCCCGCTGCCGGAGCCCGAGGGCCTTGAGGATACCGTAGCCGACCCGTATCTCGTCGACGGGATCTCCGGTGAGTGAGACCCGCAGGGTGTCGCCGATACCCTCGGCCAGGAGGATGCCGAGGCCTACCGAAGATTTGATGGCGCCGGAGAAGGTAGTGCCCGCCTCGGTGATGCCGATGTGCAGGGGGTAGTCGACCCGCCGGGAGAGAAGCCGGTAGGCCTCCACGGTTTTCATCACGTCCGAGGCTTTCAGGGAAATTTTGATCTGGTCGTAGCCCAGTTCCTCCAAGATGCGCACGTGACCCAGGGCCGACTCCACCATGGCCTCGGCCGTGGGGTGGCCGTACCGTTCCAGGAGTTCTTTTTCCAGTGAGCCGGCATTGACGCCGATGCGGATGGGAACAAAGCGCTCAGAAGCTGACTTGACAACTTCGGCGACCTTCCAGCGCTCGCCGATATTGCCCGGATTGATGCGCAGGCCGTCGACCCCCTTCTCCAGGGCCTTGAGGGCCAGCTTGTAATCGAAATGGATGTCCGCGATGAGGGGGATTGGGATATGTGATTTGATCTCCCCTAAGGCCTCGGCCGCCTCAATGTCGAGCACCGCGCACCGCACCAGCTCGCATCCGACCTCCGCCAGATCCGTTATCTGGGCGATGGTGGCGGCCGTGTCGCGGGTATCGGTGTTGCACATGGACTGCACCGAGCAGGGAGCCCCGCCGCCCACGAGAACATCGCCTATCCTGATCTGTCGGGTCATTTTTTTCATAACGCGACATAGTAGCGAAAGTATACGGAAAAAGTCAAGGAAGACGGCCGCGAATAGAATTGACAAAATGCCGCTTTTCCTTTCTAGTAGAAGGCATGAAAAAACACACGCCACACAAAGAGAAAAAGGTGGAATCATCCAAAACGGCAAAACGGAAAGCCGTTGTCGGCCGGATCCTCGACCTCTCCGTCACCACCCTGGACGAAGAGGGCTTCGGCCTCGCGGTTCATGAAACGACGAGAATCCGGGTTGCGGGAGCGCTTCCCGGAGAGACGGTCCGGGCGCGGATCACCTTTTCCGGCCAACGGGACACTTTCGCCGACGTGGTGAAAGTGCTGCGCAACTCGCCGGACCGACTGCTGACGCCTCCCTGCGGCAAGGGAGACGCCTGCGACGGGTGCCCGCTGATCTCGATGAAATACCGGGCACAGCTTGAGTGGAAAAAAGGGCTCGTGGAGGGCGCGATGCGGCGCTATCCGGTGCTGAGGGACACGGAAATCATGCCGGTCATCCCTTCACCGAAACCCGTAGGGTACCGCACCACAGCAAAGCTTGTCGTCTCGGGGAAATTCGCGGCTCCCGTCATCGGCATCTACCGACGCAACAGCCACGATGTCATGGACATCGGCGACTGCCCTCTCCACCACCCCCTCGTCAACCGGGTCGCGGCTGCTGTAAAAGATGGAATCCGCAAAGGCAAGGTACCCGTCTATAATCCCAGGACCCGCAACGGCATCCTCCGCTACCTGGTGGTCCGCGTCTCGGAACGGGAGGGCAAGGCCATGGCGGTTTTCGTTACCAGCCAAAGGAGCTTCAACGAGATCCACCACCTGGCAAAGCACCTGCAGACATCGGTTCCCGAGGTCGAGGTCGTTGCCCAGAACGTCAACTCCTCCACCGGCAACGTGATACTCGGCGACAGGGACTACTTCGTTACCCGTGAACAGTCCCTCACCGACTGCATCGGGGATGTCCGCTTCACCATATCCCCCCGCTCCTTCTTCCAGGTAAACAACGACGGCGCGCGCTCCATCTATGAGACGGTGCGGGAATGGGCATCGCTCACGGGAAAGGAGACCGTGACAGACGTCTACTGCGGCGTCGGCGGCATCGCCCTCTTTCTTGCCGCCGGCGCGGCGAAGGTCATCGGCTACGAGTCCATCGAGGCCGCGGTGGACGATGCGGAGAAAAACGCCCGCGCGAACGGGATCAGGAACTGCCGCTTCGAGGCGGGAGACGCCGCCGAGTTGCTGGAGGATCTGCGGGACGAAGGAAAGAAAGTCGATCTCGTGGTGCTCAATCCCCCTCGCAAGGGGTGCGATGAACGGGTGCTGCGCGCCGCGGCCGCCCTCGGTCCGGCCACGCTCATCTATGTTTCCTGCTCGCCGGAAACCCTTTCCCGTGACCTGAATCTCCTCGCCGGCTTCGGCTACCGCTCGGTGAAGATCCAGCCGGTGGACATGTTCCCCCAGACCCCCCATGTGGAAAATGTGGCGCTGTTGGTGAGAAAGCAGACGGACGTCGAAAAACCGGTCGAACGCCGAAAACCGTAAGGAATCTCCGATACACATTACAATTCCCGATGGTTCATCGATGCTCGACGAGCGGCGTTTCACGAAAATCGATCTTGACTCCCTCACGGCACTAGTGCTAGGGTAGGAAAAATTTGATGACCGGCCTTTTAACGTAACCCCGTGAGGTTAACAAAGGTGGGGGCAGACACAATCCACGCCACTGAATAGCAGGGAGCCTTTCCGCCATATCGCGGAAGGGCTTTTTTTGCGTCAACAAACGGCGAGAGGAGGTTCAGGTGAAGAAGGAAACCACCGTCATTCTTGACGGAACAGGTGTCAAACGGGCGCTGACCCGAATTGCCCACGAGGTGCTGGAGCGGAACAAAGGAATTTCAGAAGTTGTGCTCGTGGGTATCCGTACCGGCGGCATCCACCTTGCACATGAACTGGCTTCACGGCTGGAGGAGATTGAGGGGGTAGCGGTTCCGGTCGGTTCGGTGGACATCACCCTCTACCGGGACGATATCAAGACCCAGGCCGCCCATCTGCCGGTCGGCAAGACCGAGATCCCGTTCAGTATCGAGGGAAAACGAGTGGTGCTTGTGGATGACGTTCTCTTCACCGGGCGCACCATCCGGGCGGCCATGGATGCCATGATGGACCACGGCAGACCCCAGTGCATCCAGCTCGCCGTGCTCATCGATCGCGGTCATCGGGAGCTTCCCATTCGCGCCGATTTCGTGGGCCGCAACGTTCCCACCAGCCGCAAGGAAAACATCCAGGTGCGCTTCGACGACGGAAACCACCCCATCGAGGTGTATCTGGAAAAGTACTGATTTTTTCATACTCACAGCCGCCGGCTGCCGGCAGCCGGCGGCTGATTCATGCATGATTCGGAGGGTCACCCATGGGATTCAAACACAAGGACATTCTGGGGCTGCAGGACCTGACGGCGGAGGAGATAGAGCTTCTCCTGAACACCGCCGACAATATGAAGGAGATCAGCAAGCGGGAGATCAAGAAGGTGCCAACCCTGCGCGGCAAGACGGTGGTGAACCTGTTCTTCGAGCCGTCCACCCGCACCCGCACCTCCTTCGAGATTGCGGCGAAACGGCTTTCGGCCGACACCCTGAACATCTCAGCTTCCACCAGCGCCGTACAGAAGGGAGAGACACTGTCGGACACGGCCCGCAACATCGAGGCCATGAAGCCGGACATCATCGTCATGCGCCACGCCATCTCCGGCTCCCACCACTACTTGGCGAAACGGGTCTCCTACTCGGTGATAAATGCCGGCGACGGTCAGCACGAGCACCCTTCCCAGGGCCTCCTGGACATGATGACCATGCGGGAAAAGCTGGGGACACTCAAAGGACTTAAAGTGGCCATCGTGGGCGACATCACCCACAGCCGGGTCGCCCGCTCCAACATCTACGGCCTGACCAAGATGGGAGCGAAGGTCTTCCTGTCCGGTCCTCCGACACTGATCCCCCCCGGCGTGGAACGGCTCGGCGCCGTTACCGTGTGCGGCAGGATGCGGGACGCGGTCGAGGACGCGGACGTGGTCATGATGCTCCGCATCCAGCTGGAGCGGCAGGGCAAGACCCTCCTCCCCACCATGCGGGAGTATTCGCGCTACTTCGGCCTGTCCGACGACGTGGTGAAGATGGCGAAGCCGGGCGTCCTGGTCATGCACCCCGGCCCCATGAACCGCGGGGTCGAGATCTCCTCCGAGACGGCAGACGGCGACAACTCCGTCATCCTTGAGCAGGTGGAAAACGGCGTGGCGGTCAGGATGTCCATGCTGTACCACGTGAGCGGCGGCGGCCCGACGGAATAAAACGGAAATGGTAGGGGCTGGGTTCTCCCGCCCGGGCGCGAAAACCGTGGGCGGGATGACCCCGCCCCTACAGAACGATTACCATGAGGTGATTTTATGAATCTTTTGATAAAAGGTGGTCGCGTCATCGACCCGTCGCAGGGTCTGGACGAGAAACTGGATATCCTGGTAGCTGATGGAAAGATCAAGGAAATCGGTAAGAAACTGACTGCCGGCAAAGGGGTCGAAGCGATTGATGCAAAAGGAATGATTGTCTCCCCCGGTCTCATCGACATGCATGTCCATCTGCGCGATCCGGGCCTGGAATACAAGGAGGACATCGTCACCGGCACGCGGGCCGCGGCAGCCGGCGGCTTCACCTCCGTTGCCTGCATGCCCAACACCAAGCCGGTGAATGACAACAAGGCCGTCACCTCCTACATCATCGCCAAGGCCAAGGCCGAAGGTCTGGTGAACGTCTTCCCGGTGGGCTGTATCACCCAGGGAATGAAAGGTGAGAACCTGGCGGAAATGGGCGATATGAAGGAGGCCGGTTGCGTTGCCGTGTCCGACGACGGCAGGCCCGTATCCAATCCGGAGCTGATGCGCCGGGCACTGGAGTACGCCAAAGGAATGGGAATCATGCTGATTTCCCACAGCGAGGATCTTGGCCTCTCCGCTGACGGACAGATGAATGACGGCTTCACCGCCACCGAGCTCGGCCTGAGGGGGATCCCCTGGGTGGCCGAGGACGCGGCAATCGCCCGCGACGTCTTCCTCGCCGAATTCACCCATTCGCCCATCCATGTGGCCCACGTATCCACCAAAGGGGCGGTGCGCATCATCCGGGACGCCAAGGCGCGCGGCGTGAAGGTCACCTGCGAGACGGCCCCCCACTACTTCACCCTTACCGAGGATGCGGTTCGCGGCTACGATTCCAACGCCAAGATGAATCCTCCCCTGCGCGCAGCCGAGGACGTGGAGGCCATCAAGGAGGGACTTGCGGACGGGACCATTGACGCCATCGCCACGGACCATGCCCCCCATCACCTGGATGAAAAGGACGTGGAGTTCGTTCTCGCCTCCAACGGCATCATCGGGCTGGAGACCTCGCTGCCGCTCTCACTGGCCCTGGTGGAGGGCAAAGTTTTCGACCTGAATGCACTTATAACCGCCATGTCCCTGAATCCGGCGCGCATCCTGGGCATTGACCGGGGTACCCTTGCGCCGAGTTCGGTCGCGGACATCACGATCATCGACCCGGATGCCGTCTGGACCGTGGAAGCGGAGAAGCTGGCCAGCAGGTCCAAGAACTCCCCCTTCCTGGGGAAAGAGATGAAAGGGCGGGCAACGTATACCATAGTGGGTGGCAAAATTGTATTCAAGAGGGACTAGGGGTCAGGGGCTGGGGACTGGTTTCGGCTAGACCCCAGCCACCCATCCCCAGCCCCTTGCTTTAAAGGAGATATACATGAAAGCAGTTCTCGCGCTCGCCGACGGGCGCGTTTTCGAAGGAAAATCGTTCGGCGCCACCGGCGAGGCCGTGGGCGAGGTGGTGTTCAATACCGCCATGTCCGGCTACCAGGAGGTCCTGACCGACCCGTCCTACAAGGGACAGATGGTTACCATGACCTATCCCCAGATGGGCAACACGGGCATTAACCCGGAGGATGTGGAGAGCAGGGGCCTGTTCCTCTCCGGCTTCATCGTGAAGGAATACTTCGAGGAGTATTCCAACTGGCGCGCCACCATGAGCCTGGGCGACTACCTCAGGGAAAACGGAGTGGTAGGGATCCAGGGGATCGACACCCGGGCGCTCACCCGGCACCTGCGGGACAGGGGAGCGCAGAACGGCATCATCTCCACGGTTGATTCCGACCATCAGAGCCTGATCCGGAAGGCAAAGGCGGTCCCCAG
Organism: uncultured Geobacter sp.; assembly: GCA_937886325.1. Lineage (GTDB taxonomy): Bacteria > Desulfobacterota > Desulfuromonadia > Geobacterales > Geobacteraceae > RPRC01. The sequence goes on from CALABV010000085.1 coordinate 51,116, forward strand.
CATGGCGGGACTCGACCTTGCGACCGGCGTAACCTGCGAAAAGTCGTATCATTGGACGGAGGGAATCTGGGACTTGGGCACGGGCCACCCCGATCTCGCGGGAACGGAGCGAACCTACAAGGTTATCGCCTACGATTTCGGCATCAAGTACAACATCCTGCGCTGCCTGGCCTCGGCCGGGTGCGATGTCACGGTCGTTCCGGCCACCTACCCGGCCGAGGAGGCCCTGGCCATGAATCCGGACGGTATCTTTCTTTCCAACGGCCCCGGCGACCCGGAACCCATGACGGTCGTCATCGAAAACATACGGAAGATGATCGGAAAAGTGCCCATCTTCGGCATCTGCCTCGGTCACCAGCTTCTTGGCCTGGCCCTGGGCGGCCGCACCGTGAAACTCAAGTTCGGCAACCATGGCTCCAACCTGCCGGTGATGGACCTGGCGACCCGCAAGGTGGAGATCACCGCGCAGAACCACGGCTTCTCCGTGGACATTGCCTCCCTTGCCGGCTCCTGCGACCTGGCACACGAGAACCTGAATGACCTGACCGTGGAAGGAATGCGCTGCCGGGAACTCCCCATCTTCTCGGTTCAGCACCACCCGGAGGCGTCGCCCGGTCCCCACGATTCCCAGTATCTGTTCGGCCGCTTCACGGAGATGATGGAGAAATATAGGAAGGCGTAGGGGCGCGGTCCTCGCGCCCTCGGCGGAAGCACCCTTTCATTCGGAAGAAGGGCGGGGTGACCCCGCCCCTACAGATCAATATTAATGCGTTACCGAGATCTTTACCAATCTGGCGAGCTGCGCAAGCGGGTTCGTGAGGCATACGCACGGCTCCGAAGCTGCGACCTCTGCCCCCGCGACTGCGGGGTGAACCGGGTCGCCGGCCGGACCGGCTTCTGCAAGGCAGGGCTGAAGCCGAAGATCGCCTCGGCCAACGTCCATCGGGGCGAGGAGCCCCCGATCTCCGGCAGTCGGGGTTCCGGGACGATCTTTCTCTCGTACTGCACGCTCCGCTGCCGTTTCTGCCAGAACTATCCCATCAGTCAATTCGGAAACGGGGAGGAGATGACCACCGGTGAACTTGCGTCCCGGATGCTCAGGCTTCAAAGGCAGGGCGTGCACAACATCAACTTCGTCACCCCCGGCCATTACCTCCCCCAGATCCTGGCGGCGCTTCTGATCGCGGTGCCTCACGGGTTCCGGATCCCCATCGTCTGGAATACCAGCGGCTACGAGAAGGCGGACGCGCTGCGGCTCATGGACGGGATCGTGAACATCTATCTGCCGGACATGAAGTATGCGGACGATGAGCCGGCGGTCCGACTCTCCTCCGCCCCCGGCTACCGGGATTGCAACCGGGCCGCCGTGAGGGAGATGTTCCGACAGGTGGGGCACCTGAAACTGGATGACGAAGGGATAGCCGTACGGGGCCTCATCATCCGACACCTCGTCCTTCCGCAGGGTGCGGCGGGAAGCAGAGAAACCCTGCGCTGGATTGCGGAAAACCTGGGTACCGAAACCCATATCGCCTTAATGAACCAGTATTTCCCGGCCTACCTGGCCCAAGAGACCCCCGGCATCAACCGCAAGATTACCGACGACGAGTACCGGGAAGCGGTGGAGGCGCTGGAAGAGTTCGGGTTGGAGAACGGCTGGGTGCAGGAATTGTAGGGGCAGGCCCCCGTGCCTGCCCAAAGGCGGGCGGCCACAGGGGGCCGCCCCTACGGGACATAATCTCAATGAGAACCATTTTTCTGCTGCTCCTTTCAAACATTTTCATGACCTTTGCCTGGTACGCGCACCTGAAAGACCTGAAGACCGCGCCCTGGTTCCTGGCGGTGCTCGTAAGTTGGGGCCTGGCCTTCTTCGAGTATATGCTCCAGGTCCCGGCCAATCGGGTCGGGTACGGAACCTTCAGCCTCGGCCAGTTGAAGATTCTCCAGGAGGTCATCGCCCTGGCCGTTTTCGTCCCCTTCGCCGTGCTCTACATGGGGCAGCCGCTGAAGATGGACTACCTCTGGGCCGGGTGCTGCCTGGGTGGAGCGGTGTTTTTCATATTCAGAAGCTGAAAGCATTCCCAGACGTTAACGAAGTATGCCATAAGGAGTTGCAATGCCCAAAAGAACCGACATCAAGAAGATCCTCATCATCGGCGCCGGCCCCATCGTCATCGGCCAGGCGTGCGAGTTCG